>JAZNYT010000036.1:0-4768 GCA_045594565.1 Eubacteriales bacterium
ACGCTTGTGGCATTATCGGTTATTTCTTTGAGATAGTCGTATCCGTTTTGACCCATCGAGCCACCCATAGCCCAAAGCTCGGGACGGCTTTCCAGAAGTCCCTCTACCGTTTCGGAAAGGAGTGCCATCGCCCCCTCAAGCCTTGACTTTATTTTGGGGGTATCGAAAAGACAAAAGAGAGTATCCTCCCCGAGATAATCGGCAAAGGTCTCACACTCGGGGTAAATTATATCGGCGTACATTTCAAACTCAACCGAGCCTGTGTTTTCAAGGGTCTCCTTTTCACGAAGGAGTGCCTCCTTTACTTCCTCTCTCTTTTCACGCTTTGCTCGGTCAGAAAAAGCCTCGGCAAGAATATTACGTCTCTCCTCGTCGGCATATATCTCCATTGCGGGAAGAATACTTACCTCGTCAAATGTTTCGATACGTCTTTGAGAATTAACGTCAAAGTCGGAGATTGAGTCAATTTCATCACCGAAAAATTCTATTCTCACGGGATAGTCAAGCTGTGAGGGAAAAACGTCTACTATACCGCCTCTTTTTGAAAACTGCCCCTTTCCGTCAACAAGCTCACACTTCTTATATCCCATTGACGAAAGCTTTTTTACAAAGTGGTCGATGTCCAAAAAGTCACCGCTCTTTATTTTCATTCGCGAAAGAGCGAGAGTCTCTTTGGGTACGGTTGTCTGACAAAGTGCCTCGGCGGTAGTTACAACTATATCGAAATCACCGTCTGCCACCTGAGAGAGCACCGATAGCCTTAGATAGTCGAAGTCATGTCCTCTTGCATCCACCTTGCCGAAGAAAAAATCACGGGCAGGAAGATAGAGGCATCTTTTGTCAAAGCCTTGAAGCTCGGACACAACTGTATGTGCTTCCTTTTCGTCTGAAAATACTGCAACGACCTTTTTTTCCGTATCCCTTTCAAGCCCCGCAAGAGTAAGTGCGAAAAGACTGTCGGAAATCCCTGTAACAAGATATCTTCCACGCTTTTTTACGCTTTCGGTGAGCTTTATATATTCACTTTCCTTTTTCAGAGAGCTGAGTAAAATGTTCATTATTCCTCCGAGAATAAATTAAAGGGTTTCTATTAGCTTGCAAACGTCTATCCATTTTTTGAAGCCTGATGTTTCTTCAAGCTCGGAAATAGTGAGCTTTATTGCACTATTTGAGCTTCCGCAGGCAGGATAAACCATATCAAAGCGCTTAAGAGATTCATCAAGATATACCTCAACGCCCTCGTTTATAGCAAAAGGACAAACGCCTCCCGGCGCGTGACCGATAATCTCCTCAACGCTCTCATAGGGGAGCATCTTGGCTTTCGCCGAAAACTCGCCCCTGTACTTTGCATTATCTATCTTCACGTCACCTGCCGCGATAATGAGAATGGGGGTATCCCCTACTGTAAACGAAAGAGATTTTGCAATCTCTCCTTCGCTACACCCCGCCGCCCTCGCCGCATCGTGAACCGTTGCGGAGAACTCTGAAAACTCTATTATTCTGTCTGACATCTCAAACCTTTTAAAATATTCTCTTACCTTTTCAAGTGACATCTTTTTATTCCTTTCAAATTTTATAAACGCCAAAAAGGACAAGATTTACTTGTCCTGTTTTTTTATTACATAGGAAATTGCATCTGGGTTGCGTGTAACAAATAAAGTCTACCTATAAAATCGTGAGCATTTGCGAACATCGTATGCCGAAGGCGACTTTTTTATTATTTTATCATAAAATAATATTTTTGGCAAGAGAAAAATTATCTGCCGATGAGGCATAAAAAAAGACCGATAAGGCAAAGAAGAGCTTTTATCGCGACTCATTATGCTATAATGCAAAAAAAGGAGGAATAGATATGACGGCGATTAAAACAATCGGTCTTACAAAGCGGTATAAAAATATCGTGGCAGTTGACAAATTAACTCTTGAAATAAAAAAAGGCGAGCTTTTTTCTCTCCTCGGTGTCAACGGCGCAGGAAAGACCACTACTATAAAAATGCTTACCTGCCTCACCTCGCCATCAAGCGGTGATGCATTTGTGGAAGGCTACAGCATAAAGGATAATTCCGACAAGGTTAAATCTATAATCGGTGTATCCCCCCAAGAAACGGCGGTAGCGCCAAATCTTACGGTAAAAGAAAATCTTGAGCTCATCTGCGGTATATACGGATTTTCAAAAGAAAAAATGAAGGTAAAGATTGAAGAGCTTACGAGAGAGCTTTCGCTTTCGGAAGTACTTACAAGAAAAGCAGGTAAGCTGTCCGGAGGACTTCAGCGTCGTGTCAGTATCGCAATGGCACTTATCTGTGAGCCTGAAATACTCTTTCTCGATGAACCGACTCTCGGGCTTGACGTAATCGCAAGGCAGGACCTTTGGGAGACAATTCGCTCACTTAAAGGAAGAGTAACGGTTATATTGACCACTCACTATATGGAGGAGGCAGAGGCTCTTTCGGATAGGATAGGAATTATGAAGAACGGAAGGCTTCTCACCGTGGGAAATGCGGAGGAGATAAAAGAGAAAGGAAAAGCCGATAGCTTTGAAAAGGCTTTCGTTTCTATAGTAAAGGAGGCATCGGTATGACAGCTTTTGCAAGAAGATGTACGAAAGAAATATTGCGAGACCCCTTGAACGTTTTCTTCGGACTTGGATTTCCGCTGATTTTACTATTTCTTCTCACAACCATTCAAAAAAACGTACCTGTTAGTATTTTTAACGTTGACACTCTGACTCCCGGCATTACTGTATTTGGATTATCATTTATGTCTCTTTTTTCGGCAACGCTCATCTCACGCGACCGAGAAAGTGCATTTTTGCAGAGGCTTTATACGACTCCACTTACAGGCATCGGATTTATTGTAGGTTATATGCTTCCCCTTCTCCCCATCTCCATTTGTCAAGCAGCTTTATGTTATCTTTTTGCCGTTCCTTTGAGATATAGCTTTACCCTGAATACAGTTTATGCTATAATAGGAATAATACCTCAGGCAATTTTCAATATATCTCTCGGGCTTTTGTGCGGAAGCGTTCTTTCATCAAAGCAGGTTGGCGGAATATGCGGTGCACTTCTTTCAAACCTTTGTGCCTGGCTTTCGGGAGTTTGGTTTGACCTTAGCCTTGTGGGTGGATTTTTTGAAAAAGTCGCAGGGGTACTTCCCTTCTATCACGCGGCAGAAATAGAAAAAGCCTTATCAGGGGGAGCTTTTGAAGACCTCTCCCCTCACATTTTCATCGTTGTTTTATATAGTGTATGTATCACAGCGGTAGCTGTTTTCTGCTTTCTTGGACAAATGAAAAAAGAGTAAGGAGTATTTAGGTGAAATACAAGCTGATTATCGACAAAAACGCTGATGAAGAAATAGTGGCGACCGTTCACGCGCCATCGACGCTTACTGAAAAAATAGAAGACCTTGTACTGAATTTTTCCGGAACCGATTCGGTTATGGGATATAGGGACGACGAAATGCGGAAGCTTCCCTTTTCGGAAATTGAGTGCATTACGGTAATTGACAGAAAAGTGACTGCCATCGACACCGACGGCAATCACTATAAAATTCAGGAAAGGCTCCGCGAGCTGGAGGATATTCTCCCATCCTACTTTATCCGCATCAACAAGTCTACCCTTGCAAACGAGCACCGTATTCTGCGCTTCAAGGCGGTGTTCAGCGGTGGCGTGGATGCCGTTTTTCGCTGCGGATATCGTGAATACGTATCAAGAAGATGCTTTTCGGAAATAAAAAGGAGGTATGAATAATGAAAAATCACGTTGTAGAATTTTTGCGCCGCGGTGTTGTGGCATTCGGCTTTGGGCCTATCGTCCTCGCGGTAATATATCTTGTTTTGCATAAAGCCATAGGACTCAATACCGTAAGTGTGGGTGAAGTGTGTCTTGGAATACTTTCCCTTTCGCTACTCGCTTTTATTGCAGGGGGTATGAACTTCATCTATCAGATAGAAAGGATTCCTTTGATGGTAGCTATTCTCATTCACGGAGTTGTTTTGTACTTAACTTATCTCGGTACTTACGTTGTAAACGGATGGCTCGACCAAGGACTCACACCCTTCTTCGTATTTACCGCGATTTTCGTTTTAGGATATCTCGCAATCTGGGCTGTGATTTATTTCGTTACAAGCCACAATACAACAAAGCTTAACAAAAAGCTTCTTGAGAAGCAAAAAGAAGTATAATGCTAAAAAAGCACTTGCTTTTTTTCAAGGCAGTCTCCCTCTCGGGTAAAATCAAGGCGTAAGCCTTGTATATCATCAATTTCGAAGAAATTGTATATCATCAAAACGAAGTTTTGTATATCATCAAGCCGACAGTATTTATACACCCTGCGGGTGATAAGATACAACAACGGCACTGCCGTTGTTGATGATATACAGCACTATCGTGCTGATGATATACCAAGCCTGTCGGCTTGGATAAAAAAAGAACGAAGTAAAACTTCGTTCTTTTTTGGTGACCCGTACGGGAATCGAACCCATGTTACAGCCGTGAAAGGGCCGTGTCTTAACCGCTTGACCAACGGGCCATATTGCGTAAAGCGGAAATGGTAGCGGAAGTCGGACTTGAACCAACGACCTGTCGGGTATGAACCGAATGCTCTAGCCAACTGAGCTATTCCGCCATATCGGCACTTCGTAACGAGTGCTTGTATATATTATCACAATATATTTAAAATGTCAAGTGTTTTTTAAAAAAAATTCATTTTTAAATATTTTTCTTCTTTTTGTATCAAATTATACGGAAAACGGACTGTGATTTTC
>JAZNYT010000037.1:0-12375 GCA_045594565.1 Eubacteriales bacterium
TGATTATAATTTTGCTTTCAGCAAAATTTACCTAAATTTCTAATTTCTAACTTCTAATTTCTAATTTACAAAGCTTTCGCTTTTACCCAAAATATCAAGCTTATAAAAAAGCGACGAGATTTTGAGATAAAATCGTGCATCTCGAAGGCGTGGCAGTACTTTGTTCGGCAGTCCGAGAGAGGCGCGAAGAAAATGAAATTTGGAATAATTGAAAGAAAATCTCCGATTTTCTACCTATGAAAAAATGTTTCCTAAAAAGCACAAAAGCAAGAAGTGTAGCCTTATTCAAAGACTACACTTTCTTAATCTTATAAATACTATTTCATTTTCGTTTTTAGCCAAAATATCAAGCTTTCATAGCAATGTTTCGGGCAACGAATACGCCCGACGCCGATGCGTGTGAAAGTGAGTGAGTAACACCCGAGCAGTCACCGATAACGTAGAGTCCCTTGTGTCTTGTTTCAAGGTTATTGTCAATTTCGACCTCAACGTTGTAGAACTTGACCTCAACGCCGTAAAGGAGGGTATCGTCGTTTGCGGTACCGGGCGCAATTTTATCAAGAGCATATATCATCTCAATGATACCGTCGAGAATTCTCTTTGGCATAACGAGAGAAAGGTCACCGGGGGTAGCCATAAGAGTGGGAGTTATAAATGCCTCCTCGATTCTATTGGGAGTTGAACGCTGACCGCGTATAAGGTCGCCGAATCGCTGAACGATAACTCCGCCGCCAAGCATATTGGATAGCTTAACGATACTTTCACCGTAGCCGTTGGAGTCCTTGAAGGGCTCGGAGAAGTGCTTGGAAACGAGGAGTGCGAAGTTAGTATTCTCGGTGCGGAGGGAGGGGTCCTCGTAGCTGTGTCCGTTTACCGTTACGATGCCGTTAGTATTTTCGTTAACGACAGCGCCGTAAGGATTCATACAGAAGGTACGTACAAGGTCCTGGAATTTTTCGGTGCGGTACATAATTTTACTTTCGTAAAGCTTGTCGGTGATGTGTGAGAACACCTCGGCGGGAAGCTCTACTCTGACACCTATATCGACTCTGTTGGAGCGTGTGGGAATGTCAAGCTCGTGGCATACCTTTTCCATCCACTTGCTTCCGCTTCGTCCTGCGGAAACAATGCACTTTTCGGCAGTAAAATTACCCTTTTCGGTTACTACCTCATATCCACCGTCCACAATATTTATTCTTTCGACGGGAGTGTTGAAGAAGAATTCAATTTTATCCTTCATTTCTCCGTAAAGATTTTCGAGTACCTTGTAGTTTATGTCTGTACCAAGGTGTCTGACCGATGCATCGAGAAGGTGGAGACCGTTCTGCACGCAAATCTTCTTGAACTCGGAGTTTGCGGTAGAAAAGAGTCTTGTGCCCTCACCGCCGTGAGAAAGGTTTATCTCATCTACGTAGTGCATAAGCTCAAGCGCCTCGGTTTTACCGATATACTCGTGGAGTGTTCCGCCAAACTGGTTTGTTATATTGTATTTTCCGTCGGAGAAAGCGCCTGCTCCTCCGAAGCCGTTCATTATAGCACAGGTCTTACAGCCGATACAGCTCTTGACCTTCTTTCCGTCAATGGGGCACTTTCTCTTTTCCAGAGAGTTGCCTGTCTCAAAAACTGCAATCTTTATATCCTTATCAAGCTTCAGAAGCTCGTATGCAGAGAATATACCGCCGGGTCCTGCGCCTATTATAATTACGTCGTATTTCATTATTTTTCGCCTTTCTTTTTTCGTACGCCATATTATATCACAGGAAACGAAAAAAGACAAGTTAAAAATAGATTATGATATCATGATATCATAATATCAGTATAGTTTTCCGAAAAGTCAAAGAGAGGGGACTTTCCCAAAAAGTCTCCTCTCTTGAGTATAGTAAATTAAAAATTTTGCGAAGATAAGCAAGGAATATCTCTTACTTAATTTCAGTGCTCCATTCCTCGTCCCAAGGATAGTACATCTTTACTATGGCGCCCTGACGCTTTGCGGATTCCTCAGCATAGATACCGGGGAGTGTCATACGGAGTCCATCGCGAAGTGATATGGGAGCAGGTTCACCGTTAAGAATTGCTTTGTAAAAGTGGTCGAGAAGGGCATAGTCCAAGCCACCGTGACCGCCTGTTTGCGCCTTGGGGTTATCTGCGTATGCGGGAGGCATATATTCACCGCTTACCTCATGAAGCTCCTTGTCAAGCTCGTTCATAGAGTTATATCGGATAACGGGCTTCTCAAAACGCTCAATTCTTTCCATATATCCCTCTGTACCGAATACACGGTAGTTGTGGTGACCTATTTTTGCACGGCATCTGCCGTTACGGAGAAGTCTTATGATGACGCCCGACTCTGTCTGGAACTGTGCCGCCATCATATCATCCTTGGTGCTTTCGGGCGATTGTTTACCTGTGCCGAAGCAGCTTACGTATTTCAGGTCATCCTCAACTACAGTGAGAAGGGGACCGAGAGAGTGAGTACAGTAGCGGATGGGAATGAGAAGTCTTCTCCAGTCGCCGTTTTCGTTAAGGTGAATACTCATATCGGATTTCGGAAGCGACCAGTGTATGTATTCTGCTTCCATGTGATAAGGCTTTCCGAGAAGACCGAGCTTGTAGAAGTCCTGAAGCATTACGGAGAACTTCTGCTCATTGGGGTTAGATCCTACGGAAATAATTGCCTTTGATTCAAGATGCGCCTTCCAGAGGTCTTCTGCTTCCTTGAGGTTTGCAACGACCGGAATATCGGAGAGAACGTTGATGTTCCGATTAAGCGCTTTGATGCAGAATTCGGCGTGAATGTCTGCGCCTGTTTCAACGATTACAACGTCGAGATTTGCTTCGTCAAGCATCTTGTCATAGCTTTCATAAAAAGTGGCGTTAGGGAATTTATCTGCCATCGACTCGTCCGAAAGCCACTGCTTTTCAAACCAGTTATGAGGGAGTATATCGCATCCTGCAACAACCTCAACCTCTTCAAATAAGCCCGAAAGGCTTATCATATGACGTCCTCTGTGACCGAGACCTACAACGCCTACACGTATTTTATCCATAAAATTTTCTCCTTTTTGTCGTTTTTTTCATTATAACACAAAAAAATTAAATCAAAAATGCAAAAAAACCATAAATTACAGTAAAAAAACCGCCAAATCTTGATTTTTTCCAATATGGTGATATAATATAAAAGTAAGAAATATGGGATAATTACCGAAAGGGGTGAGTTATACGGAGGATATTTGCAACTTCATCCCGCCCAAAAAGGTGGGTGGGCTGGAATATTATCATTTTGTTTATGAAACAAGGCTTAAAAGATTAAAACAACCCTTCAAGTACGGAATCTTTCACGCTTATCTTTGTGTTAAGGGTGACGGAGTTCTTGAGGTGAACGGATGCAAGTATCCGCTCACGTCGGGCACACTTTTCTTTGCTTTCCCGGAGGAGCAGTACACTCTGACGGATGTTTCCGGACTAACTTACCTATACATAAGCTTCGGAGGCTGTGATGCCTCGTCGGTCTTGGCAGATTTCGGTGTTTCAAGGGAAACACGTCTCTTCGAGGGCTTTTCACATCTGGTTCACTTCTGGATGTCGTCTATAAGGAGGGTGGATAAGCAAAACGCGGTTGCCCTTACCGAAAGCGTACTCCTTTACACTCTTTCTTATATAAATTCGGATAAAAGAGACAAGGGCGGAGACCGCTTTAACAGTGTGCTTGAATACATCGACGCCAACATTACCGAGCCCACTCTATCCATCTCAAAAGTGTCTGATATTTTCTTTTACAGTGAGAAATATCTGTCGGCACTTTTTACAAGACGTATGGGGGAAAGGTTTACCTCTTACGTTAACATCAAAAGAATAGAAAATGCGAAGAGATATCTTGTTGAAGATAAGCTATCGGTGTCAGATATATCTTACGAGTGTGGCTTTTCTGACCCCTTCTATTTTTCAAAGGTATTTAAAAAATATACGGGAATGACCCCCTCACAGTTTTCAAAAAAGAATAGCGAAAGGAATGGAATAAAATGATAAACGCAAAAATGAAGGAGCTTGGCTCTAACCGCTCCGTTATAAGAGAGCTTTTTGAATACGGCAAGAAAAGAGCCGCAGAAGTAGGCGCGGAAAACGTATACGATTTCAGTCTCGGAAACCCCAGCGTTCCCGCACCGAAAAGCGTTGAGGAAAAGATAAAGAGTCTTATTGCGGAAACCGACCCTACCGTGCTTCACGGTTATACCTCGGCGCAGGGAGATGCCGGTGTGAGAAAGACTATCTCCGAGAATTTAAAGAAACGCTTCGGGGCAGAGGTTTCTCCCAATATGATATATATGACCTGCGGTGCGGCGGCAAGTCTTACGGTAAGCCTTCACGCGCTTGCTTGCGAGGGCGACGAGTTCATAGCCTTCACTCCCTTTTTCCCCGAGTACAGAGTTTTCGTTGAAGCTACAGGATCGAAGCTTGTTGCTGTAAATACTATTGACGGCACCTTCCAGATAGATGCAGAAGCCTTTGAAAATGCTATTACCGAGCATACAAAGGGTGTTATTGTGAACACTCCAAATAATCCCTCCGGCGTTATACTGAGCAGCGACAGCGCGCGTGCTATTGTTGAAATTCTCGAAAGGAAGGAAAAGGAATACGGACACGATATCTTTCTTCTTTCCGACGAGCCCTATCGTGAGCTTGTATATTCCGATACCGAAAATCCTGTGTTCCTAAACCTTTACGATAATACCATCCTTTGCTACTCCTACTCCAAGTCTCTTTCCCTTCCCGGTGAGAGAATAGGATATATAGGCGTTTCTGACAAGATGAAGGATAAGGCTGACGTATATGCCGCAATCTGCGGTGCTGGACGTGCTCTCGGCTACGTTTGCGCTCCTTCAATGATGCAGAGAGTTGTTGCCGCCTGTGACGGAGAAACCGCCGACGTGTCGGTATACTGTGAAAACCGCGACCTTCTTTACAACTCACTTACCGAAATGGGATATACCTGCGTTTATCCCGACGGTGCATTCTATCTTTTTGTTAAGACTCCTACTAAGAATGCAAAGGACTTCTCCGACAAGGCGAAGGAATTCGACCTTCTCCTCGTTCCTGCCGACTCCTTCGGCGTGGAGGGATACGTGAGAATAGCGTACTGTGTATCCACAGATATGATAAAGAGAGCGTTGCCTCGATTCCGTGAGCTTATAAAGTCGTTGTAAGCTTGATATTTTGGCTAAAACCGAAAATGAAATGATTTTAGGTTTTTAAACAAGTCCATTTTCAAAAAGAAAGTGCAAACAAATCGAATTTTAGAAATAAAAATTTTATAGGAAGAAAGACGAGGGAAAGTCCTCGTCTTTCTTTCACTTTTATCGGGATTTCATTTTCTTCGTCCCTTCCTCGCACTGCCGTACAAAGTACGCCGACGGCTTCGGAATGAACGATTTTATCTCAAAATCTCTGCGCTTTTTTGTAAGCTAGATATTTTGGCTAAAAAAGCCTTCGGCGAAAGCCGAAGGTCTTTTATTGAATAATGAATATTGAAGATTGAAAAATGAATAATTCAGGTTAATTTGCTAAAGCAAATTTTCAATTGATTGTGAATTTTCCGAAAGGAAAATTGTCCGAAATTATTCAATATTCAATATTCAATATTCAATATTCAATATTCAATATTCAATATTCATTATATACGCGATTTTATCTCAAAATCTCGTCGCTTTTTAAAGATTAGATATTTTGGCTAAAAGAAATAAATTGAAAATTTCAACTTTCCATTTTCAACTTTCCATTTGCAATAAAAAAGCACCCTTTCGGGTGCTTTTTTTACCAGATCGTTACAACGCCGTCAACGTAGTGCCAGTATTTTCCGTTTTGGGTGGGGGCAGCTTCCGAGTACCATACAACGCTTCGAGAAAGCGCTGTGACGTCAGAAAGATTTCTGTCCTTTACCCATTCTTCTCTTGTGCCCTCGTAAATCGCTTCGACAATACCTGTATTTCTGAAGGTGTCGTTTGAAACGTAGGGGCAATTTTTGGGAATAAAGATTCTGTTTATAGTGGTATTTGCAAAGGCGATAGACTCAATAGAGGTAAGATTATTTGTAAGCTTTACTTCTTCAACGAGAGGTCTTGATGCAAAGGCGCCCCAGCCTATAGTGGTGATACCGTCGTGAAGATTTATCTTTGTTACGGTAGGAATATAGGTGAACGAATATGTGCCTATTTTCGTAATGCTTTCGGGTACTGTAATTTCGGTGGGAATCGCGCCGTTGATGTATACGGGGCGGTCTTTATCAACCAAGGAATAGTCGAAGTTCAGTGTGAGCCAGCCCTCAACTCCTCTTGTGTAGTAAAGCTCGAAGGTGTCTGCGGCGTTTGTAAATACGCCTGCATCAAAGCGTGTATTCACCGAGTCTACAGTTGCTTTTTTCAGGGTTTTACTTGTGTTGAATGCATTCTGACCAACGTAAACTACGTTTTCGGGAATAGTTACCTCTTCAAGAGCGGTGAGGTGGAAGGCGCTTGTTCCAATTCTTTCAAGGGTTCCGGGAAGCGTTATGCCCTTGAGGCTCTGACACATATCGAAGGCATAGTCTCCGATAATCTCAACGCCCTCGGGAATTATTACCGAGGCTATCTTTGTGCCGCTGAACGCTCTTTCCTCGATAACCTTGAGTGTTGAGGGGAGGATAATATAGTCAAGCATATTACAGTAGGAAAAAGTATTCCTTGTAATAACTGTAATGGGTGCATCTATGATTACGCTTGTTACTATGTTGTTAGAGGGGAAGGTGTTTTTGTCAATATAAACTATCGTTTCGCCGTTGGGGCTCTTTTCGGGAATTCTGATATCCGACTGTGTAATTTCAACGGTGGGAATTCTTCCTATACGGCAGGTTCCGTCGCCGTTGGAGGTGTAGCGGAAGCCTGTTTCAAAGTCGTACAAGGTATCTGCCTGGAACTTGATGCTTGAGCCGCCAAGCACGTTATCTCCGCCGTTGCCGCTCTTTTCAAGCCATTCGCTCTGTGTGCCGTTGTAGTAAACGGTTGCGCTTTCGGGAATGCCGAGAGCTTTTACGTTGGTATTTGCTGAAACGTAGAGAGAGGTCATAGCGGGACAGTTTTCAAAAATTGCATTAACAGAATAGAGTGCATCGGGAAGACGGACTGTAGTAAGAGCGGTACAATCCTTAAAGGTGTCTTCTCCTATTTCAAATATACCCTGTGGGAAGGCTACCGAAGAAAGAGAGGTACATTCACTGAACACGTCGGTGCCGAGAGTTTCAAGTCTCTCGTTGAAGCCTATCTCGGAGAGAGCAAAGCATCTTGCAAATGAAGCGTTGCCTATGGTCTTAAGGTTCTTACCGAAGGTTATCTTTGTCATTGCGGAGCACTTTTCAAAGGAGCTTGCACCGATAGCTTCAAGTGTATCGGGGAGCTTTATCTCTCTTACCGATTCACAGAAGAAGAACGCCGCCTCGTCAACGGTTTTCAGTCCTTCCGCAAAGCTTATCGTCTGAACCGACTTGCACATTCTGAAGGCGTAGGGCTTTATTTTCGTAAGGGTGGAGGGGAAGGAAAGGGCACGAAGGGATGAGCACTCGTCAAAAGCCCATTCGCCTATCTCGCGGAGTCCCTCGGAGAATTTAACGGAGAGAAGTGAGGAACAGTTCTGAAAAGCGTTCTTTCCTATCTTTTCAACTCCTGTGGGAATACTTATCTTTGTAAGGGAGGAACAACCCTTGAAGGCTTCATCGGGAATGAATTTAAGAGTTGTGGGGAGTGAAGCGTAGCGGAGATTTGAGCTATTCTTAAGACTTACTGTGATAACTCCCTCGTTTATGAAAATCGCTTCAAGTGTGGGGGAGGTGAAGTCCTCGGGAAGGTCGATGCCAACCGATAACACCTTGAGGGGATAGTTCTTTATATCAGAAAAGTCGAAGTCCTTAACGGTAGAGGGAATATTTATGTATTCAAGAGAGGTACATCCTCCGAAGGCTTCCGCGCCGATGCTTGTAACACTGTCGGGGATTACAACCTTTTTAAGAGAGACGTTGTCCTTGAAGGCGGTGATGGCTATCTTATCAACAGGCTTTCCGTTGAAGGTCTCGGGAATTATTACGGTGTCACCCGAAACGCTTCCGATACCTGCAACGTAGTAGGTCTTTCCGTCCTCGGTGTTGAATTCAAGCTCACCCTCGCCCATTTCGGCGTATACTGCTTTTATATAAAGATTCTGAGCCATCTTTACAGGGAGTGTGTTTTTGT
Source organism: Eubacteriales bacterium (assembly GCA_045594565.1). Classification (GTDB taxonomy): domain Bacteria; phylum Bacillota; class Clostridia; order Oscillospirales; family SIG627; genus RGIG6353. The sequence continues at coordinate 8,253 of JAZNYT010000037.1, forward strand.
GTGTAATGATAGTGCCGTTGCCGTCGGTAAAGTAGAGGAAAGCGGCTTTCTCTCGGTTTCCGGCAACGATAGTGTATTCCTCGTCGGGAGCAAGAGTGAGGGTGCTTGTGCCATTTTCAAAGGTGATGCCCTCAACGGTCAGCGTGTAGGTTTGAGGCTCTGAATCCACAGGCTCCACAGGCTCTTCCGGCTCTTCGGGGTATTCGGGTTCATATACCTCAGGCTCGTCAGGCTCGGTGGGGGTATCTGTGCCGCCTGTGTGAGAAACCGAGGTGTCCTCTGTTTTTTTATCGTCCTTTTCCTTTTCTTCCTCCTCCTTTTCACCTGCACAGGCTGTAAGAAGAAGACAGAGTAAAAGTGTTATTGAGAGTAATATAAGCTTTTTCATAAGAACTCCTTTGCTGTTTATATCATACCAAGATTATATAACCTAAAGCCAAAAAAATCAAGATGGAGCAGAGCTTTTATAATGAATATTGAAGAATTATTGACAATTTGCCAAAGGCAAATTTACCTTAACTATTCACTATTAACTAACAAAAAGCACCCGTAAGGGTGCTTTTTTGTTATCTATAAACGTGGAAGCCGTTGCCCACTATCTGCTGTGATTCTGAGTAGATTATAAATACGTTTTCATCAATTTCCTCTATCTTGTGCTGAAAGGCGGGGATCTCCGTTTCCTTGAGCGCACAAAGGAGCACCTGCCTTTCTCCTCCCGTATAAGCACCCTTGGCGTCGATAAGGGTAACGCCTCTTTGAGATGTGGTAACGAGAAGCCTCGATATTTCGCCTCCCTTTGAGGTTATAACGAAGGCAAGCTTTGAAACGTTCATTTTCGAAATGAGGAAGTCTATAGCAAAGGTGGATACCGCAAGAGCTATGATGCCGTAAAGGGCAAGCTCGAATTCACGGAAAACTATAAGAGAGAGGAGGATAACCGCGCTGTCAACGAAAAGAAGGAGTCTGCCTATAGCGACGTTTGGACGGTAGTGCTGAATGAGACGCGCCGCAATGTCGGTGCCTCCCGTAGATGCTCCCACAAGAAGCGTGATTCCTATACCTACACCGTAGAAAACCGAGCCGCAGATGGTTGCAAGTACCACGTCATCGGTGATGGGGGGCACGTAGGAGAGAAGCTCTACGAAAAGAGTGAGAGAGAAAGCACCTACAAGGGTATGGATAACGAAGTGCTTGCCAAGTATGAATATAGCAACGATGAGAAGCGCTATATTTATTACACCGTAGGTGATACCCGGCTGAATACCGAGGGTATGATATATGACGGTTGCAAGACCCGAAACACCGCCTCCGACAACCTTTGCGGGAAGGTAGAATACCGAAACTCCGATAGATGTGAGGAAGGTTCCGATAAGGGTAAACATAAGTATTTTCAATTTAGACATTTTAGCTGTCATTTGTTACGTTCCTTTTCGAAAATTTTTCTTTGTCTTACAAGGGTATTTTACATCAAACGCCGAAAAAATTCAATAGCGATGAGGGAATAACATAAAAATTTGTGATGAGTGGCAGAAACTCTAAATTTTCTTGACATATATGCGAAAATGTGGTAGTATAAGGCTAAAATCTTGAGTGTTTTTACAAAGGAGAATTGACGTGTCAAACTACAAAATAGAAACTAAATGTATACAGTCGGGCTACGTGCCTTCAAACGGCGAGCCGAGACAGGTGCCCATCGTTCAAAGCACCACCTTCAAATATGATACAAGCGAGGATATGGGTAAGCTCTTCGACCTTGAAGCAAGCGGCTATTTCTATACCCGTCTCCAGAATCCCACAAACGATTACGTGGCATCAAAGATTGCCGACCTTGAGGGGGGTACTGCCGCAATGCTTACCTCCTCGGGACAGGCGGCAAACTTCTACGCTATATTCAACATTGCGTCGGCAGGAGACCACGTTGTGGCTTCCTCTACTATCTACGGAGGCACCTTCAATCTTTTCTCGGTTACTATGAAGAGAATGGGCATTGAGTTTACCTTCGTATCCCCCTATGCTACCGACGAGGAGCTTCAGGCGGCTTTCCGTCCCAACACCAAGGCTCTTTTCGGTGAAACTATCGCTAACCCCGCGCTTACCGTCCTTGATATCGAGCGTTTTGCGAATATCGCCCACAAGAACGGTGTACCCCTTATCATAGATAACACCTTCGCAACACCCTACCTCTGCCGTCCCTTCGAGTTCGGTGCGGATACCGTAACCCACTCCACTACAAAGTATATGGACGGACACGGTTCAGGCGTTGGCGGTTGTATCGTTGACAGCGGTAAATTTGACTGGACAAAGTACCCCGACAAGTTCCCCGGTCTTTGCACTCCCGACGAGAGCTATCACGGCGTAACCTACACCGAGCGCTTCGGACTTGCAGGTGCATTTATTACCAAGGCAACGGCACAGCTCATGCGTGACTTCGGCTCTATCCAGTCGCCTCAGAATGCATATCTTTTGAATCTCGGTCTTGAAAGCCTTCACGTGAGAATGGAAAGACATTCTGCAAACGCTCTGAAGGTTGCAGAGTTCCTTGAAAAGCATCCTATGATTTCGTGGGTTAAATACAGCGGACTTCCCTCCGACCGTGACTATCCTCTCGCTCAGAAGTATCTTCCTCTCGGCTCTTGCGGAGTTGTAAGCTTCGGCGTTCGCGGCGGAAGAAAGGCTGCCGAAAAGTTTATGAAGAATCTCCGTCTTGCATCTATCGAAACTCACGTTGCCGATGCAAAGACATGTTGTTTACATCCCGCTTCTGCAACTCACCGTCAGATGAACGATGCAGAGCTTGAAGCGGCAGGTGTTTCTCCCGACCTTGTAAGATATTCTTGCGGTATTGAAAACGCAGACGACCTTATTGCAGATATCGCACAGGCACTTGAAAAGGCGGGTGCATAGTAATGCCCATCAGAATTCCTAATTCGCTGCCCGCGACACAGACGCTCATTGACGAAAACATCTTCGTTATGACCGAAACGAGAGCGCTGACACAGGACATCCGTCCTCTTCAGATTCTGCTTCTCAATCTTATGCCTACAAAGATAGTTACCGAGACACAGTTCGCAAGACTCCTCGGTAATACCCCCTTGCAGGTAGACCTTGAATTTTTGCAGACTGCAAGTCATAAGGCGACACATACCTCTGCCGACCATCTCCTTGCCTTCTATAAGGTGTTCGACGAGATAAAGGATAAGAAGTATGACGGTATGATAATAACGGGTGCGCCCGTTGAGCTTCTTCCCTTCGAGGAGGTAGATTACTGGAAAGAGCTTTGTGAGATTATGGAGTGGTCAAAGACTCACGTAACAAGCACTCTTCACATATGCTGGGGCGCACAGGCGGGTCTTTACTACCATTTCGGTATCGATAAAAAGACTCTTCCCGAAAAGATGTTCGGTGTTTTCCCCCACCGCGTTGCGCACAAAAACGCTATTCTTTTCCGTGGCTTCGACGATGAATTTCTCGTTCCTCACTCTCGTCACACGACAGTTGATATCGAGGACGTGAGACGAGATTCGAGACTCAAGATTCTCTCACTTTCGGATAAGGCGGGGCTTCACTGCTGTATGACCGAAGGGGGACGTCAGATTTTCGTGACGGGTCACTCCGAGTACGACCCCGACACACTTAAAAACGAGTATTTCCGTGATAAGAATCAGGGACTTCCCATTAAGGTGCCCGAAAACTACTTCCCTCACGATGACGATACTCTTGTACCTATTGTTAAGTGGCGTTCACATGCGAATCTGCTTTTCTCCAACTGGCTTAACTACTTTGTATATCAGACTACTCCTTACGATATAAATGAGATATAAAAAAGCACCCTTCGGGGTGCTTTTTAAGTTGAAAATTGAAAGTGGAAAATGGAAAATTAAAAATTGAAAGTTGAAAATTGAAAATTGAAAATTAAGGTAACTTTTGCTTAAGCAAAAGTTTTTGTTTTATTATAGTTTTGGGTAAAGTTTAAGAGAGGGGGATTGTTAAGTTATGATTGCACCCCAAGGGTACTTCCTCGCGAAGCTCGGGGCGCCTGACGGCAAGTTATAAGTTTAGGTGTGCTTCGCACAGTTATGAGTTGTTTTTGTTTGGCAATCATATCATAACGAAAGACGAAGTC
>JAZNYT010000038.1:0-14559 GCA_045594565.1 Eubacteriales bacterium
TCCTCTTGATTAACTATAATTTATATATAGCATCGTTTTTTCGTTTTGGCTTACCTGCACTTACCACTGGCTTACCTATCTGCTGAAACAAATTACTTACCTATGTGCTGATTTTACAGTTTTCAACCATAATTTTCCATTTTCCATTTTCCATTTTCAATTATTCAAACAGTGCTTTTACGTAGTCCTCGGGAACGAAAGGTCTCAGGTCGTCCTGTCCTTCACCGACGCCGATGAATTTCACGGGTATACCAAGCTCCTCTTTTACAGAGAATACTATACCGCCCTTTGCAGAGCCGTCAAGCTTTGTGAGAACAAGTCCTGTAAGACCTGCCGAGCTTTTGAATTCCTTTGCCTGATTTACCGCATTCTGACCTGTTGTGGCATCAAGGACGAGAAGAGTCTCACGGGATGCCTCAGGAAGCTCACGGGTAATAACCCTGTCGATTTTTGCAAGCTCGTCCATAAGATTCTTCTTGTTGTGAAGTCTTCCTGCCGTGTCGATTATAAGAACGTCGGCGCCCTTTTTCTTTACTGCACCGATGGCATCGTAGACAACGGCGGCAGGGTCGGAGCCCTCACTCTGCTTTATCATTTCAACGCCTACGCGCTCCGCCCATATACCAAGCTGATCGATAGCGGCGGCACGGAAGGTATCTGCGGCGGCAAGAAGGGGTGTCTTTCCCTCGCTTTTAAGGTAAGAGGCTATTTTTGCAATAGAGGTGGTTTTACCAACTCCGTTTACTCCGATAACGAGAATTACCGAAGGCTTGGTGTCAAGTGCGAGAGGCACTGTATCACTTTCAAGCTTGGACGCGAGAATCTCGAAAAGTGCCGCCTTTGCAACGTCGCCCTCTTTTATTTTTTCACTCTTTATTCTGTCGCGGAGCTCGTCTATAACGCTCTCGGTAAGATTTACACCCATATCTGCAAGGATGAGGGTTTCTTCAAGCTCGTCGAAAAAGTCGTCGTCGAAGGCGGACAGTCCCGAGAAGATAGAAGATACCTGGTTTACAAGTGCGTTTTTTGTTTTTAAGAGTCCGGACTTTAATTTTTCAAAAAATCCCATTTAGTTAATTTCTCCTCCGTATTCGGCAAGGCTTACTCTCAGATAATCCGAAACGCCCTTTTCCTGCATAGTGATACCGTAAAGCATATCAGCCGCCTCCATAGTGCCTCGGCGGTGAGTGATTACGATAAACTGAGTTGACATTGAATAGCGCTTTAAGTATTCACCGAAACGATTAACGTTTGCCTCGTCAAGTGCCGCCTCAATTTCGTCAAAAATACAGAAAGGTGAGGGAGAAACCTTGAGAATTGCAAGATAGAGGGCAATAGCTACGATACTCTGTTCACCGCCCGAAAGAAGTGACAGGCTCTTTATTATCTTGCCCGGAGGCTGAACGTTTATGTCAATAGTACATTCAAGAACGTCATCACCGCTTACAACTATCTCGGCAGTACCGCCGCCGAAAAGCTCGGTGAAGGTTTCGCGGAACGCCTTCTGAATGAGCACAAGTGCCTTTGAGAAGGTGTCGCGCATTGTATTTTCAAGGGTAACGATAAGCTTTTCAAGGCTCTTCTTGGCACTGTCGGCATCATCGTACTGTGCCTTGAGGAAGTCGTAACGCTCCTTCGTTTCACGGTATTCCTCAACTGAATCAAGGTTTACCGAGCCAAGCTTCTTCATCTCGGCACGAAGAACGGTAAGTCTTTCTTCTTTTTCTTCTTTGGAGAGGGTATGGTTGGAATGAGCACTTGCGGCAAAGATGATAGCCGTATCAAGGTCCATTTCATAATCCTCTGCAAGTCGGGTAAGTATGGAAAGCTTTTCCTTTTCAAGCTCCTCTGAGCGTGCCTTAAACTGTGTGTATAGGCGGAAAGCGTTTTCCTTTTCCTCGGTGAGCTGCTTCTGGGTAACTCTCATAGACATAGAGGAGGCTTCAAGCGATGAAGCAAGGTCTGCATGAGACTTTATTTCCTCGTCAATCTTCTTTATGTCTTCCTCGGTCTTTATCTTTTCAAGCTTTGCATTTGCAATGCTCTCATCGGAGCTCTCCCCACGGGCACGAAGCTCCTCAGCCTTTCGGTCAGCCTCTGCCACCGCTCTTTCAAGCTCTGACTTCTGATTTAGGTTTGCATTTACTCTTTCGCCCGATGACGCAAGGGTAATTTCCGCATCGCTCTTTTTTCCGCCAAGGGAGGTTACTTCCTCCATCAAGGTGAAGATCTCTGTTTTTATACTGTCCTCTCTCTCCTCGTTGTGCTTTACGCGTTGGCGCGCTATAGCAAGCTCTTCTTCTATCTTCTTGCCATTTTCAATAATAGAGGACAGGTTGTCACTTGTAACGTCGGAGGTGTGAAGTATCTTCTCATACTCCTCTGTCACCTCTTGAAGTCTTGTCTTGAGGGCGGTGAGTCTTTCTTCATAAACGTCGGACTGACGAAGAAGCTCATCCTCGCGCTTTTCAAGAAGCTCAACGTCTCGTTCAAGCTCAAGGAAGGAATTCTGGATCTCGGTCTTTTCGTTTTCGATACGTGTGATTTCGGCGGTTATTTTGGAGATACGCTTTTCAATCTCACGTCCCTCGCTGTCAAGCTTTTCGATATCTGCGCGACGGGTAAGAATAGCACTGTTCTTAAGGCTCTGACCTCCTGTGAAGGAACCGCCTGCATTGATAAGCTGACCGTCAAGAGTGATAATTCTCACCTTGAAGCCCGTCTTTCTCGCAATCTCATTTGCCGCATCAATGTCGGTGGCAACAACAGTTCTGCCAAGAAGGCTTTTTACGATGCCGCGGTATTTATCCTCGCATCTTATAAGCCTTGAGGCAACCGATATGAAGCCCTGCATTCGTTCAATGTCACGGGTATCGGTCTCATTTCCGTTAACGGTGGTGAGGGGGAGGAAGGTAGCTCGACCCTGATTTGTACGCTTGAGGTAGGCGATAGCCTCCTTTGCACTTCTCTCATCGTCAACTACAATGTTCTGCATTTGTGCACCGAGACAGGTCTCGATGGCTGTTATGTATTCGTTATCCGTTACGATAAGCTTTGATATAGGTCCGTGAATACCCGTAAGGTCGGAGGAAACCACCGCCTTGACGCTTCCCGAAAAGCCGTCGAGAAGCCTGTCCATTCTCTGGAGTGTTTCACGTCTCTGGTTCACTTCAAGAAGCTTGAGCCTTTGACTCTGCTTTATCTCGTTTTGTTCCGCAGCCTCTTCTTCAAGTGCGGAAATCTTTTCCTTGCCCTCTGAAAGAACTACGTTTTTCTTTGCAAGGTCTTCTTCAACGCGGTCAAGCTCGGAGTCAATTTCCTTTTTTTCTCTCTTGGCATTGGAGTAGGATTCCTCGGCAGTCTTCTTTTCTGCTCCTACCGCTTCAAGTCTTTCACGGCGGATCAGGTTATAGCTCTCGCCCTCCTTTTGCATAAGGTCGTTTTCACTCTTCTGCAAAAGTACCTTTTCGAGTGCCTCTTTTTCTATGTTCGTTTCTTCCTCTGCGCGTGTAAGCTCGTCACGCTTGAGAGATGCCTTGGAATTTTTTGAAGTTATCTCGTCCTCAACGGTCAGAAGGAGTGCTTTTGCATTCTCCTTTTCCTTTTCAAGTACCTCTTTTTCAAGGGCAAGGTCATGAAGACGCTTTATATTTGCTTCCTTTTCAGCAGTTATATCTTCAATAAGCTCAGCGTAGTGAGAGCGGTCGTTTTCGTGGATGGAGATAGATGACTGTATCTCCGAAAGGTGCGCGATAAGTTCGTCTCTGTCGCGGCGCAGATTTCCCTCGGTCATCTTTTCCTTCTGTACCGAAAGATAGTTTTCCTCAACCTCACGGTCAATTTCAAGAAGCTTTTCTTCTGCTTTACTCAGACGCTCGTTCTGAAGGGCAGTGTTACTGTCTGCCGTTTCTTTTTCTTTCTCTATTTCCGCAATACGCTCTGCAAATGAGGAAACCTCAAGCTCGGTACGCTCCTTTTTAAGCACAAGATACTTCGATGCCTTTTCGCTCTGTCTTTCAAGAGAGGGAAGTCTGGATTCTACCTCGGTGAGAATATCATTTATTCGTGTCAGATTATCCGACACCTTTTCAAGCTTGTTCGTTGCTTCTTTTTTCTGATAGCGGAGCTTGGAGATACCTGCCGCCTCTTCGAAAATTCCTCGTCTTTCATCACTTTTAGTACTGATAACGTCGGCTATCTTACCCTGTCCGATTACAGAGTAGCCCTCACGTCCGATACCTGTGTTAAGGAATATATCAACAATGTCGCGAAGACGTACTTGCTTCTGGTTTATGTAGTATTCGCTCTCGCCCGAGCGATACAGTCTTCTGCAAACGTTAATTTCGTCCGAGTCAAAGCTTGAACGGCGGTCGGTGTTGTCAAGGGTCATAACGACCTCGGCATAGCCTGCGGGCTTACGCTTGGCGGTGCCGTTGAAAATAACGTCTTCCATTTTAGAGCCTCGGAGGGATTTCGGGGACATTTCACCAAGTACCCATCTTACCGCGTCCGAAATATTGGATTTACCGCTTCCGTTAGGTCCCACAATGGCGGTAATACCCCTGTCAAAGGAAATGACCGTCTTGTCGGGGAAGGATTTAAAGCCATGCATAGTCAAAGCTTTTAAGAACATTAAAGTACCTCCTTTCCGTAAAATTTACATATTTTCACATATACAGTTATTATATAACGAAATAGAGAAAAAAGCAAGGTTTTTTTACATAAGACATATAAGGATTCCGACTATTATACCGAGGAGCAAAAAGATAAGAGATTTTATTCTATCACCTTTTCGCGTTTTCTTGCCGTATGCATTTTCCTCCTCCATCTGACGTACTATTCTCTTTGCCGCATCAAGAGCCCCCGAATCCCTTTTTCCGCATACCGCATTTTCCTTTATGATGAAGTACGCTTCTTCAAAAAGATGCGAGTCGGGGTGCTTCATTACAACGACTCTTCTGTTAAATCCTTTAATCAATTTACCCACCTCGAAATACAAGTATTTACCATTATTTTGCAACAAAAGAAATATTTTATACCTAATAATAGAAAAATTTTTATTGACAAAGACATTTTTATATATTATTATTGTAGACAATGTGATATAAGGGGAGGTGTCTTTATGGCAAAAAGCGGATTCATATATTCGGATGACAACAAAAGATACCATACCCAGAACTATCATCTCCGTCATACCTTCGGGGGTAAAGTTACCAAGATATCCCTTGACGCCGGCTTCACCTGTCCCAACATTGACGGCAGGTGCGGTGTAGGCGGTTGTATTTACTGCCTTGACGGAAGCGGTACAGGCTCAAAGGAAAGCCTCATATCACAGTTCAATTATGAAAAAGAGAGAATGAGTCATAAATGGAAGTCCGATAAATTCATCGTCTACCTTCAGGCGCATTCCAATACCTATGCCCCTCTTGATACCTTAAAGCGTATTTATTCCGAGGTGCTTTCCTTTGAAAACGTCGTGGGACTTTCTGTTGCTACCCGTGCCGACTGCATCGATGACGATACGGCAGACCTTCTTTCGGAGATTTCAAAGACTACCTACCTCAACGTGGAGCTTGGACTTCAAAGCACCTTTGACGAGACGGCAAAGCTTATCAACCGAGGTCATACCTACGACGACTTTCTTCGGGGCGTTGAAATGATGAAGAAGCGTGACATTAAGGTCTGTGTTCATCTTATAAACGGACTTCCCGGTGAGACATACGATATGATGATAGAAAACGTCAGGCGTGTAAACGCTCTTGACGTATTCAGCATAAAGCTTCATCTCCTCCACGTGCTTCGGGGAACACCACTTGAAAAGATGTATATGAGAGGGGAGTGCCCCACCTTCGAGCTTTTCGACTACGTAAGGCTCGTTTGTGACGAACTTGAATATATAAAGCCCGAAACGGTTATACAAAGGCTTACGGGAGACGGAGACAGAGAGCATCTAATATCACCGCTTTGGAGTATGAAGAAGTTCGTCGTTCTCGACGAAATAGATAAAGAACTTGAAAAAAGGAAGACCTTTCAGGGAATCAGAATATGATTAAAATAACCTCACGCAAAAATGCTTTGGTAGCCTTTGCTCTCGACCTTCACGACAAGAAGGTACGTGACAGAGAAGGCTTGTTTTTCACCGAAGGAAGAAAGCTTTACCACGAAGGACTTGTCTGGTCAGGTGAGCCTACAATCATTTTCGTTACCGAAGAATACTACGAAAAAAATCCCGATATTACGGCAGAGGAAATATATCTTGTAACCTCTGACGTGTATGCTAAAATAACCGATGAAAAATCGCCCGAGGGTATATTTGCGATTTTTCGCAAGCCCGAAATCAAGGCTTCGAGGAAATCGAGTGTAGTACTTCTCGAAGGAATACAGGACCCCGGTAATCTTGGCACTATTCTTCGTACTGCCGTGGCTTTCGGAGTATCCGAGGTGCTGACGGTAGGCTGCGCCGACGTGTACAGTCCCAAGACGGTACGCTCTACTATGGGAGCTGTTTTCAAGATTCCTACACGTTCGTTTGAAAGTATCGACGCTGCCGTGGAATATGCAAGGGGTGTAAGCGATAAAATAATTGCAACGGCTCTGCATTCCGACAGTATACCTCTTGAAGAAACCGACACTTCCTTTGCTACCGTAATGATAGGCAGTGAGGGAAGAGGACTCAGCGAGAGGGCAATAGAGCTTGCCGATGAAAAGGTGATAATTCCTATGGAGAACACAGAATCTCTTAACGCATCTGTTGCGGCGGCGCTTTGTATGTATCACTCCATGGCGAAAAGGAAAGGCGTGAAATGACGGAAAAGCTCTTATATTGGGTATGGCTGACAAAGGTGCTTGAATTTTCCACCGCCCGTATCGGTGCGGTGTATAGAAAATTTTCGCCGGAGGAAGCGTATCACGCTTCGAGAGACGTGCTTGAGGACGCGGGCATCGATGATAATATAATTGATGCTCTTGAAAACAAGGACCTTACAGATACAAGAAAAATAGTGGAAAGATGCACTTCTCTCGGAATAAAGATTGTAACGGCGAATTCATCACTCTACCCCAGAATGCTTGAAAGGCTGAAGGACAAGCCATATATTATCTACGTCAGAGGCGACCTTGCCTGTCTTAAAAGGCGATGTGCCGCTTTTGTTGGCACAAGACGTATGACGAAAAAGGGCGAGGAGATAGCAAGAGATACAGCAACAAGCCTTCTTGATAGGGGGTATACTCTTATCAGCGGTGTTGCGGACGGAATAGACACGGTACCCGCACTCATAAGCATTGAAAGGGGAAAGCCCTTCGTTGCGGTAATGGGTGTTGATATAGATAAGTATTATCCCGCATCAAATAAAAGCCTTATCGACAAAATTGCAAAAAACGGCGCGGTTATATCCGAGTATCCGCCCTTTACAAACGGAAGGTATTTCGTTGACCGCAACCGCATAATTGCAGGTCTTGCAGATGAAACCTACGTGATAGAGGCACCCGAAATGAGCGGAGCGATATCAACGGGAGAGGCTTCCTTGCGACTCGGAAACAAAACCTTTGCTCCCGATGAGGAGGGTATGACCTTTAAGGGATGTAAATATCTTTTGAAAAAAGGTGCAAATCCCATTGGCGGTGAGAAAAAGAAAAGGGAGAAAAAGAAAGAAATGCCCGTCCTTGACGGAACAAGGCTTTATATATACGAAAAACTAATGAAGGGCAGCTTTACCGACGAGGAGCTTATCAACGAAGACCACCCCGTCACCGAAGTGCTTACGGCTCTCACCGAGCTGGAGCTTGACGGACTTATTACTGCATTGCCCGGCGGAAAATATAAACTTAACTGAAATTTAAGGAGAAAGTAATGGCAAATCTTGTAATTGTTGAGTCACCTACAAAAGCAGGCACAATTAAAGGCTACCTTGGTTCAAACTATAAGGTAGTAGCTTCAAAGGGACACATAAGAGACCTTCCCAAGAGTACTTTGGGTATCGACATTGAGGACGATTTCAAGGCGAAGTATATTAACATAAGAGGCAAGGCAGAGCTTATCAACGAGCTTAAAAAGGAAGCGAAGAATGCAAACAAAGTATACCTCGCAACCGACCCTGACCGCGAGGGAGAGGCTATTTCCTGGCATCTTGCAACGGTGCTGGGACTCGACGATAAAAAGGCATTCAGAGTTTATTTCAACGAGATTACGAAGAATGCCGTGAAGGAGGCAATACACAATCCCTCCGCTATCAACCCCGACCTTGTTGATGCACAGCAGGCAAGAAGACTTATAGACAGAATTGTGGGCTATAAGCTTTCTCCTCTCCTTTGGAAAAAGGTTAAAAACGGACTTTCCGCAGGACGAGTTCAGTCGGTAGCCACAAAGCTCGTGGTAGAGCGTGAAAACGAGATAAAGAACTTCGTGTCCACCGAATCCTGGACTGTTGACGGCATATTCAAGCCCGAAACAGGCAAGAAGTTCAAGCTGAGATTTTTCGGAGACAAGAATGGTAAGATAGAGCTTTTGAAGAAAGATGATGCTGATAAGGTGCTTGCAGGACTTGAGGGAGCCACGTCTTCTGTTACAAGCCTTAAAAAAGGCTCAAAGAAGCGTAACCCCGCGCCTCCATTTACTACCTCTCAGCTTCAGCAGGAGGCTAACCGTAAGCTCAATTTCCAGTCCAAGAAGACTATGAGTGTAGCACAGGAGCTTTACGAAGGTATACACCTCGGAAAGCTTGGCGACCACGGTCTTATTACCTACATGCGTACCGACTCCGTAAGAATATCAAAGGAGGCGGCAGATGCGGCGGAGAGCTTTATTAAGGCAAATTACGGAGATAAATACTATCCCAAAACACGTCGTGTATTCAAGACGAAGGGAAATGCGCAGGACGCTCACGAAGCAATCCGTCCCTCTGACGTTAATATTACGCCCGATATGGCAAAGCCTTACCTTACAAACGACCAGTATAAGCTTTACAGACTTATATGGTGCCGTTTCGTTGCAAGCCAGATGGAAACTGCCCTTTACGATACGGTAAGCGTCGAGGTTACCACCACAAGCCTCAAGGCAGAATATATCTTCAAGGGCAAGGGCGAAACAAGAAAGTTTGACGGCTTTATGGCTCTTTACAACGTTACTCCAGACGAGGAGGACGAGGAGGAGGAAAACGTAACTCTTCCCTCACTCAAAGAGGGAGAGGCACTTACGATGCTTGAGGTAGTGCCGAAGCAGAACTTCTCACAGCCTCCCTTCAGATATACCGAAGCAACTCTTATCAAGGTGCTCGAAGAAAAGGGCATCGGACGTCCCAGCACCTACACACCTACAATAACGACTATTCTTGCAAGAGGATATATAGAGAGAATGGGCAAATTCTTCCGCCCCACAGAGCTTGGCGAGGTAATTACCGAGATAATGGATAAATATTTCTCCACCATTGTTGATTACCGTTTCACCGCAGGACTCGAAGAAAAGCTTGACCGAGTGGCAGAAGGAGGCCTTGAATACAAAAAGGTACTCCACGAATTTTATGATGAATTTGCTTCTCTTCTCGACAAGGCAGAGATAAGTGCCGAAAAGGTAGAGGTTAAGGAACCCGTTGAAGAGCTTGATATCGTATGCGAGAAGTGCGGTGCTAAGATGGTAGTGAAGAAGGGCAGATTCGGACGCTTTGCAGCTTGCCCCAACTATCCTGAATGTAAGAACACAAAGCAGCTCGACCAGTCGGGCAATATAGTAGAGAAGAAGCCCGACGTTGTTGCAGAGGGAATGGTATGTCCCGAATGTGGCGGAAAGGTGCTTCTCAAAAAAGGCAGATACGGCGAATTTTATGCGTGTGAAAAGTATCCCACCTGCCGTTACACTAAGCAGATTGCAAAGGAAGTGGGGGTAAAGTGCCCTAAGTGCGGAGGAAACGTTATCACTAAGAGAGCAGGTAAAAAGGTGTTCTACGGATGTGACAACTACCCGAAGTGCGACTTTTCCGCATGGTATATGCCCACGGGAGAAAAGTGTGCTCACTGTGATGAAGGATATATGGTAAGAAAGAAGGCAGATGAAGCACCCGTTTGCTCAAACAAAAACTGCCCCTCGAAAAAGAAGAGCTGAATATGAAAACAGTAGATATAATAGGCGCAGGTCTTGCGGGCGTTGAGGCGGCATGGCGCGTGGCAAATATGGGAGTGAAGGTAAGGCTTTTTGAAATGAAGCCTACACGATTCTCTCCTGCCCATCATTCACCCTTTATGGCAGAGCTTGTATGCTCTAACTCCCTTCGCTCCGACTCCCTTGAAAATGCAGTTGGAATACTTAAAGCCGAAATGGCAGAGCTAAGGAGCATCGTTATGGAGTCGGCAATGGCAAACAGAGTGCCTGCAGGTGCTTGTCTTGCAGTTGACAGAGTTGGCTTTGCAAGATATATTACAGAAAAAATAACCTCTCATCCGAATATTGAGGTTATTTCCGAGGAAAGATTTGATTTTGATTTTGACAATATAACAGTTGTGGCAACAGGACCCCTTACCGACGGGAAAATGGCAGATTTTATAAAGAGCCGTGTATGTGACGATGCACTTTCATTTTTCGATGCGGCGGCACCTATCGTTGAAAAGGATTCGATAGACTTTTCTTCAGCCTTCATTGCTTCCCGTTGGGGAAAAGGTGAGGCGGCATACATAAATTGCCCTATGACCCGTGAGGAATACGACGTATTTTACCGTGAGCTTGTAAGCGCTAAAACCGCTGAGCTTCACACCTTCGATACCGACCTTCGCGTTTTCGAGGGGTGTATGCCCGTTGAGGTAATGGCGGAAAGAGGCTATGAAACCCTTCTTTTCGGGCCTATGAAGCCTGTGGGACTCATCGACCCCAAGACAGGGAAAGAGGCTTTTGCAACTGTGCAATTAAGGCAGGATAACTCTGAGGGCACAATGTATAACATCGTAGGCTTCCAGACACACCTGACTTTCCCCGAGCAAAAGAGAGTTTTCGGACTTATTCCCGCCCTTAAAAACGCAAACTTTTTAAGATACGGCGTAATGCACCGAAACACCTTTATAAATTCACCGAAGCTCCTCACACCCTTCTACTCTATGAGAGAGAGGGAGAACGTATTTTTCGCAGGACAGATGACGGGAGTTGAGGGCTATCTTGAATCAGCCTCCTCAGGACTTGTGGCAGGACTTAACGCCGCAAGACTTGCGCTTGATGAAAAAGAGATAGATTTTGGAAAAGACACCGCAATCGGCGCTCTTGCAAACTACGTTTCAAACCCCTCGGTCACCTCATTCCAGCCTATGAACGTAAATTTCGGAATAATTGCCCCTCTTGACAAAAAGGTGAAAGGTGGTAAAAAGGCGAGAAACGGTGCAATCGGCGAGAGATGTATAAACAGAATAAAAGAAATAAAGGAGGAATACTCCCTGTGAGACTTATTATTGATACAATGAGCGGAGACGCCGCAGCAATAGAGGCTGTCAAGGGTGCTGTCAAGGCAAAGCGTGAGCTTGGAGTTGACGTAACTCTTGTAGGACAGGAAAAGGTAATAAGAGAAGCACTCGATGCTCTTCACGAGAGTGAGAGCGAAAGCCTTAAGGTTGTACACGCTGAAAGTGTTGTAACCATGGAGGACGATTATCTTGTGGTTATAAAATCCAAAAAGGATTCTTCTATGAGTGTGGGACTTACCCTTCTCAAAAACGGAGAGGGAGATGCCTTTATTTCAAGCGGAAATACAGGTGCACTCGTTGCAGGTGCAAGTCTTATTGTCAGACGAATGAAGGGCATAAAGGCGGCGGCAATCGGTGCGGTTGTTCCTCTGGGCAAGCCTATGCTTCTCATTGACGCCGGTGCAAACGTAGCTCCCTCCGCCGACTCTATGAAGCAATTTGCGGTTATGGGCTCAATTTATATGCAAAATATGTTTGAGATAGAAAATCCTCGTGTTGCTCTTATAAACAACGGCACAGAGGAAACCAAGGGCAATGACCTTGCCCGTGAAACCTACGCTCTCCTCAGAGATACAAAGGATATAAACTTCGTTGGAAATATCGAAGGCAGAGATATCGTAAACTCCGTTTGCGATGTGCTTGTGGCAGACGGCTATACGGGAAATATAATCCTCAAGCTTGTTGAAGGCTTTGGCAAGTTTATGTCAAAGACGCTGAAATCGATGTTTAAGAAGAACTTTTTAACGCTCATCGGTGCACTTTTCCTGAAAGGTGAGGCAATGAAGCTTAAAAAGTCCATGGACTACACAGAATACGGCGGAGCGCCACTGCTCGGAGTGGGGGCACCGGTTATAAAGGCGCACGGAAATTCGGGTGAGAAGGGTATATTCTCCGCTTGCCGACAGGCAAAGATTTTCGTTGAAACAGAAATAATAAAAGAAATCGAAGAGGCGGCATTAAAGATGCGTGAAGAAAGAAAAGCCTCGGGTGAGAAGGAAAATGAACAGTAAAGAGCTTTATACAGATGAATTTATTAAAAAAGCCCGAGAGCTTGAAGATATTATCGGGCATAAATATAAGAATATAGAGTATCTTCTCACAGCACTTTCCCACTCCTCCTTCGCCAACGAGAAAAAAGCAAAAAAGCTTTTAGTGGAGTGTAACGAGAGGCTCGAATTCCTCGGTGATTCGGTACTTTCCATTGTGGTTTCTTCTTATATTTTCTCATCTCTTTCATCGCTTCCCGAAGGAGAGCTTACCAAGATACGCGCCTATGCGGTTTGCGAGGATGCGCTCTTTGCCTATGCAAAAAAAATAGGACTTGGCGAATACCTTGCTCTCGGAAAGGGTGAGGAGAAAACCGACGGACGCCACAGAAAGTCGATACTTGCAGATGCAACCGAGGCAATTATCGCATCGGTCTACCTTGATAGCTTATCAAATCTCGATGCGGTGCGCGATTTCGTAATGGAGATAGCCCACCCCAGGATAGAAGAGATGCTTTCAACTCTTAAAAAAGGTGGCTCGAAAAATTATAAAGGCTCACTCCAGCAGCTTGTTCAAAATTCAAAGGGTGATATTCTCGAATATGAGGAGATTTCCGCAAGCGGTCCCGACCACGCCAAGACATTTAAAATAAGAGTAAAGCTCAACTCCAATGAAATAGGTGTAGGAGAAGGTCGCACCAAGCAAGAGGCAGAGCAGGCGGCGGCAAGAGAGGCTCTTATACTTTTTGGAGAAAAGGTTTGACATTTTCAAAAATATAGGTTACAATATTAAAGACGGCAAACAAACCCCTGATTTCGAAAGGATAAAGATATGAAAAAAAGATTTTTTTCGATAATTGCATTAGTTCTGACACTTTCTCTTGTGTCTGTATTGGGCATAAATATAGCGGCGGCGGTTATTGAAACTCCCATAATCCCCGTGCTTCCCACCGTTAGCACCGAGGTAAGACTTACCTCCGATGCCGAAGAAACCGTTCACGGCGGAACAACGGTAAGCTTTATAACCGAAGTAAATGAAGTCCCCAAGAAGGGTATATCTTCCGTAGAACTTGTTTACTCCTTTTCCGATAGCCTTGAATTCAACGGCAATATTACCACGTCAGGCATTCCTTCGGGCTGGGAAATATCGGAATATGAAATAAAGAATAATAAGCTTATCTTTGACGTAACCGACGTAACAGGTGAGAATGCAGTCAAGAGATCCTTTGCTGTAAGATTTTCCTTCGACGTATCAACAACACCTTCTTCTGACCTCTACGTAGAGCTTTATTCGGTTGATCTTAAGGATGCAGATGGCAAAGCTCTTTATGACGTAGAAGTATTTCCCGACAGAGTTGAGTTCGAAGCCGATTCCGTGGTACCTCTTTTTGAGCACATTGGTGCATCACTCAGAATCAATAACACTCCCGCACTCAGATTCGGTATGAGAGTTGAAAGAGATGAAGCATACAAGGCGGCAATGGGTGACAAGAAGTATAGCTATTCCGATGACGATACTCTTAAATTCGGTATGCTTTATATTGAAGAAAATGCGCTTGTAGGAGATCTTGTCGCAGGTAAAAAGGGCGTACACACAGAAATCTTCAAGGAAGCTTATTCAGATAATGCGAACGAAATAGTATTTACATACACCGTTGAAAACTTCCTTGGAAATGCCACGAATTTCGTAACACGCCCCTTTGTGATATACGAGGGCGATGACGGAGAACCTATTTACTTCTACGGTGAGGCAAAGGTGAGAAGTGCTTCACAGGTAGCCGAGGCAGAGCTTGAGAGCACAACTGATGCAAACAAGAAGAAGCTCCTCAATAAGTTCATAGTTAAATAAAAATAAGGGTTGTGAGAAATCACAACCCGTTTTTTTGAGATAATAAATAATATCGGAACAAATATGGCAAGGCTTTCGCCGTGCCATATTTTGTTATTACATAGGACATTGCATCTGGGTTTCATGTAACAAATAAAGTCTACCTATAAAAATCGTGAGCGTAGGCGTACATATAAATCGGTTGCCGAAGGTGACTTTTTTATTTAACTTCTTTACCCGTAAATCCGAATGTAAGTCTTGCTCTTGCAGTACCGCGGTTAAGCGCACGTGCTGTAAGGGTAGCCTTGAACT
>JAZNYT010000039.1:0-27595 GCA_045594565.1 Eubacteriales bacterium
CGAGACCGCTACCGATCTTTTCTGTTCCGATGAGAGTTACGTTTGCTGCCTTTACCATTGCATCTGCTGCTTCGATTGCTGCAACAAGACCTCTGGTTTCAACCATACCAAGTGCTTCAAGTGCCATTTTCTTTTCCTCCTTGATTTCAACCGCCTTTTCAACGGTTTCTGTGTTTGTATTAATATTTTTTGTTGACTGTTTTTCGGTGCTCTTCTTCTGAGCTGATGTTTTCTTTTGCTGTTCCATCGTTATTCTCCTTATTTATTAAGCCTTGCGGCACTGAGATTTACGATACGCATCGTTTCTTCGTGAGGGTTAGCGATAACAAGACTTGCAACAGGCTTCTTTATTGCTCTCGCCGTAGCGTTTTCAACCGCTGCGGTAACAGCAGAAACATCACCTTTTACTATAAGAGTAACAAGCCTGCCACCCATTTTTCTTTCCCATGTTACAAGCTCTACACTTGCCGACTTGCACATAATGTCAAGAGCATCCATAGCAGCAGTAACACCGGATATTTCGATAAAGCCAAGTGATTCCATTTCGTCCTCCTCCGTCAGTTCTTATCGAAGCCGTGAATTTTCAACATCTTTTCGGTGTCTTCTTCAACGTTTGCGATAATATGATGAGAAACAACTCCGCTGACTCTCTCTGCTGCTTTAACCGCCGCATCAACTGCTGCGGTAACGCTATCAACAGAACCGCGGAACTTGACTACTACAAGCAAAGGTACAGGAAGCTTATCAGCATTTGCCGGTTTGTTTTTATCAAACCTTTCAACTGTTACGTCTGCGGCTTTACAACCGGCATCACAGGCAGCAAAAGCAGTAACAAGTCCGAAAACCTCTACCATTCCAACTGCATTTCCCATAATTATTTACCTTTCCTTACAGGATAATAGCAATCTTCAAGCCTTCCATCTTGAGGTTTGTTTGATGAGCCTCGTTGATTTCTTCAAGCTTGTATTTGTGTGTGATAAGCTTATGTACAGGAAGTCCTATGCCCTTTGCTCTCTTTAAGAAATCAAAGGTTGTTGCATAATCTCTGAGGGTGTATACCCAAGAGCCAACAGTTGTTATTTCCTTTGAGCAGATATCAAAGTGAGGATTGATTGTTGCGTCTCCACCATTGATGAAGAAGCCAAGCTCACAAAGACCGCCACCCTGTCTGATAAACTTATAAACGTTAGCATGTGCTATAGGAGAACCTGTGCACTGGAATGCAAAGTCTGCAAGATAACCGCCGAATGCATCCTTAACACCTTCTGTAAGAGCTTCTATACCCTTGAACTCCTTGAAGTTGACTGTAGCAGTTGCACCCATTTCCTTTGCGAATTCAAGTCTCTTTGCCTCTCCGTCAACGGCAACGATGTTCTCGATACCCATTGTACGAAGAATTGCGATACAGAGAAGACCGATAGGGCCACATCCCTGAACAGCTACTCTGGAGTTAAATCTAAGAATACCTGTTGTCTTTGCTCTTTCTACTGCGTGAATAAGAACCGCACTGGGCTCAATAAGAATTCTTGAATCAAGATCAAGATTTGAAACGTTAAATACTGTTGAACCGCCTCTTACAACGATGTAATCAGCAAACCAACCATTGAGGTGAATGTCGTCATCGGGAATAAGACCGTAAACTTCAGCACCTGCGCCAACGTTCTGCTTATTGAGATCGAACATTGTGATGTTGGGGTCGTCCTTGAAAATCATACAAGTAACAACCTTATCACCTATGTTAAGGGGCTTGCCTGCACTGTCCTTCTTAACGTTCTTACCCATTTTAACGATCTCACCTGTTCCCTCGTGTCCGAGGACTACAGGAATAAGTCCGAAGGGGTCGCGCTTAAACTCGTGGGCGTCAGTACCGCATACTCCGCATCCTTCTACCTTTACAAGGATATCATCATCGCCAAGTTCGGGAATGGGGAACTCCTTGATTTCGTAGTTTTCGAGCTTAGTAAGCATAGCAACGCGTGCAGTCTTGGGGATTTTTTTATCTGTAGAAGCAGCAGGCTTACTATCGTTCTTTGCGCCCATATTTGCAAGGACTTCTTTAACGATAGCTTCTATCTGTTCTGATTTGATGTCCATTTTACATTGCTCCTTTTCTAAATTATTTTATAAAACACATCTTTTGCAAATGCAGCAAGTGCAGTATCTTGCTCCTCTGAACCGCCTGATACGCCAACGGCACCGATAACAGTGCCCTCAACCTCAAGAGGTTCTCCACCGCCAAATATAACAATACGTCCATTATTGGTAAACTGAATTCCATAAAGGGATTCACCCGGCTGTGCAAGAGATGAAAGTTTTTTTGTAGACATTTTTAAAGCAACACAAGTAAACGCCTTATTAACAGCTATGTCATAGCTTGCAATGTATGCATCATCCATACATTCAACCGCTATAGTATTACCACCTCTGTCAGAGACAGCAACCACTGCTTTAACTCCCATTTCTTCCGCCTTTGCTTCTACTGCTGCAATAAGCTTTCTTGCAACCTTCAAAGTCATATTCGTAAGATCGGGCTTATTGTTTACGTATGTACTTACTACATCATTGATTATTTTATCAATGTTAGGATTCATAGCAACACCTCTGATTACTTACCGAGCTGTGCAAGAACCTTCTTTGTGATTTCCTTGATTACGGCATCGTCAGATTCTGCACCCTTTGAGTGTGAGCAGTTACCCGAACAACCGTGACAACTGGGTTTACCAGCCTTGGCATTGGGGCAAATATCAGCAGGATGCTTACCTGTCATACCAAACTGCTTTCTGATTTCATAAAGTCTCTGAACCTGTGCTTCAGAAAGCTGCTTAGGACCACCAAGAAGCTTGGACTGATAAAGAAGCTGTGCATAGAATTCAAGAGATTCCATCTTATGATAAGCCGCAAGAAGAGAATCAGAGTATGAAAGAGCACCGTGGTTTGCAAGAAGTACTGCATCATAATGCTGAAGGTACTTGGAAACTGCATCGGGAATCTCCTCAGTAGAAGGTGTGCCGTATTCTGCAATCGGAACACAACCAAGTGCAATAACTGCTTCGGGCATAATAGGCTCTGTAAGAGGAATGCCTGCAATAGCGAAGCTTGTAGCATAAGAAGGATGTGCATGTACTACGCTCTTAACGTCAGGTCTTTCCTTATAAACTCTCATGTGCATCTTAATTTCAGATGAAGGCTTGAAACCGGCGTTAGCCTGGATAACCTTTCCTGTTGCATCTACTTTACAAATGTACTCAGGGGTCATAAAGCCCTTACTTACACCTGTAGGAGTGCAAAGGAATTCATTATCACTGATCTTAACGGAGATGTTTCCGTCGTTAGCAGCAACCATTCCTCTGTTGTAGATACGCTTACCAATTTCACAAATTTGTTTTTTGATTTCGTATTCTGAAGTCATTGTTTTCTCTCTCCTCTATGTTATTAATTTTTTCACATTATTATATATAAAATATTACATATAAATTTTAACACTAAAACGCACTTATGTCAATAGCGTTTGTCGTATTTTTTGTTGTTTTTTGTAAGTTTTGTGTTGATTTAGTTGGTTTTTAGATAATCAAGTAACTCATTTATTCCGTTTTTGTTGTAACTGCTGGTAAAAAACACCTTTTCACACCCTGCTTCTCTGAGCCAAATTTCCGCCATATCAAGTCGTGCGTCCCGGTGGTCGCATTTAGTTACTATACCTATTACAGGTCTTGTAGCAAGTCCTACTATGTTAGGCGGAAATAGAGTATAGTGCTCTATTGCCGACGTTACAAGCCCTATAACGTCCGATTCATACGAATATACAGCAAGTGCGCCGCCAAGATTTTTGGTCTCAGCATACTCACCCGGAGTGTCAATTATAAAATCCTCATAATCAACGTACTGAGTTTTATGATATTCCAATTTCTCGTTCTTGAGCGCAGATATCAAGGTACTCTTCCCTGCTTCGCTTCTGCCTATGAGTATAAGCCTTTTCATGTTCTTGTAATTTCGCAAACTGTGAAGCCAAGCTTTTCCTTAGCATATCCTACAACAGAAAGAAGTGACTCTGTAACCTCCGACACGCTTCCTGTAATTATAAGAGTTCCACTGAATCTGTCTACAAATCCAAGAGAAGCACCTGAAGTTTTGAGAGCTATGTCCGCCGCAATTATCGCATACTCTGCAGGAGACATCGTAACGATGCCTATAGCTGAGCGCACAGAATAGTCGATCGTAGGGTCAAGTCCGAGCTTACGGTAAAGTATCTTATCAGGGTTAGCAATAATGTGAGCCAAAGTAATCTGTTTACCGGGTACGAGCTCTTGTATTATTCTCTGTTTTATTTCGTTATCGAGTATTTCCATTTTATTACCTCAAATTATCCGCCTATGTTAACTGTAAGTCCCGATTTTTCGGCAACGGCTTTCAAAGCTAACATCTTCTCTTTTGTGGGAGGCGGAACGTCACCCATTTTGTATTCCCTTCCAAGGCCGACATATTTATCATAGCCCAAACGATGATAAGGAAGCAAGTTTATCTCTTTCACGTTTGTTAAAGTTGCTGCGAAATCCGCAATATCTTTAATTTCTTTTTCGGTATCATTAAACCCCGGAATAACGGGAACCCTTACCACAAAGCGCTTCGCCAGAGCAGAAACTCTCCTTGCGTTCTGAAGAATCAACTCATTTTTCATGGTGGTGAACTCTTCGTGCTTCCCCGAATTCATATGCTTTATGTCAACAAGGAACGTGTCAATGTAAGGTATAAGAGGCTCAATCATATCAAAAGGAACACACAAGGTTGTTTCTATTGCCGTATTGATTCCAAAACCCTTACAAGTTCTCAAAAGCGCCAACGCAAAATCTGCCTGACAAAGTGTTTCTCCGCCGGATAGAGTTAAGCCTCCGCCGCTTCTGCGATAGTAGTTCAAGTCCTTTTTAACTGTTTCAAAAACCTCTGCAACAGTTACGTCC
Organism: Eubacteriales bacterium; assembly: GCA_045594565.1. GTDB lineage: Bacteria > Bacillota > Clostridia > Oscillospirales > SIG627 > RGIG6353. Next base: position 4,956 of record JAZNYT010000039.1, read on the forward strand.
TTACCGATAGTCTCAATTTTATTTCCCTTCTTCATATCCTGTATGCTATAACTCTGTGATTCAGGATTACAGCACCAGCGACATCTGAGAAGGCATCCTTTAAGAAAAACTATCGTTCTTATTCCCGGACCGTCGTGTGTAGAAAACTGCTGAATATCAAATATTCTGCCTTTAACCGATAAGTCCTTATTGTTTTCCATTAAAACATCCCCTGCTCAGTTCTGTTTATGATATCATCCTGCAAAGATTTAGAGAGCGTTGTAAAGAGCGCGCTATATCCCGCAACTCTGACAACGAGTGTCTGATAATTTTCAGGATGCTTCTGCGCATCACGAAGAGTTTCGCGGCTAACAACGTTAAACTGAACGTGGCTTCCCTTCTGATCAAAGTATCCTCTGATAAGAGAAATAAAGCTTTCGATACCCGATGTACCCTCGAGTGCAGAAGGATGGAATTTCATATTGAAAAGAGTACCGTTAGAAGCAACTCCGTGGTCAAGCTTTGCAACTGAGTTTGCAGAAGCTGTAGGACCATGTACGTCTCTTCCGGCAGAAGGTGAAACACCGTCAGCAACAGGTGTGTATGCGTATCTTCCGTCGGGGGTGGCACCTGTCTGCGCACCAAGGGGAACGTTTGCCGAAACGGGATAAAGTCCTGCCTGATAAGAGCCTCCGCGAGGATTCTTATATTTTTCAAGCGGTCTTGTGTATGTATACGCTACGTCTCTTGCAAGAGCATCGATTTCTTCTTCATCGTTACCAAACTTGGATACCTCAAGAATCATTTCGCGAATCTTTGCATGAGCATTGCTATCAGTCTTGCTAATAACCGTCTTAGCAATAGCTTCAACCTCTTCGGAACTTACTTTAATTCCGCCGGCTTTAAGCTCTGCAACTATCTTAGCAATAATCTTTTCGCTGTCTGCCGATCCTCCGTCTTTACCAAAGTTATTAGCAAGAGCATCACGAAGCTCGGAAAGAGTAAATTTCTTTTCTTCAAATACAAGCTTGCGAATTGCAAAAAGCGAGTCGGCCATATTTGCAACGCCAAAGCCCTGAGGTCCTGTGAAATTATAAACAGCACCACCCTGTTCAGGTGTCTTACCTCTCTTGATACAATCATCAATCATAGAAGCAAGATAAGGAAGAGGGCATCTTTCAGCATGAGCTACGTCAATAGCATTATCAGCGTTTACCATAAGTCCTATCATATAGTTTGTGTGCTCTTTATAAGCATCATAGAACTCATCAAAGGTTGTCATATCCGCAACATCTTTAGTTTTGACGCTAATCTGTACGCCGTTATCCATACCACTCGAGAAAACAAGCTCAAGAGGTCTGCACATATTAAAGAACGCTGCATCGTGCCATCCCCAAGTCTTACCCGACTTTTGAGGTTCAACACATCCGATAATGTTATAATCACGTGCATCCTGTATTGTAAGTCCGCGGCTTACAAGTGCAGGAATGATAACCTCGTCGTTATAATAAGCAGGAAGTCCTACACCTGTTCGTGTAAGCACTGCAGCCTTTACAAGAAATTCGTGAGGCGTTTTGTTCCAAACTCTCACTGAGAAAGAAGGCTGAGGAAGAAGAACGTGCATTGTAGCTGCAATAGTCATAAATGACAAGTCGTTGGTTGCATCTTCCCCGTCAATTGTCTGACCACCTGCAATGAGGTTCTGGAACGTACCATAACCGGCAAATCCCTGAGCTGATGCATCATCTCTTACCTTACTTATATCATTGAGCTTGAGCCACAAGCAATCAAGAAGTTCTTGTGCAAACGCTTTATCAAATCCGGGCTTCTTCTTATCCATTTCGTAATAAGGATACATATACTGGTCAAAGCGTCCGGGAGATATTGAGTGACCATTTGATTCTGTCTGAAGAAGCATCTGAACAAACCAGAAAGACTGACAGGCTTCATAGAAGTTTGTGGCACCGTTAGCAGGAACCTTGGAGCAGTTCTCTGCGATTTTTACAAGCTCTTCTTTACGCTTTGCATCCTTTTCAGACTTGGACATTTCAAGTGCAAGCTCAGCATAACGGTTAGCAAATGTTATAGCCGCTTTACAGCTCATTATGGTCGCTTCGAGGAATGCGGACTTTGTAACGTAATCTGCATCACCAACACTAATGGAATCCATTTCCTTCTGTGCCTGTGCAATAATTCCGTTGTATCCTATTTCCAAAACTCTGTCATAATGAACGCAAACGTGACCTACGCCATTGTAAAAATAGTTACCCGGAGTAAATATATTGTGTTCAATAGCAGTAATTGTTTCCTTTGCCATATAAGAAGTTGCAAGCTCGCTGGTGGTCTTACCTTTCCAGTACTTGAAAACTTCACGAAGCGCTCCCTTAGTTTCTTCTGATATGTAGAAAGGGTCTGCACTTCTTTCGGAAATTGTGTCAAACTCTTTTTCAATCCAGTCGAAAGAAAATTCAGGGAATATCTGGCTGCTCTTAGGAGCAACGGTAGTGCTTCCGACAATAAGCTCATTGTCTCTGATAGTAACCGGAAGCTTCTCACAAATATTCTTAAAAGCTTTAGCTCGTCTTAATACGATAGGCTCTCCTTCGGTCTGCTTATAAGACTCGGTAAGAAGCACAGCTCTGTCAGCTTCTATCTGAGGACGGCTCTTTAAAAAAGCCTCTTTTATCAGATCAATTCTTTTTGTCTTTTCGGGTGTTTCAACTGTATATTTTGCCATATTTTCACCGCCTACATCATTTTCATAATATTCTATAGTAAATTATACATATTTTTTTTGATTTGTCAATGATTTTGTTGAATTGTTTTGTGGTTTTTTCAAAAAAATATAATAATCTATGTTGTTTTATGTGGTTTTTGATGTTGATTTCACTTTTTTACAAATTCAAAAGCAGAAACAATATCACCAAACTTGTGCTTGCAACATTTTGCTAAATTGTCCGACCTATTACCTATACAAATACTTTCGGAAGCATATTTCATCATAGGAACGTCATTACCCGCATCCCCTATCGCTACAGTCTCAAATTTTGATATTGAAAGGTGCAACTGCAAATAAGAAAGTGCCATTCCTTTGTTAGCGTAAGGCTGTACAAGCTCTGCATATTCTTCACCGTTATAATGAATCCTGTAGTACTCGCAGTTTGCAAAGGTTCGACTTGCAACAGATGCGGTTACTTTAAAAATATCATCCGTTATCTGAAACGTGTGTTCAACTTTTTTGGGAGTTTTTCCGAGTGTAGAAAAATTGCAATCTTTATATTGATACACTGTGTCAAGTGAATAAAAGGCGGCACCAATCAAATCAGCATCATCAAAAATTCTTTTAATAGAACCGTTTCCAAAAGGACGCTTAAAAATAATTTCATTGTTCTTCATTATAAGAGCGCCGTCGTCAGCTATAAAATATATCCTATCGGATATTTCTTTCAAAAGTGCACTCAACTCGGAATACGTTCTGCCGGATGCTACTGCAAAATGTATACCGTTATCCAAATATTCTTTTATCTTGTTAATAACTCGATCGGAAACACATTTTTCACCGTACTGCATAAGCGTTCCATCAAAGTCCGCAACTATAAGCTTTAACATTTTATCTCCTAAACAAACTTATTCAATATAATTATATATTTTTTGTTTTTTATTGTCAACACATAAGTCGAGAAAATGTAAAAAAACAAGACGGTTTTTCAACCGTCTTGTAATGTTTTTTAGGTTAAATCTTCAACAACAATAGTTCTTACTGTGTCAGCTGACTCAGCCTCTTTTTTTGCCGCATTTCTTGTTTCAACGAACTTAGTATAAACCTGAGGAAAAAGTGCATAGCTAAGAACATCTTCTTCTGAATTAACAATGTCCTTTGCCTCTTCGCGGTACTTTTCAAGTTCGGGCTCGATAAGGTCTGCAGGACGGCATGTTATAACCTCTGCATCGCCAATCGCCTTCTTACGAACTTCTTCGTTAACAGGTGCAGGAAGCTGACCGTATTCACCACGGAGAAGACCCTTGGACTCCTTGGTTATCATCTTATATCTCTCGCCCTGGAGAACGTTAAGTACAGCCTGTGTACCAACTATCTGGCTGGTAGGAGTTACAAGAGGAGGATAACCGAAATCCTTACGAACTCGAGGAATCTCTTCAAGAACCTCGTAGTACTTGTCGGATGCATTTGCCTGTTTCAACTGTGAAATAAGGTTAGAAAGCATTCCACCGGGAACCTGATAAAGAAGTGTGTTTGTGTCAACGTTAAGCACCTTGGGGTCAAGACTTCCCTGCTCTTTAAGCTTTGCAGATACACCTCTGAAGTGAACTGCCGCATCACTGAGAAGTTTCAAATCAAGTCCGGTATCCCTTTCAGTTCCCTTAAGAGTCGCTACAAGAGACTCGGTTGTAGGCTGAGACGTACCATTACTCAAAGGAGAAAGCGCGCAGTCCACAATATCAACACCCGCCCAAACTGCCATAAGGTTGGTCATATCACCTGTACCGGAAGTGTTATGAGTGTGGAGATGAATAGGCGCAGAAACCTTTTCTTTTAACTTCTTAACGAGGCTATATGCATCCATAGGAAGAAGAAGGTTTGCCATGTCCTTGATACAGATGCTGTCAGCGCCCATTTCTTCAAGCTTCATAGCGAGAGTTACAAAGTACTCCTCATTGTGAACAGGGCTTGTAGTATAGCTTATTGCTGCTTCACAGTGTCCGCCGTATGCTTTGATAGACTTAATAGCTCTTTCGAGATTACGGGTATCGTTAAGTGCGTCAAACACTCTTACGATATCAATTCCGTTTTCAATTGATTTCTGGCAAAATGCGTCAACAACGTCGTCTGCATAATGCTTATATCCGAGAATGTTCTGTCCTCTGAAAAGCATCTGAAGCTTTGTGTTGGGCATCGCCTTTTTGAGTGCTCTTAAACGCTCCCAAGGATCTTCGTTAAGGAAACGCATACAAGAATCGAACGTTGCGCCGCCCCAACACTCAAGTGACCAAAAGCCAACCTTGTCAAGTGCCTCACAAGCAGGAATCATATCTTCAGTTTTCATTCTTGTGGCAGCTTGAGACTGGTGAGCGTCTCTTAAGATAGTATCAGTAATAAATAACTTTTTTTCCATAATATATCGTCCCTTTCAATTAACCGAACAAAGCGATCATTACGCCTGCCGCAATAGCCGAACCGATTACACCTGCAACGTTAGGTCCCATAGCATGCATGAGAAGGAAGTTGGAGGGGTTTTCCTTTTGTCCAACCATTTGTGAAACACGTGCCGCCATAGGAACTGCAGAAACGCCCGCTGACCCGATAAGCGGATTGATTTTCTTCTTGAGGAAGAGATTCATAAATTTAGCAAGAATTACACCGCCTGCGGTACCAAGACCAAACGCTACAACGCCGAGAACGATGATTTTGATTGTACCAAACGAAAGGAAAGTAGTTGCGGTTGCGGTTGCACCAACGGTAACACCGAGGAATATTGTCACAATATTCATAAGTTCATTCTGTGCAGTCTTGTTAAGTCTTTCAACAACACCCGTCTCACGGAAAATATTACCGAGCATAAGAGAACCAACAAGCGGAGCCGCAGAAGGTACGATCATCGAAACTATAAGAGTAACGATAAAGGGGAAAATTATTTTTTCCTTCTTAGAAACAGGTCTGAGCTCTGTCATAACTATCTGACGCTCAGCCTTTGTGGTAAGAAGCTTCATTATAGGGGGCTGAATTACAGGAACAAGTGCCATATACGAGTACGCCGCAACCGCTATAGGACCAAGAAGGTTAGGAGCAAGCTTTGACGTAACAAAGATAGCTGTAGGACCGTCAGCTCCGCCTATAATACCAATGGATGCAGCCTCAAATGGCTCAAATCCGAGAAGAGTCGCACCGACATATGTCGCAAAGATACCAAGCTGTGCCGCTGCACCGAGAAGAAGGCTCTTGGGATTTGCAATCAGCGGACCGAAGTCTGTCATAGCACCGACACCCATGAAAATGAGACAGGGATAAATGCCAAGCTTTACGCCAAGATACAAATAGTCAAGAAGACCGGCGGTGATTGAAGTGCCCACAAGATCAAGCGATGCAATATCGGTGCTTACACCAGCCGCAACAAGCTCATTGATAAGCTCTTCGGTAATAATTTGTCCACCGAAGAGTCCCCACTGAACATGACCGCCCGCAAACAGTATTTCGTGATACATTTCTGCTCCGGGTAAGTTAGTCAAGAACATACCGAAAGCAATAGGTAAAAGCAACATAGGCTCAAATTTTTTAACAATTGCAAGAAAAGCAAGAAAGAAAGAAATTGCAATCATTGCAAGAGAAAGCCAATTGTCGCTAACTAACATAAAACCTGACTGTTTTACAAAGTTAAGAATAGCTTCCATAATTAAAAGCCTCCCAGATTATGCTATTGTGCAAAGAAGAACACCTGTCTCAACAGTCTGTCCCTTAGTAACACTTACAGCAGAAACAACGCCATCACAAGGAGCAAGGATTTCGTTTTCCATCTTCATAGCTTCGAGAATAAAGAGAACGTCACCGCTCTTTACAGACTGACCGTTAGAAACGTTCACAGCAAGGATGTTACCGGGCATAGGAGAGGTAACCTTTTCTCCGCCTGCAGGAGCTGCCGCAACAGGAGCTGCTGCGGGTGCTGCAGCAGGAGCTGCAGGAGCGCTTGCAGCATTTGCTGAATCCATTGCTTCAAGTTCAACTTCGTACTGAACACCATTAACAATTACACGATACTTTTTCATTTTAACACCTCATTATATATAATTTTATTTTTGACATATAAAAATTTATTGATTTTTTTAACGCATTATGGTAGAATCTTTACATAACTTTAATACGTTAAAAGAAAAGGACAAACATTATGCTGGAAGGAATACACGTTCTCATAATTGACGATGAAATCAAAACTGTAAATTTCATTTCAATGGCACTGCGTGCCAAAGGCTACAAAGTAAGCAGCGCACAAACAGGTCAATCGGGAATACTCAGTTTCTGCACATCTAATCCCGATATTATACTCCTAGACCTAAATCTCCCTGACACCGACGGTCTGAAAATCATAGAAGAATTCAGAAACGTATCAGATATTCCTATTATGATAATATCTGCAAGAAAACTGGAGGCAGATATTATCAGTGCTCTTGACTGCGGAGCAAACGACTATATGACAAAGCCTTTTTCAATGGGAGAGCTTCTCGCGCGAGTAAGAGTGATGGAAAGATATATCAGTCGTGATAGCGGAATAAAACCGCAGACTACTATGGAATACGGAAGTATTACGATTGACACCGACAGAAGAAGAGTAACCCTCGACGGAAACGATATTCATCTCACTCCCCTTGAATACAAGCTACTGATACTCCTTGCCTCAAACCCGGGTAAAGTTATCACACACCAACAAATCTCAAAGGACGTGTGGGGATACCGAGATAACTCGGATGCAAAAAGCATAAGGGTTTGTATGGCAAGCCTACGAAAGAAAATCAAGGACGTAAAGGAAGTGCCCGAATATATCTTCACCGAGGTAGGAGTAGGATACCGTTTCAGAGATTTGTAAAGAACACTTCTCTGCAAAATGCCCAAAATACGACATTGTAATATATCTTATTACAAGTATACACTTAATTGTATTAAAATGGGATTTGTAAAAGTATTTTAGTGTTAAAAAAGTGCTATGATTGTTGCCGTATTGTTAATATTATTATTATGCCGAGGCTTTATAAAGTCGATTGTAAATTGAATTTAATACAACAATGGGGTGTTTTGTGGTTATCTTTATACTTTATTAACGCTTTCATTTGAAGTAAGTACACCTTTTTTACACGATTTGTATTATAATTACCCTGTTGTATTTATATGTTTTATTTTGGAGGTTACTATGTATTCTACACCTTTTGTAGTGCTTCTTGGTATGGGCACAGTTTTTGTTGGTCTAATACTCATTATTTTCCTTTGCAAAATTATGAGTTTCTTTGTTAACATTACAGACAAGACAGATAACGCAGTTAAATCCACACCCGCTTCAGCACCAACTCCTGCACCTAACAACACGATAGAAAATAAAGGCTCTCTCTTAGCTGCTGTTTCCGCAGTTGTAGCAGAGGAACTTGGAACCGATATTTCCAATATAAGAATTCATTCAATTAAAAGAGTATAACACAAACGATACAAAAAGCAGAAGGCACTATCATGTGCCTTCTGCTTTTTTATGCAAATAGTTTTAATATGTCAACGATGGTACCAACAGGTATTACCTCGAATCCATTCGGTAATGCGGGAAGCTTTTTCGGAAGAGATGATTTCGGAATAACGATGCGTCGATACCCAAGTCTTGCCGCTTCTTTTATTCTGGACTCAGCAAAGCTTACAGAGCGTATCTCCCCCAAGAGTCCCACCTCACCTACGGCAACCGTCTTATCGTCAACAACTACGTTGCGATAGGCAGATATCAAAGCCATAACCACTGCAAGATCAGAAGACGGCTCATCGAGTCTAAGACCGCCGACTACGTTCAGATATACGTCCTGAGATGAAAGATAAATTCCAAGACGTTTTTCTATCACTGCGAGCAAAATGGATACGCGGTTGAAATCAAGACCGGTGACTACACGCTTTGGAGAAGGAAAGACTGTTTTCGAAACAAGTGCCTGTACCTCTGACAAAATAGGTCTGCTTCCCTCATGAATGCATACTGTACAACTGCCTGCAACGTTATGAGGCTTTTCGGATAGCAAAGCTCTGCTGGGGTCAATGACCTCGGTAAGTCCTGAATCCCCCATCTCAAAAACACCAATCTCATTAGTTGAACCGTATCTGTTTTTTGATGCTCTTATAAGCCTGTAGAATTTTGAACGCTCCCCCTCAAAGCTAAGCACCACGTCAACCATATGTTCAAGCACTTTAGGACCCGCTATGCCGCCGTCTTTATTTACGTGCCCTACAATTATGGTTGCAATTCCCGTATCCTTGGTCTTTTTTATAAGTGACAGAGCACACTGCTTCACCTGTGTAATGCTGCCGGGGATAGAATCAATCTGTGACGAAAACGTGGTCTGAATAGAATCGACGATAAGAATGTCGGGAGAAAAAGCTTCTACCTCCGAAAGTATAACGTCAATGTTTGTTTCACAAAGGAGTGATACGTTTTCGCCCTCTACGCCGAGCCTGTTTGCGCGTATTTTTATTTGTGTTGCCGATTCCTCACCCGAGACGTAGAGAATTTTAAGGTCGCTCAAAACACTTTTACAAATTTGGAGCAGAATTGTACTTTTACCAATACCCGGCTCACCGCTCATAAGGATTACCGAGCCTTTTACTATGCCTCCGCCTACTGCTCTGTCAAACTCCGATATACCCGTAACGATACGCGTCTCTTCATTTTCATCAAGAGCTATTTCTGAAATAAATTTGGGCTTTGTTGACGACACTACCTGTGTTGTAACACCGCCCGACTTAGCACTGACTCTTATTTCTTCTTCAAGTGTATCCCATGCTCCGCATTCCCTACATTTGCCGGACCATTTTTTGTGAACCGCTCCGCAGGATGAACACACGTATACTTCTTTTATTTCGTTCTTTCCCATATTAAAATCCTATATGTTTATAAATTCTATTATTGAATTTGCTATTACAAAAGCAAGCTTTCGCTGATATTTTTCGTCCGTCAGATTTTTCAAGTCTTCGTAATTAGATAAAAAACCACATTCAATAATTACTGCCGGACAATTGAGCCTGTCGAGCAGATAAATCGACGAATTTGCCTTTTTAGCCTGCCTATCGTTATCGGTTTGAATAAATTCCTTCACGTTTTGCTGTATTAAAAGAGACAAGGCTTCGCTATCAGCATTGTTTGGAGAGAAAAATACTTGCAATCCCTTGTATTTTTCTTCAGGAAACTTGTTCATATGTATGCTGACAAACAGTGGTGAATCAATTTTTTCCGTAAGCTTTAACCTGTTATAAAGATCTTCCCTTTTTTTATGTAGCGAGTCATCCTCGCATAAAAGAGTATCTGTATCCCTAGTCATAACCACATTGACGTTGTATGGTTCTAGAAACTCTTTAACTTTTTGCGACAACGATAAGTTGATATTTTTTTCATAGATCTCACCAACGATTGCGCCGCCGTCTCTTCCTCCGTGACCTGCATCAATCACTATGTTATATAGCGGTAAATTACCAATATTTGAAGCTTCAATGCCTTCGGCGATAAAGCACTTCCCTATTGCAAAAAAACAAATTCCGACAAGTAATATCAAAAAGCAACCGAGTATGAACAGTGCCGTGCTCTTTCTCCAATATAAATTCCCCTTCATACAATACCTCCGATAAATTGTATGAAAGAAATCTATAAATATTAGTAATTGTTTTTGATTTTCTCTTTTTCTTCGTTATATTTTATTCCGAAAATGGTGCGTATTCTAAAGTTTTTCGACCCCATATAATAAGAAAGCGATGCAACGATTATTCCCGGAAGAAGTGACACAAGATACCAAGCAGACGAAACATTGGGAATACCGCCAAAAATTTCAGAAAAAAGCCCTGAATACATACTTTGTGTAAAAAATACATTTACATAAAATAATGAATTATAAATAACATCTACAGTTTTTTCAGCAAACTCTGCATTTGTAGTAAAAAACGAAAGAACAAAAGCAAGCAGTGTAGTAAAATAAAAAACACAAGATGCAACAGAAATAACCACAGCCCCGTCGGTGATTCGCACAGGTTTGCTGTTGTATCCAACTGCTCTTTTGGCACCGGCTTCCCACATAAAGCTATAAATCAAATATAAATAGAACAAAATAGAGAGTATGCTACCGGCAATTATATACTTTCCTTCGAAAGCAACACTTAAAACTATATAAAGAACAAGAGAGTACACGCCTGAAACAAAGTGATTTATAAATAACTTCACTATATACGAGCCGTTGCTTTTAATTACATCCATAAGTACACCTCAAATAACGTTGATAATGTATTTTACTACAGTTTTGTGAAATTATCAAGTAAATAATGTTAATAATGTCGCAAAAACAAAAAAAATCGACAAGCAAACGCTTGTCGATTTTGGTGCGAGAGACGGGACTTGAACCCGTACGGATAACCACACGCCCCTCAAACGTGCGCGTCTGCCAATTTCGCCACTCTCGCATATTGCTCGGCTATTGCCTTGCAACATTGACTATTATACTCATTTTTTTCTAAATGTCAATACCTTTTTTGAAAAAAATTCAAAAAATTATATTTAAATTATTTTGACTCAAGTTATTGAAAATTATAAGATTATGTTATATAATATAACAATAAATGAAATTATATATAGATTGTTTTTGCCGTCGGAGGATATATGTCACGCACAAAAGCATTTTTATTGACCTTTTTAATCTCGATGTTACCTATCATTGAGTTAAGGGGTGCAATTCCTTTTGCAGCTACTATAAACACCAGTCCCGAAATAGCCTTTATTGAAGCATTACCCGTTGCGGTATTGGGCAATATTATCCCCGTACCGTTTATTATAATATTTTTCAATTTCTTTTTCAAGCTTTTCAGGAACGTTAAGTTTATCGGTCCTGTGTTTGAAAAAGTTCACAACAAAGCAACAAAACATGCCGACAAAATTCAAAAGTATGCTTACTGGGGACTTTTCATTTTTGTGGCAATCCCCTGCCCCGGGACAGGTGCCTGGACGGGTGCAGTGCTTGCATCTGTGCTTGAAATGAAGCTTCGCCGTGCTTTCCCCGTAATAGCGCTTGGAGTAATTACCAGTGGTCTTATTATGGGAGTTATTTCCTACGGCTTACTTGATTTGATAATAAAACTATTCTAAAATACAGGAGTTTGAAATGGCTAAATACTTATTTACTTCAGAATCAGTTACAGAAGGACATCCCGACAAAATTTGCGACCAAATATCAGACGCTATACTCGACGATATACTTTCGCAGGATAAAATGGCAAGGGTTGCCTGTGAAACAGCTGTCACAACAGGTCTTGTTATGGTAATGGGCGAGATTACAACAAACGGATACGTTGACGTACAAACTGTTGTTCGCGACACCGTAAGAGAAATTGGTTATGACAGAGCTAAATTCGGATTTGACTGTGAAACTTGTGCGGTTATAAACTCTATACACGAGCAATCCCCCGATATTGCAATGGGCGTTGACGTAGACGGCGCAGGCGACCAGGGTATGATGTTCGGCTGCGCTTGTAACGAAACAAAGGAGCTTATGCCACTTCCCATATCACTTGCGCATAAAATGGCACGAAAGCTCACAGAGGTAAGAAAGCAAGGTGTGCTTGATTATCTCAGACCCGACGGTAAAACACAGGTTACCGTAGAATACGATAACGGCATACCGGTAAGAGTTGATACGGTTGTTTTGTCAACACAACACTCCCCCGATGTTGATATTGAAAAGCTCCGTCAGGAAATAATCGAAAAAGTAATTCGTCCTACTATCCCCGAAAATCTTCTTGACGCCAATACAAAAGTTTACATAAATCCTACCGGACGATTTGTAATCGGCGGTCCCTGCGGAGACTCAGGTCTTACAGGAAGAAAAATTATTATCGATACTTACGGCGGATACTCAAGACACGGCGGTGGTGCTTTTTCAGGAAAAGACCCCACAAAGGTTGACCGTTCAGCTGCTTACGCCGCAAGATACCTCGCAAAAAACGTAGTGGCATCAGAGCTTGCGACAAAATGTGAGGTGCAGATAGCTTATGCAATCGGTATCGCAGACCCTGTTTCCGTAATGGTAGACACCTTCGGCACAGGCAAGGTCAGTGATGAATCAATCGGACGCGCACTTATGGACATTGTAGACCTTAAGCCTTCTTCGATTATTAACAGATTTGATTTGAGGTCTCCCATTTACAAGAAGCTCGCTTCTTACGGACATATGGGACGCGAAGATCTTGGTGTTAAATGGGAGCTTTGCGATATAGCAGGCACACTCGCCTCTAAAGTATAAAAAGTTTATATTGCGAGAAAATGTCTGATACATTTTCTCGCAAATAATTTCGGAGACAATATGGCAAAAGAACGTAACACAGAAAGCGAAAATTTAATAGAGACACTTTGTGCCGAAGTTACCGATATAATTTATCAGAACGAAGGAAACGGCTATACTGTTTTTGAGTTTGAAACCGAGGATTTGTTTTCAACGGCTACAGGAATCGTACCCGGTCTTTACGTCGGAGAAAAGCTTAAAATGTCAGGACAGTGGACAAATCATCCAACTTATGGAAATCAGTTTAAAATAGTTTCTTTTGAAAAAGAAATGCCAAACGACACCGTTTCAATGCTTAAATACTTGTCATCAGGCGCAATCAAAGGAATCGGTCCCAAGACAGCAGAAAGAATCATCGACCGATTCGGTGAAGATTCTTTCAAAATACTGGAATCGGAGCCCGAGAGACTGGTTGAGATAAAAGGTATTTCAAGAAGCCGTGCAAATGACATTTCTGTTGCCTTTAATTCACAATTCGGAATGAGAACGGTTATGATGTTCTTCTCCGAGCATTTTGGCGTTGCACTTACTTCTAAAATTTACAAGCGTTGGGGCAGTGCATCAATAGACGTGGTAAAAAATAATCCTTATGCACTTTGTAACAACATTGACGGTATAGGCTTTGAAAAAGCAGATGCAGTTGCAAAATCATTCGGTTATCCCGAGGATTCTTCTGAACGCATTGAAGCCGGTATCCTGTATGTACTTCGCAGTGATGCAATTATTTCCGGTAATATGTATATGCCCCAAAAACGCCTCATCGATAACGCGTGCAGCGTTCTTGGAGTAAAAAGTGAGCGAATAGTTGAATGTCTTAGTTCAATGTACGACAGAAAGCTTATTATTGCATATAATTTTTATTCAGAAACTCTTGGATACGACAGGTCGGATGAATGTGCTATTTATCTTCCGTTAAACCATCACATTGAGAAAAATATATGTGACAAGCTCACGCTTCTTTCAAGGTTCAACGTATCAAATTTTTTCAATGATATTGATAAAATCATTGATGACGTAGAAGCAACCGAAAATATTAAATATGCCGATTCTCAAAGGCAGGCAATAACAGCCGCTCTTCAGAATCCCGTATATATTTTAACAGGCGGCCCGGGAACGGGCAAAACTACAATCATCAGAGCTATTATCAAAATTTATTCTTCAATGGGCTTAAAGTACTTGCTCGCAGCCCCCACAGGACGTGCTGCAAAGCGTATGTCGGAATCCACACTCAGTGAAGCAAGAACAATTCACAGACTTCTCGAATACGAGTATACGGGTGAAGACGAGGAGCCGAGCTTCACCAGAGACGAATCCAACCCACTGGACTGCGACGTTGTGATAATAGACGAAGCCTCTATGGTTGATTCATTTCTATTTTTCTCGTTGCTCAGAGCAATAAGACCTGCTACACGACTCCTGATTATAGGGGACTCTAATCAGCTTCCCAGCGTAGGAGCAGGTAACGTATTGAAAGATATTATTTCGTCAGGCGCCTTCCCTGTCGGCAGACTTAATGAGATCTTCAGGCAAGGAGAAGGAAGCTCTATTGTTGTAAACGCCCACAAAATCAATGCAGGAAAATACCCTGATATGTCAAATAAATCAAACGATTTCTTTTTCATGGCAAGAGAGTCAGCCACAAGTGCCGCGACAACTATATGCCAGCTTTATTCAAAGCGACTTCCTGCAAAATACGGCGAAGAAATAAAAGATGATATCCAGATACTTGCCCCAACAAAAAAAGGCGAATGCGGTACGGTTAATTTAAATAAACTTCTTCAAGATATTGTAAATCCCGACACTTCTTCGAAAAAGCAATATAAGCTTAAAGAGTTTGTAATAAGGGTTGGCGACAGAGTTATGCAAACAAAAAATAACTATGATATCGCATGGACAAAAGAAGGTTATTTTGGTGATAAGGAAGAAGGCTCCGGAATATTTAACGGTGACATAGGCACCGTAACCGATATAGACATTGTCAATGAAAAGGTCACTATTGTATTTGACGGAAGAGTGGCAATATATGATTTTCAAGAGCTTGAGGATATTGAGCATGCATATGCAGTTACAATTCACAAAAGCCAAGGCAGTGAATATCCATTCATAATAGTACCCGTTTTTAACGTTTCGTCGATGCTTATGACAAGAAACTTACTTTATACGGCTGTAACACGTGCACAAAGAATGGTAATAATCGTAGGAAATAAAGATGCGGTTTTCAGAATGGTTGATAACAACAATGATGCTGTGAGATTTACAGGTCTTTCACATTTTCTGAGGAAGAAAAATGAAGATAATTGACAAGATACTTGATTTTGCCTTCCCGCAGGTATGCGCTTGTTGCAAAAGAATATTACCTCACAACACCACCGTTCCCTTCTGTAGTGATTGCTTCAAAGTCCTTCCGACATACAAGTTAAACGAAGCAAAACCACTGGGCAATATTCACGTTGAAAGATGTTATTGCTTATACAAATACAAAAGGTACGACGTTAAAGGAATTATTTTTCATGCAAAATCAATCTTTTCAAAATTATTTGGAAAATTCATTGCACGTGAAATGAAAGAAAAGCTTAAAAAGCATAATCTTCTTAACAGGATTGACGTTATCACATACGCTCCAAGGAAGAAATCAAGCGTAAGAAAGTTCGGGTTTGACCAAGGAAAAGAACTTGCAAAGTTTCTGTCGAAAGAAACATCTATTCCTTACGACGACTTAATTTTAAGAAAAGGAAAAGCATCAGAACAAAAGTTTCTTTCTTCCGCCGAGAGAGAACAAAACGTTAAAAATCTATACCATTTTAATAAAATCAAAAACATAAATCAAAAGACTGTTTTAATAGTTGACGACGTAATTACCACAGGCTCAACGGTTTCTACCTGCGCAAAGATACTGAAGGAAAACGGAGCTAAACTGGTATTTGCTCTTTCTATTGCAGACTAAATATAAAATACGAAAGGCATTTATATGGAACAGAAAAGCATAAGAAATATCGCAATAATAGCACACGTAGACCACGGCAAAACGACCCTTGTTGATGCACTTCTGAAGCAGACAGGAACGTTCAGAGAAAACGAACAGGTCGACGAACGTGTAATGGACTCAAACGATATTGAAAAAGAGCGTGGAATCACTATACTCGCAAAAAACACCTCTCTCTTTTACAATGGAATTAAAATCAATATAGTTGACACTCCCGGTCATGCAGACTTTGGCGGAGAGGTTGAAAGAAGCCTTTCTATGGTAGACGGCGTTGTTCTTCTGGTAGATGCATTTGAAGGATGTATGCCTCAAACGAGAACCGTACTCAAAAAATCTCTTGAGCTTGGTCTTGCACCTATAATCGTAATCAACAAAGCAGACCGCCCCAATGCACGTTCAAAGCAGGTACTCGAAGAGGTATACAGCTTGCTCATAGACCTTGACGCTACCGAACAACAGCTTGATATGCCTGTAATTTATGCATCCGGACGAGACGGATGGGCATCTCTTGAGCCTGACGTTAAGGGCGAAAACCTTAAAGTTCTTTTCGATGCTATTATTGATAATATTCCTTATCCCAATGGTGAAGAAGACGCTCCTTTCCAGATGGTTGTTTCCAATATCGATTTCAATGAATACACAGGAAGAATTGCAGTGGGAAGAATCAAGCGCGGCAATATCTGTGAGAAGAAGTTCGTTTCTGTTGTTAGACGCGACGGAACTGTACAGAAAATGAAAATTGCAAATCTTTATACGTTTGACGGTCTTAAAAGAGAGGCTGTAACAGAAGCAGGTGTTGGAGAAATCGTTTGTATATCCGGTATTCCCGATATAAACATCGGTGACACCATTTGCGACAGTGAAGTTCCCGAAGGTCTCCCCTTCGTAGAAATCGACAAACCTGTCCTTTCAATAAATATATCAGTAAATACAAGTCCGTTTGCAGGCACAGAAGGAACTTTCGTAACTACTCGTCACTTAAGAGAAAGACTTTACAGAGAGCTTGAATCCAATATAAGCTTAACTGTTGAAGACACCGATTCAGCTGATACTTTTGTTGTATCAGGACGAGGAGAGCTTCACCTTTCGGTGCTTATAGAAAATATGAGAAGGCAGGGCTATGAATTTGAGGTATCTACACCTACCGTTATTACAAAAGAAATAGACGGTGTGCTCTGTGAGCCTTATGAAACACTTTATATCGACGTCCCCGATGAATTCTGCGGCACAGTTATTGAAGACGTTTCACAAAGAAAAGGTGAGCTTACACAAATGTGTCCCTCGACCTCAGGATTTACACGTCTTGAATTCACAATTACATCAAGAGGTCTTATAGGATGTCGAAGCACTCTTATGACGCTTACAAAAGGCAATGCGGTTGTAAACTCATCCTTTGAAGGGTACTGTCCGATTAAGGGAAAGATGTCACGCCGTACAAGGGGCTCTCTCGTTGCCTGGGAAAATGGTGCCGCAACGTCTTACGGTCTCTTCAACGCTCAGGACAGAGGTGCTATGTTTATCGGCGCAGGTACCAACGTATACGAGGGTATGGTTGTTGGCGAGTGCAGTGAAACAGGCGACCTTGTAGTAAACGTATGTAAAAAGAAGCACTTAACCGCTATACGCTCATCGGGCGCTGATGAAGCTCTCCGACTTGTTCCTCCGAGAATCATGAGTCTTGAAAAGTGTATTGAATTCGTAGCAGATGACGAGCTTCTTGAAGTTACCCCCACCTCCCTTAGACTCAGAAAGAAAATACTTAATACAGAATTACGTGCAAAAGCAAGAGCAAAGGAAAACTTATAAATGTTTGTAAGTGTAATAATAGCTGCTGCAGGAAGCAGCACCAGAATGGGCTCTGACGTTTCAAAACAGCTTATTAAAATATCAGGAAAAACCGTTCTTGAATATTCCATCGAAGCATTTTCTGCAGTTGATGAGGTAAATGAAATAATAATCAGCACAAAGCTCGAAGAAAAAGAGCTTGTGGAATCTTTGACAAAAAAATACAAAAAAGTCAAAAAGGTTACAGTTGGCGGAAAGATTCGACAAGAGTCGGTTAAAAATGCGATAGGATTTTTGAGTCCGGAGAGCGATATTGTAGCAATACACGATGCCGCAAGACCTCTGATATCCAAAGAAGATATAAAAGGAATAATAGAAGCTACTGTTGAACACGGAGCTGTTTGTCCTGTGTCACGTGTCGCAGACACTGTGAAGGAAGTGGAGGACGGCATTATAAAAAGGACTCTCGACAGAGACAGATTATTTCTGGCATCTACCCCTCAAACCTTTAAAACAGACCTGTACAGAATGTCCTTATCAAAAATTGAGGACGGACAAATCTTCACAGATGACTGTGCAATCGCGGAAAATGCAGGATTTAAGGTATTTACATACATTATGAAAAACGATAACCTTAAAATCACAACAACGAAAGACTTGGATACTGTTATGAAAAAACTTCCCGCAATAAACGTAAGAACAGGTCACGGCTACGACGTTCATAAGCTTGTTCCTGACAGAGCCTTAATACTTGGCGGAGTTAATATTCCGCACACAACAGGGCTTCTTGGGCATTCGGATGCTGACGTCCTTGTTCATGCCATTATGGACGCTTTGCTCGGCGCAGCTGCTAAAGGTGACATAGGAAAGCTTTTTCCTGACACTGCTAAGGAATTCGAGGGAATTTCAAGCATTGAACTTCTAAAACGCGTGAAAAGCGTACTTGAAGGCGACGGATACAGTGTAGGAAACATTGATGCTACAATAGTAGCTCAAGCGCCCAAACTCTCCCCTTTTATCCCCGAAATGGTAAAGAACATTTCCGAAACGTTGGAAATTGACGTATCACAAATAAACGTTAAAGCAACGACAGAAGAGCACCTAGGTTTCACCGGTGAAAAGCTCGGCATATCTGCACACGCAGTTGCAATAATAGTAAAATAAATGAAGGCACCCGATGGGTGCCTTCATTTATTTTACTATAAGTTCAATACTTGTGTAGCAATATTAAAGAAAACTATAAGCGACAGTGCATCTACAATTGTTGTGATAAAAGGACTTGCCATAACGGCAGGGTCGAAACCAAGCTTCTGAGCGATAATCGGAAGCGTACAGCCTACAAGCTTCGCAACAACAACGGTGATAAAAATAGTAACTCCGACCGTAAAAGCAACGCTTACTGTAACTTCATCATTTCCTATCAAAAGTGAATCAACAAGCCAAAGTTTCAAGAACTCTACCACTCCCAAAGTTAAACCGCAAAGAACTGAAATGCGCAATTCTTTCCATTGTACTCTAAAAATGTCGCTAAATGAAATTTCTCCAAGAGAGAGACCTCTTATAACCGTAACTGATGACTGGCTTCCCGAATTACCCCCTGTTCCCATAAGCATAGGAATGAAGGTTGTAAGAACCACATAGGAGGCAAGTGCTCGTTCAAAGCCGGAAATAATAATTCCTGTAACTGTTGCAGACACCATAAGTAGGAGCAACCACGGCACTCTCGCCTTCCAAGCAGAGAAAACTGTGAGCTCAAGATAAGGCTTTTCCGTAGGCGTAATAGCAGCCATCATTTCAATGTCCTCTTCTGCCTCTTCCTTGATGACTTCAATGGCATCGTCAACCGTAATAATACCTACAAGGCGCTTTTCCTTATCAACGACGGGGAGTGCAAGAAATCCATACTTTTCAAAGCATTTTGCAACGTCTTCCCTGTCGTCGAGAGTATTAGAATAAATTACGTTTGTTTCCATTATACTCTCAATCATAACATCTCTGTCGGAAAGCAACAAGCTCTTAGCCGATACAATTCCTAAAAGTATTCGTCTATCATCGGTGACGTAGCACGTATAGATAGTTTCTTTATCAATACCGGTCTTTTTAATGTGGGCGAAAGCGTCCTCCACTGTCATATCCTTGCGGAGTCTCACATACTCTATCGTCATAATGCTTCCGGCGCTATCTTTGGGATACTGCAAAAGCTCGTTTATATGACTACGCACCTCGGGGGAAGAATTTAAAAGGATTCTTTTTACAACGACAGCCGGCATTTCTTCAATAATGTCGACCGCATCATCCAGATACAAGTCATCAAATACGATTTTAAGCTCAAAATCACTGAACGAATCTATCAGTGTTTGCCTGCCACTTGCCGTCATTTCAACAAAAACGTCGGCAGCAATGTCCTTAGGCAAAATTCTAAAAACTAAAGGGAGTATATCATCGGAGAATTCCGAAAATATAACTGCAATATCAGCAGGGTTCATTTCAGAAAGAATACGCCTTGTTTCAACATACTTCTTTTCTTTAACGAGATTTATTATGTTTTCTGTCACAAATTGCACCTCCCTAGATATTTTATACTATATCATGGCATTTTTATCATTATAGCATAGCATTTTTTGTTTTTCAATAATTAGTAAAAAAATATTAAACTTGACAAAAGGATTATTTTTGTGTAGAATGTATAGGCGTCACAAGCAGGACTGTATATTTTCGGAGATATCTTTTAT
This sequence comes from Eubacteriales bacterium, assembly GCA_045594565.1. Taxonomy (GTDB): domain Bacteria; phylum Bacillota; class Clostridia; order Oscillospirales; family SIG627; genus RGIG6353. The sequence goes on from JAZNYT010000039.1 coordinate 25,494, forward strand.
ATACTGTCCGATATAGTCATAATTCATAAATTCTTTATAGATTGCTTCGAGCACTTTATGCGTTTCTGAAGCTTCCTTCAAATATTTCACCGATTCATTTACAAGAGAATTCATACATTTGTAGGAAAACCTCAATTTTGAACGGTTCAACGAGTATACGTCTCTGTTTATAAATCTTTCGACGTTAAAAATTTTGTATTTATCATAATCCACGTCTCCGTGAATTTTTTCGTCATAAATTGTTACAGAAAGTCTTTCGTTTGGAAAGCACAAGCCATTAACAGAAAATGGCAAAAGCGGATCATAGCTTATCAAGGTGTGTATATCATACTCCTTTGCTTTATTAAGGAAAGCAGAAAAAATGATATTTTCAAAGCCTTCTGCGTTTACTAAAAGACATTTTTTGTCGGCAATTCCTTCAAAAGAGCCTGTTTTATATATCCCTTTGGGTGTAATTCCCTCAATGAGTCTTACATTTTCGGAGTATCCGTTTCCTTTTTTTACGTTTTGCTTAAAAAAACGGTCTATTGCAGATGAAAGCTTTTCAAAATGTGCATCGGTGGTAATGAGCTTTGAGTACTCTTTTTTCACTACTCCCGCCGATTTCAAAAAACTGTATGCCCCCTTATACAAGCTCGACTTCTTATCGTTTATTTCAAATATCTTTTCTCTGTATTTTGAAAGATTTTGACTTATCCCCTTGCCACTGTCAACTATGACCTCAACGGCACCCGGATATCTTGCCTCCATAGAATGAGGAGAAGTACCGTCTACAATGGCTATGTCACCATCGATTATTATGCCGTCAAGTGATTCTGTATCAGATGAACACAGAAACCATTCGGTTCTATAATGGTCTTCAAAGAGTTTTCCTACTTCCCTTATAAGATGCGATTTACCTGTACCGGGGCCTCCCTTAACGATGTAAATCTTTTTCATTTTTTTAGAGTTGTATATTAAATCAAAATAACTTTGAAACCCTTCAGCACTGTTAGACGATGCAAAAAAAGTATTTTTTTCAATCATATATTATCCCCCTTTTTTGTACTTACTAACAGTTTATGTAATATTATTTTTTTTGACAAACGAGAGGTATTATTATGAAAGCAATTATACTTGCCGCAGGAAAAGGCACTCGCTTTAATTCAGAGGCAGCAGACCTTCCCAAGTCTATGAGAGAGGTACACGGCAGACCAATTTTTGAATTTGTACTCGATTCTCTTGCATTTATTGAGAAAAAGGATATTTACGGTATCGTAAAATTCAAAAAAGAAAAAATAATGAATGCTTATCCTTTTCTCACCTACATTGAGCAGGGCGACGATGGATACGGCACGGGATATGCAGTTGAATGCGCAAAGGAATACTTTAAAGATTACAACGGTGACCTCGTTGTTATCTGCGGTGATACTCCCCTTATCAAAGAGGGAACCATTAAAAATATGATTGAAATGCACAAGAGAGAAAACAACTCTTGTACCATTCTCTCCTGCCGTGGCGAAAAGGGTCAGATGCTTGGCCGTATGATAAGAGACGAAAACGGAAAGCTCCTTTCTATTACAGAAGCAAAGGACTGCACTAAAGAACAGTTTGAAAACGTCAACGAATATAATGCCGCAACTTATATTTTCAATGCAAAAGATATGTTCGATGCTCTTGACGAGGTTACAAACAGCAAAGTAACAAACGAAAAATATCTAACAGACGTTCCGGAAATTCTTATGGCAAAGGGTAAAAACGTAAATGCATACGTTTCAGAGGACTCAACCGAAATTCTTGGAGTAAATTCTCCAGAGGATTTAAAAATAGTTGAAAAAGTACTTGAAAAAAGATAAAAAATGAGTATAATATATTGAGGATATAAAAATCCTCATATGCTGGTGTGGCTCAGTCGGTAGAGCAGCTGATTCGTAATCAGCAGGTCGCGTGTTCAAGTCACGTCACCAGCTCCAAAAAGAACGAAGTTTTTGCTTCGTTCTTTTTCTGTTTTTTACACAAATAAGCCTCATAACCTATTTCAAATTTTCCTTTCCGTTTGCTTTTCTTTCCGACCATCTTTTTTCTTGCCTTTCTATATTCTTTCCGTTTGGATTTGTTTGTTA
>JAZNYT010000040.1:0-5808 GCA_045594565.1 Eubacteriales bacterium
ATACGAAAGTGGAGAGACAACATAGACTTCGAGTTTCTCGAAGCTCCTTCGCTTTATTCTTTATTTCACTTCTTAAAAAACATTTTTACATTCCAAAAGCCCATCTCACTATATTGAGATGGGCTTTTTTCGACAGGCTGATGGCTGTAAACCGAAAGGTTTACAGCCTTTTTTATCAATTATCAACCTTCAGAGGCTTGTACTTGTTCAGCCATTTACCGCGGATAAAGTGGACAAGGAAGAAGATGGCACGGCAGGTCCAGTCGGAGAACATGGCGAGCCATACGCCAAGCACCCCGAGTCCTAAGCCGAGAGCGAAAACGTAGCTGAAGCCTACTCGGAATACCCACATCGAGAAGATGGAAACCATAAGGGTAAACCTTACATCGCTTGCGGCGCTGAAGGCGTTGGGAAGTGTGAATGCCATGGGCCAGACTGTTGCAACCGCAATTCCGTGAATAAGGATAAGGGTGTGGACGAGCTCCGATGCTTCGGGCGACAGATTGTAGAAGCCGATAATCGTTTTGGAGAATATGCTGATAAGAGCCACCACAACTATCATTATGACGTATTCTATTCTCAGAAGCTTCAAGGTGTATCGCTTTGCCTCCGTTTTGTTTTCAGCGCCGATGCACTGACCTACTATCGTTATCATGGCAAGGCTTATGGAGGTACCGATAGCGCATTCGAAGTTGGAGAGTGTACTTGCAACCGAGTTTGCGGCAATGGCGGCTGTACCGAAGGTGGAGATAAGACTCTGTGTCATAAGCTTGCCGAACTGGAACATACCGCTCTCCATACCGCTGGGAATGCCGATACCGAGAATACGCTTGATAATAGCAAAGTCGGGCTTAAAGGAAAGCAGCTTTTCAATATATACAACGTTATTTTTATTGCGGATAAGCACCATCATGATAGAAGCGCCGACGATTCTTGAAACAAGAGTTGCGATAGCCGCACCCGCAGCACCCAGATGGAAGCCGAAGATAAGAATAGCATTTCCCGCAACGTTTACTACGTTCATGATAATCGATGCAACCATCGAAATCCTCGAGTTACCCATAGAGCGGAAAAGTGCCGCACCGCCTCCGTAGATAGCGAGGAAGGGGAAGGAGAGCGCCGTAAAGAGGAAATAGTTTTTGGCGTGGAACATAACCTCCTCTTCGATAGAGCCGAATATCAGCCTCAGAATGGGTACTCTGAAAATAAGCGCTATGGTCATAAAGATAAGCGCTACAGAGGTTGTGCACCATACAAGCTGCTTTGCGCTGCTTTTTGCGTTGTCGTAGTCCTTTTTGCCGATAAACTGTGAGCAGACTACAGCACCTCCTGTCGCCATTGCCGAGAATATGTAGTTAAGAAGGAGGTTGAGTGAATCTACCAGAGATACGCCCGACACCGCCGTCTCACCTGCGCTGGATACCATAACGGTATCTACCATACCTACTGTAACGGCGAGAATCTGTTCGGCAAAAAGAGGCAACAGTATTTTTAAAAGATATTTTCTTGAGAACATAAAAATCTCCTATTGATACGACTTGCTGTACTCGGTGGGTGTCATACCGGTTCTTTTTTTGAAAAATTTTGAAAAGTAGTTCACCGAAGAGAAGCCCATAAGCTCGGATATCTCGGTGAAATTCATATTACTGGAAAGAATAAGCTGAATTGCCGTCTGAAGCTTCAGGTTCAGAAAATGCTCCATAATACCCTCGTGCATTTCTTTTTTATAACGCTTCATCAAAACGTTGGGCGTTTCATTTAGAATAGAGGCTATTTCCTCTACGGAAATATTGGAAAAACGCCTTTCTTCAAGTATTGAATTTATCTTATTTACTGTGTCGGATACGTTGTTTTTACTGTTGCTCTTTTCATCATACGGATATGAGGGAAGAATGCCCCGAAGTCTTCCGTAAACTCTTATGAGAAAGGCTTCAAGCTCGGAGGAAACAAGCTCGGGCCAGAGAGTGTCCGACTTACCCTCGTTATAGAAAGAGGACGCCTCTTTTATAATATTAGAAATAATTCCCTTTTCCCTTGAGGTAAGTGTAATAGCACCCTTGGTGAAAAAACTCATTTCGTTATTGGGACAGAAAAAGTCGATAAGCCCCATATAGAGCTCACAGCCGTCGGGATACACGATTGTCGACGGAACGTCGGGCTCGCGGAATATTATCTGCCCCTCCGATGCTACCTCTTCCTTCCCATCTCTTATGATGCTCATACTCCCTCGGCTGACAAAGAAAAGCTGCCAGAATGGGTATATCTCGTCATAGTTCTTTTTTATGGAAACAAGGGGTCTGAAATCAAGAGAAAGCACGATTGCTTGTATATCAAAGGTCTTTTTTATCTCATTAAAAAGCATATTTTCCTCCTTTGGCAGAAAATTACCAAAAAAGTGTGGGATATTACATATAAATTTGCACGATTTGGATTTATAATCATTTTAGAATATTGCTTGAGAAAAGTCAAGCACAAACAAAGAATATTATTATATTTTTAAGGAGAATTACTATGAAAAAGGTACGTTTGGCGATAGTTGGCACAGGTGCCATTGCTTTCACACACACTTACGGTATCCAGAGACTTGACGAGGCAGAGCTTGTTGCAATATGTGACGTTGTTCCCTCGCAGATGGAGCATTTCAGAAAGACCTTCCCTATGGACGACAAGGACTGCTATACAGATTACAGAGAAATTCTCAAGCGTGACGACGTTGACGCCGTTATCGTATGCGCATCCGACGAAGCACACCGCGACGTTACAGTTGACGCTCTCCGCGCAGGCAAGGACGTTCTTTGCGAAAAGCCTATGGCACTCAAGGTTGACGAATGCCGTGAGATGATAAGAGTAGCAGAGGAAATGGGCAAGCGCCTTATGATCGGTCAGGTTTGCCGTAAGGCTCCCGGCTTCATCAAGGCGAAGGAGCTTGTTGAAAAGGGCGAAATCGGTGAAGTATTCTTTATGGAGTCCGAGTACGCTCACGACTACTGTGAGATTCCCGGTATCAACAACTGGAGAAAGGTTCCCGAAAGACAGCCTATCATCGGTGGCGGTTGTCATGCAGTTGACCTTATGCGTTGGATTCTCGGCGACCCCTCCGAAGCATTTGCATACGCTAACCACAAGATGCTTCCCGGTTGGCCTATCGACGACTGCGTAGTATCCGTTCTTAAGTTCCCCAACGACGTTATCGGTAAGGTATTCACCTCTATCGGTTGTAAGCGTAAGTACACTATGAGAACTGTTATCTACGGTTCAAAGGGTACTATCATTACAGATAACACAAGTGAAACAATTTCACTCTTCCGCGAAGAGATCGACGGCAAGAAGAATTCCTTCGGCGTTGAGAACCAGACTGTAGAAATGAAGATACCCGTAAGCATCGACTCTCACAATATGACAGAAGAGATTCGTGACTTCATCAACTGTATCAACAACGACCTCCCCGCAGATCCCGACGGAAAGCAGGGCTTCTATACTGTTGCAGTTTGTGACGCTATCGTTCGTTCTTCCAAGACAGGCGACAAGATTGTAATTGACTACACTGTATAATTTATAATAAAATATAAAGCTCGGAGGACATTCTTCCGAGCTTTTTTCACAAAAGCTTTTGAAAAAACCAAGCATTGTATTGCGCTTTATTTTTCTTTGTGATACAATTATAAAAAAGCATACGATGGTAAAGATAAGGAGATATAACAATGCTCAAAGTAGGATTTTCGAGAGTTGATATAACCTGTCCTCTTGGCACACATCTTGAGGGATATTTCGATAACGACAGACCTATGCTGGGACTTCTTGACCCCCTTTATCTCAACGCGATAGCCTTTGAGGACGAGGGAGAGAAGGCACTTTTCATAACCGCAGATATGATTCAGATAAGAAAGAACTATGCAGACGTTCTCCGAGAGCTGATTTCCGAGAAAACAGGGGTGAAGGCAGAGCTAATATTCATTACTGCCCTTCATCAGCATACATCCTTTGGCCTTCGTGACATAACTGCGAAAAATGCTGCCATAAAGGATAAGGTCTTTATGGAGATGGTATACCGCCGCTTCGTTGACGTTTCTCTTATGGCTCTTGACGATATGGAGGAGGCAGAGGTTGAAAGCGCAGAAAAGGAAACAGCAGAGCAGCTTGCCTTCATCCGACGTTACGTTATGAACGACGGCACCGTTATGACCTTCCCTCTTTCGAGACGTAACGAAATAGTACGTCCCTGCCGTGAATCGGACAATATGGTGCGCCTTCTTCGTTTCAAGAGAGAAAAGGGCGACGTTGCTATGGTAAATTTCTCAACTCACCCCGACGTTGTTCACGGTCAGTACGTGTCCGCCGATTGGCCAGGCTTTGTCAGAACGTATCTTGAACGCGACCTTGGGATAAAGTGTATTGCTACAGTTGGTGCACAGGGCGACTCTAATCATATGGAGTTTATGGCAAAGGAATATAAGGACGGCTACGAGCACTCCAAGCATATGGGCAGAGTTATTGCCGATACGGTTATATCTCTTTGGGATAATATGACCAAGGTAGAGGATACCGCAATTTCGGGCGGTATTGATATTGTGTTCAGCAGAACTCGTACCGACGGCGAGGAGAAGTACGAGGAATCAAAGAAGATGCTGGACGATTACTATTCGGGTGCAGAGTGTGCAAAGGACTACAGAATCACAGAGCTTGGTACGGCTAACCGCATCATAGCTCTCAGGACAGCACCCATTTATCAGCAGGTACCCGTCAGCGTTCTTAATCTCGGTAAGATAGGCTTCGTAGGCTTCGGCGGCGAGCCCTTCACAAGCTACGCAGATGCAGTGAGAGAGGCGTGTCCCGACAGAATTATTCTTACCTCTTGCTGTGTAAACGGCGGCGAGGGATATCTTCCCACAAAAGAAGCTTTCCACGTAATAGGTTACGAAGCAGGCTCATCACCCTTTTCCGACACTCTTGAAGAAAATTGTGTAGAGCTTGCCGTAGAACTCTTGAAATAAGGAGAAAAAGAAATGTTAAAAGCAGGATTTTCAAGAGTAGACGTAACACCGCCCCTCGGCAGTGATTTATGGGGCTACTTTTATAAAAGAGTTGCAAAGAGTATTCTTGACCCTATTGAAGTTTCGGCGCTGGCGCTTTCGGACGAAAAGGAAACGGCACTTATAATAATTGCTGATTTTGAAGCTATCCAGATGAAATACGCGGGAAAGATAAAGAAGCTTGTTTCGGCAAAAACAGGAATAAAGCCCGAATGTATCTTTATACATACCACCCACGCTCATACAAGCATCGGACTCACCGAGCCGGGCATAATTCCCTATGAAAACTCTTTGCTTGAGGACTACGATTATCTCAACGTACTTTACCGCAAGTTTGTTGACGTATCTGTTATGGCGATAGAGGATATGTCGGAGGCAAAATGGAGCTGGGGTGAAAAGGAAGCCATAGAGCACTTTTCACACGTGCGCCGATATATTATGAAGGACGGACTTGTAAAAACAAATCCCTTCGGCGTTGAAAAGGATATCGTGAGACCCTCCGAGGAGTCGGACAATACAGTAAGGCTTGTAAGATTTAAGAGAGAGGGCAAAAAGGATATAGCCTTTGTCAACTATCAGGTTCATGCTGACAGTGTAGGCAAAGAGGCTTTCTCGGCAGACTGGCCCGGCTTTGCAAGAAGAAAAGTTGAAAAGGTGTTAAAAGACGTTTACTGTGCCGTAATTGTAGGCTTTCAGGGCGACGTGGGCACTATGAGCTTTATAAATCCCATAAATAATTCGGACGTTCCGAGATACATGCTCGTAGGAAACGCTATTG
>JAZNYT010000041.1:0-28708 GCA_045594565.1 Eubacteriales bacterium
CTTTTACAACAATGAACGTATCCAAACAAAAACAAAACTGACTCCGCTTGAAAAACGAAGTCAGTATGTTGCTTAAAATTTAATATTTTCTACCAAGGATTCCTTTTTTTGTGCTGTCCGTACAAAACGGGGCACAACATGAACATTTAGTTCATAGCATTTCTTTTTCTCTTATCAATAAAGCTCTGAAGAATAATCTCTGCCGCAACTGTATCGACGATTCCTCTCTTTTTGCTCTTTTTAGTACCCGACATATTCATAAAAGAGTAAGCGGTAACGGTAGTGCAACGCTCGTCGGAGGTCTCAATAGGCAGGTCGGTCAGCGTTTTAAGGATTTCAATGAAAGCAAGAGTATTTTCAACTCTGAACCCTCTTGTGCCGTCCATATTGAGAGGAAGACCTACAACAATCATTTCGGCACCCTCGGCTTTTGCAATTTCTGCCGATATCTCTGCCGCCCCTCTCATACCTCTTACCTTTTCGGTGCGAAGTCCGGTGGCGAGTATTTCATCCTTATCACAGGTAGCAAAGCCAACGCGCGCATCTCCGTAATCTATTCCAAGAATTCTGATAAAATCACATCCTATTCTATAGCTTTTATAAGCACGTCTTTTCCGTCGCCGAAGACAGTACAAATGTGAGTGTCTTTGTTTCCTTCGGAAAGAAGAGCATTCGAAAGTCCTTCTGCGCTGACGCTTGATGTATAAACGTCAATCTTGCCATTCTCTGCTTTTTCCAGAACAAGAAGGGTGGGGGCAGAAAGGGATAAGAAGGTCTCCTTCATAGTGGTAAAATTGAATACCGACACCGATGAAACCACCGTATCTCCGCTCTTGTACGAATAGGAGAAGATAATATCGTTTGTATCGTTATTGTCAAAATTGCAGACCTCCACGTCCAGAAGTCCTGCACCACCTACGTGCTTACCGAGAACGTAGATTTTTGAACAATGAACGAGATATGCAACTCCGCCCGCTTTATAAAGGTCGGCGCCCGTTTCCTCGAAAAATCCCTCGGGCGCAATGTCCGATACACTGCCTATCACTTCGTCTGAAATTCCAAGCTTCTTTTCTTCTCCATAGCTTCGAAGCATCACCTTGAATTCGTCGAGGGTAGTCTTCACAGGCTCTGCCTCAATAGGCTTTTCGGGCTTGTCCTTGTATACATATGAGAACATATCGCGGAATACGCTGATATTGCATCTCTCGCGAAGCTCCACGTCTTTTTTACCGCTTGTAAGGGTTACGGGATAGCGGATACAAAGAAGAGTGGATTCGGGGAGAAGCTTGAAGCCGGGCATATAAGATACGTCAAGGTCACGAAGATATACCGCGTAGTCGTTTATAGCAAATTCGGGAGTATACCCAAGCGCTTCGGAGAGCGGCATAAGAACGTTTGTGTCCTTGGCAACACCGAAATACTTCTCATCGAGAAGGTATATCATAGAGTCACCTGCGATTATCTGCGCCGCAAAGCTGTCGCCAACGGTCTTCTGTACGTCATAAGCGGTGTACCCTGTAGCAAAATCACCCGTCTCGTCGTTGAAGGTGTCACTTGCATCAAGGGCGGTAAGCTCAATATAGTCCACGTACTTTTTGCCATCGTTGTTATAGTCCTCCTTCATAACGGTGGCAATAGACTCCTGAAGATACCCCTCTCCCTGAAAGGCAATAGCCGCAGGTCCCATATAGAGGAAGTTCGCATCAGGCTTATCCTTTGTGAAAAGCTGAATTGTGGATATTACTATAAAAATCGCGAACACAGCTATAACTATTGTTGCAACCTTGTTATGATACCAGAAGTTTTCTAGCTTCTGGCGAAAATTCATTTTTTTCATATACAGTTCCTTTATTTTTGACTGTTTTTACGGCAGCATTCTACAAAATTTTTAAAGAATTTACGCTCAATTACGTCACCGTTGTGATAAGAAAGCTCGGGATGCCATTCGGTGGCAAAAATCTTTCTTTCTTTGTTTTCGATAGCCTCAACAACGCCGTCAACGCTTCTCGCAACAACGTCAAAGCCGTCAGCAACCCTTCCGAGCTTCCAGTTGTGATACGAATTTACAACTGCCTTTTCACTTCCAAAAACGTCATAAACAAAGGAGCCTTTAACTATATCTATCTCGTGGCGCACCTCGTCACCGTAGTGATTCGGACCATCTGTATTCTTGACGATATCTCCTCCGAAATATATGTTTATATCCTGAAAGCCGCCGCAAATACCGAAAATAGGCTTACCTGCCTTTTCAAAGCACTCGATAGCCTTTGAATCAAGGGCGTACTCGTCAACCTCTTGCGGAGGATTAAGGGGGGTACCTCCGAAATATTTGGGGTCTATATCCATTGCGCTTCCCGGAATAATGAGTCCGTCGCAGATGTCGCAAACGTCCTCAATGTCATATTTCGTCAATATGGCGCAAAGACCTACTTGGTTTTCTTCCGCTAAAAGAGGGAAAAATCTTGTAATATAAAATCGGCTATCCCAAACCTCGTTTTCTTTCATATCAACGTGTCTGAGCAGTGTCGCAAGCTTCATAGTAATATATCTCCTTTTGTTAGCTTTAAAATAGACATTTCATATTGTATATCATTTTATCACTGTTGTCAATGACAAGTGGGTGAACATTTTGCAAATTGTGTAAAAATATAATGAAAAATTGTACTTGATAAATAAAAATATTGCATTTATTGTGTATATGTGATAAAATTTATTAAAAAAATAAAAGGAGAATGCTAATGAGTTTACTTGTAGGATACGGCAGAAAAAGTATACACCCAAAAGAGCCCACCCCCCTCGGAGGTATGGGCAGCAGTTCCAACAGATTTTTTAATAATACACTCGATGAGCTGAAAGCAACGGCTATTGCCTTCAAGGATGGGGAAGAAGCGGTTATTCTTATGACCATTGACATTATCGGCTGCTCTCCTGTCATAGTTAAAGCAAGAACTGAGATGTCAAAGCTTCTCGGCATTGATGAGTCGAGAATTATGATAACGTGTACTCATACTCATTCCGGACCCGATATGTATAGTGCGGAAGAGGCGATAGGACGCTATAGTCCCGTACTTACAGAAGGAATTATAGAAGCCGCGAGGGAAGCGTTGAGCGACCTTGCTCCGGCAAAGCTTTACGGCGCAAAGACCGAAACCGCAGGACTTAACTTTGTCCGTCACTACAGAATGAACGACGGTACCGTCTATGGAGACAACTTCGGAAATAAGGCTTCGGGATTTGCCGATTACGCCACCGAAAACGACCCCGAAATGCTGCTTATGAAAATTGAGCGTGAGGGAAAGAAGGATATCCTTGCCGTCAACTGGCAGGCGCACCCCAAGCTTACGGGCGGACTTTTGAAATTCGATATTTCTGCCGACTTCGTTTCCTCATTTAGAGATGCGATTGAGCGTGACACCGATATGCTTTTTGCTTTCTTCCTCGGTGCAGCAGGTAACCAGAATCCCGAGAGCTACATTGCTTCTCACAAGCATAATAGGGATTATATTTCCTATGGCGAAAAGCTTGCAGACTATGCAAAAGAGGCGCTTTCGAGACTTTCAGAAATAGAAGGTGAAGGGATAGAGACAAAAGAGCTTATCCTTCAAGAAAAAACCACTCGTGAAAATATCCACCTTCTTGACAAATGCCTCGAAATACATAAATTTTTCATTGAAACGGCAGACCGCGACGAAGCAAACCGCCGTGCTCGCGAAATAGGACTCACCTCAGTTTACGAGGCAGGTGCTATAACAGGAAGACCTAACCTTCCCGAAACCCTTGATATTGCACTTTATGCCACAAGAATAGGCGGTATGGCATTTACCAATGCTCCTGCCGAAATGTTCAGTACGAGCGGTAAGTACGTCAAGAAAAATTCTCCCTTTGATATGACCTTCTTTATTACCTGCTCGAATAACGCACGAGGCTACTTTGCAACAAATGATGCCTACGACTACAGATGCTACGAAAGCGTTACCTCTCGTTTTAATAAAGGAATTGCCGAAAAGGTTTCGGACACTCTTGTAGATATGTTAAATGAAATTAAATAAAAGGAGAATTATTGTGAAGAAAATCGTTTTATTAGCACTTGCTCTTCTTCTTGCATTTACGATGATTTCGTGTACAGAAGAGGAAACCGTTTCCGTTGACACGCTTCAAGTAGGCTTCGGACGTGAATCTATTCACCCCACCGAGTCAGTACCCCTTGCAGGCTTTGGAAATACCTCGTCAAGATTTTCAAAGGTTACCCTTGACATGCTCCAATCCACTTGCGTAGCGTTTAAATCGGGTGACGACTTATGCCTTCTCTACACAAACGACCTTATAAACAGTTCAAAAAAGTGGAGCACACCTATAATTGAAGAAATATCAGGCAAAACGGGCGTTCCTACCGAGCGTATCTTCTTTACGGCGACACACACTCATTCAGCACCCGACGTTACCAGCACAGAGCCCGTTATGGAAGTATATAGAGAATTTTTGAAGACGCAGATGGTGAAGGCAGCAGAGGAAGCGATAGCCGACCTTGCACCTGCAACCCTCTACGGAAGCAAGATCGAAACCGAGGGACTTAACTTTATAAGACATTATACCATTGCCGACGGAACTGTGGCAGGCGACAACTTCGGTGACTATTCGGCTGGTATTACAGGTCACGCAGGTGAAAACGACCCCGAAATGATAGTACTTAAAGCCGAGCGCGAAGGGGAAAAGAAGGATATAATCCTTGTAAACTGGCAAGCTCATCCCAAGCAGTCGGGTACAGGCTCACAGCTTAATATCTCGGCAGACTACGTAGCGCCTTTTCGCGAAAACGTAGAAGCGTTTGCAGATGCTCACTGTGCATTCTTCCTTGGCGCCGCAGGTAACGAAAATCCTACAAGCTACAAGTCGGGGGAGACCCGTACAAGCGATTTTACCATCCACGGCTCACTTCTTGCACAATATGCTCTGTCCGCCCTTGAAAATCTTGAAAAGATAGAAGGCAAGGGAATCGAGTTTGAAAGCCTCACCGCAACGGAAGAATACACTCAGGAGAAAATAGACCTTTACGATAAAGCCGTAAAGGTAGTTGACAGATGGTATTCTTCCGGCGTTAAGAGCAAGGGCGAAGCTCTTGCAAAGAAGTATGGCTTTGTAAGTGTATATGAAGCATCTGCTATTAAAGCACGTGCCGAGCGAATTCAGCGAAATGAGCTTAGTGGCGATATTACCTACTATGCAACCAGAATAGGCGATTTTGCATTTATTTGCGCGCCTTATGAAATGTTTGCCGAATCGGGCAGATTCATCAAGGACAACTCACCCTTCAAATATACCTTCATAAACTCTTGCGCAACAGATTCACAGGGTTACTTTGCAGTGGAATCAGCTTACGACTACCACGCTTATGAAGCGTATAATTCAAGGTTCACAAAGGGTATTGCAGAAAGATCTGCAGACAGATTTGTTGAACTTCTCAAAAAACTCCACGAATAAAAAACAAGGCAGAAGCTAAAAGCTTCTGCCTTAAATTTTACTTGAGTATTTTCTTAAGGTAATAATGACAGGGCGGAATAACGAACAAAAGAGCACCGAGCCACGCGCCCGTTTCAACGAAGTATATGACCTCTCTGCCCCAAAGGACGTAAAAAACCTCTGCAAAGAGTATTCTCACAATACATTCCCCAAAGCCCGAAATCATTGACCAGGTTGAATTACCTATGGCTTGAAGGGTGGAACGATAAACGTAGATGAGATATAGTATAACAAGTGAGCACAGCATCACAAAGAGATACCTGTAGGCTATTTCAAGTGATTCTGCCGCCCCTGCTTCTGCAGGGTCGATGAAAAGGGATAAAAGAAATTTTCCAAGCACCAGCATTATAACGGATACCACTACCGAAAAGAAAACGCAAATGGAAAATGAAATGTAAAATCCCTTTTTAACACGCTCGACGTTACCTATTCCAAAGTTTTGTGACATAAAGGTGGTAATTGACTGACCCAGTGCTATGGCGGTGCACTCAAACATTCCGTAAAGTCTGTTTGTAGCGGTATAAGCCGCGATGAATATACTTCCTTCAAGATTAACTGCCGATTGAAGCACAAGACCGCCCACCGACAAAACTGCATTTTGAGCAGCAAGAGGCAAGCTGAATTTCAAAAGACTTGAAGCAAGTGCACCATCCCACCTGTAATATTCCTTTTTAATCTCTATATACGGAATTTTCTTTATTTCGAAGATACAGTATATAAACGAAACGAGCTGGGAAATGACCGATGCAAGAGCTGCACCTAAAACACCCCAAGGAATCACCATTACAAAAAGTATGTCAAGTCCGATATTCAGTACCGCCGCAATTATCATAGCGATAAGAGGTGATTTTCCGTCGCCGAAAGCACGAAGAACAGCGGATGTAAGGTTGTAACCCATAACCGCAAAGGTACCGCCTATCGTTACGTAGAGATAAATTACGGCATCCTCCATTATTTCGGGCGGTGTATCAAGAAGAACGAGGAGGGGTCTTGAAAGCAGAATACCGAAAACCGTAAAAATAACGCTTATAATAAAAGAAAGAATAACCGACATACCGAAGCATCGGTTTATCATATTTTTGTCATTCATACCGAAATAACGGGAAATAAAGGTAGAGAAGCCGTATGTCAGCGCCATAATGCTCCAGGATATTATTCCGTATATCCATCCTGTACATCCCACCGCCGCAAGAGCCGATACTCCCACACCTCTGCCGACGATTGCAGTGTCAACTATAAAATAAAGCTGCTGCCCGATATTCGTAATAATGAGAGGTAAAGCAAAGGAAAGTATAAGACGGGTAGGATTGCCCTCCGTCATATTCGTAATTCTTGCCATATTCTCACCTCCCTTTTATATTCTTTATTTTACCATAGCCGAGGGCTTTTTACAAGAGTCAATTCGTCTATCAGCAATAAAAGTGTTAATGTAAAAAGAAAGGGGATTGGTTTTCTTCCGATGAAGACGGGCGCCCCTCGCCAAACACTTTCCACCATTCAAAAGCCGACGCGTTGTCGGTAAGTCAACCAACCTATAAGAATCGTTATAGCTTATGAAGATTGCGGAAATATTGAAATTTAGAATAATTTATGGTATAATGCAATCAGTTCGATAAATTCCAATTTTACAGGGGTATTAAGATGATAGATATTACTGCTTGGATGCAAAACTTCTTGCAGACATTAAATGAGACTTTCGCAAACCGTGTGTGGTTTGTTGGTTTACAAGGCAGTTACGGCCGTGGTGAAGCAACAGAAACAAGTGATATTGATATTGTAGTAATTTTGGATGAATTGTCTTCCATGGACATTCAAGCTTATAATACGATGTTGGACACCCTTGCTCACAGAGAATTGATTTGCGGTTTTATATCGGGCACTAATGAAATTATGAATTGGGAACCGTCCGACCTTTTTCAGTTTTGTTATGATACGACACCAATTAAGGGTAGCCTGGACAAAGTGTTGGCTCTTATTGATGAGCGTGCCGTGAACAGAGCAATTAAAATCGGAGCCTGCAATATATTCCACGGATGTGTTCACAATATGCTCCACGAAAAGAGTGAAGATATTTTGCGGGGACTGTATAAATCTGCCTCTTTCGTTGTACAAGCAATTGCTTTTAAGCAAACCGGAAACTATATTAGCCATCAAAAAGAATTGCTTCAAGTTGTATCTTTCGATGAACGAGCAATTGTGGAAACCTTTATGAATTTGAAAAATGGCGGAACAGTAGAGTTCAATTTGATGTCCGAAACGTTGTTTGCTTGGGCAAAGAAATGGATTACCGAAAACGATTAAACAAATTCCAATTTGTCGGTCAGTTTGATAAGAATATGCAAAAACACCCTATGACTTTTTACAGTCATAGGGTGTTGAATTTTAATCAATCGATTTCATTGTGGGGAGCCTCGCTCCACCATTTTCGATATAAGATAATAACCCTTATTTGTCGTTATACGCCATTTTTCATTATCCAAAATGCATGAATATAAATTAATAAACACCATATTTCAACTACTTTTGGGCGTAAATCGGGCGTATGGTTGGGCGTATTGTTCACTATTCTTTTTCAATAGGAATCATACCTAATCCTATAAATCGCGAGAAGAATAATTCATCAATAATAGTTTCAAAATTATAGTCCATACCCCAAAGTTCAATTTGCCGTTTATCAATTGTGTATAGACCTGTTTTGGGAATACGGTCATTAGTAACAACAATATCTGTTCCCATAACTTTTTGATATTCCTCGATTTTTTCAAACATATTTTCATTTTTTTCTTCTAGGTTCGGCGACATCTCAAGAACCCATTCGTCAAAGTAAACCACTGGATTAAATTGTTTTAAAACGGTTAAGGATTCATATTTTTTGGCATAAGCAAACTTGTTTGGAAACAGCTCCCTCATAATATGTGTATACACATCTTCGTATAATTTTTTTAATGTTATTGGAAATATCATATTTACGCTAGGGTCATCATTGTCGTTATTAATCAACAATATTCTCATTCTTGCACTACCATCTGGCATTATTTCGAGAAAATTATTTGTGTGTGCGGGTAACATACCTTTAGCAACAGACAATCCACCAGGAGTGTAAACAATTGAATTTCCAATCCGGGTCAGATTACGAGAATCAGTTGAAACTGTCAATTTTTTTATTATTTCTTTTAAATCTGCCTTGTTGAAAATATCTATCGCTGCTTGCCTATTCGATGGAACAACTACAAATCCAATATCAATATAACCATATATGTTGTTAACATTTTTCTCTAAAGGCGCTATAGTAATTTTTCTTTCCATATTTGATAATTGTTGTTCCCTTTTACTATAGATTTGTGATAATTTTGAAGAATCTTTTATTGGTTGCGAACTTGATGATACTCTTTCGAATATCTGACCACCACTTGTTATGTATGGAGGTTCTGCACCTTCTTCAACTTTTATAATATAAACAATTCCATCAGAACATGTAAATTTTTTAACATCAAATGAAGGTGTTGGAGTGATTGAATCATGAATGGTTGTATGTATTCTTTGTTCATTCCAATCTGTACAACCCTCAATTTTTTTATCGTCGGTGATTCCAATGAAAATATATCCACCAAAAGTATTAGCAAATGCCGATACTTCTTTCGCTATTTTTTTTGATGTTGTCCTATCATCTTTGAGTTCAAAATAAAATGATTCCTCAAAATCTTGTTCAGCCATTAATGTTTCAATATCTAATGGTTCTAATTTATCCCATTCTTTTCCATTAATATTTACCATTTGTTATTTTCCTTTCTGCACTTTTCGTAGTTATATTTTAATCTTAAATAAGTTGTAGTATTTTTAATATATCCTCCAAATTATTATACCATATATTTACTACAATTTCAAATAAAACCTGACGTGTGAAAACATCAGATATAGCGGATATAGGAATTTCATTTATAAAAGCAAATGTAAACTATCCGCTATCATGGCAAACAAAAAGGACACCATCACCAAATAATAGAGATAATGTCCTAATGGTTTACTATATCAAGGCTCGTCATTTGTCGTAACTCTGTCGTAAAATAACAAATATCAACCTTGCAAAACGCTTGAAATAGCCTGTTTTAAGCCAAATTATTTAGTCAAGTGGCTTCATTGTGGGGAAGAGAAGTACGTCACGGATAGCCGCAGAGTCGGTTAAAAGCATACAAAGTCTGTCGATTCCGTAGCCGATACCGCCCGTAGGAGGCATACCAAGCTCAAGGGCATTCATAAAGTCCTCGTCTGTGCGGTTCGCTTCCTCGTCGCCCTGTGCAAGAAGCTCTTCCTGAGCCTTGAAGCGCTCTCTCTGGTGGATGGGGTCGTTAAGCTCTGAATAAGCGTTACACATTTCCCAACCGTTCATGAACATTTCGAAGCGTTCAACGAGGGCGGGGTCAGATGGCTTCTTCTTGGTAAGGGGAGAGATTTCAATTGGGTGGTCGGTAACGAAGGTAGGCTGAATGAGATGCTCCTCTGCAAACTCCTCGAAGAAGAGTGAGAGAATATCGCCTCTCTTGTGTCTGTCCTCGTAGTGTACACCCTTTTCGTCGGCAATCGCCTTTGCTTCCTCGTCGGTCTTGATAACGCTGAAGTCAACGCCCGAATACTTCTTAACTGCCTCTGTCATAGTGATACGCTCAAAGGGCTTACCAAGGTCCATTTCAACGCCGTTATATACGATTTTGGTTGTGCCGAGTACTTCAAGTGCAATGTGACGGAACATATTCTCCGTAAGGTCCATCATTCCGTTGTAGTCGGTGTACGCCTGATAAAGCTCCATAAGAGTAAACTCGGGGTTGTGACGTGTGTCGAGACCTTCGTTACGGAATACTCTGCCGATTTCATATACCTTTTCGAGACCGCCTACAATAAGACGCTTGAGGTAAAGCTCGAGTGAAATTCTGAGCTTGAAATCCTCATCAAGCGCATTGAAATGAGTCTCGAAGGGACGAGCCGCAGCACCGCCCGCATTAGAAACGAGCATAGGAGTTTCTACCTCAATAAAGCCCTGCGCATCCAGATACTTACGGATTGTGCTGATAATCTTCGAACGCTTGATAAAGGTATCCTTTACCTCGGGATTCATAATAAGGTCAACGTATCTCTGACGGTAGCGCATATCGGTGTTTGTAAGACCGTGATACTTTTCGGGAAGAATCTGAAGGCTCTTAGAAAGAAGGGTGAGCTTTTCTGCGTGAATAGACGTTTCGCCTGTCTTTGTCTTGAAAACGAAGCCCTCAACGCCGATGATATCGCCGAGGTCAAGCTTCTTGAATTTAGCATATTCCTCTTCACCGAGACTGTCGCGTGAAACGTAGCACTGAATCTGACCTTCAAGGTCGAGAACACTGCAGAAGGAAGCCTTGCCCATAATTCTCTTGGACATCATTCTTCCCGCAACGGATACGTGCGCATTTTCAAGAGTCTCGAAGTTATTCTTTATTTCAAGGCTATGATGAGTCTGATTATATTTTGTTATTTCAAAAGGGTCTTCGCCCGCCTCTTTCAGAGCGTCAAGCTTTTCGTGTCTTATCTTTATAAGGTCGTTTACGTTAACTTCCTTTTCGTTCTGATTAACGTTTGTTTCAATGTCTGCCATCTTAATATCCGCCTTTTTTACTTGTTGTGAACTATGTTTTTGATAGTGAGCTTTTCTACACCGCCGGGAGTTGTGAATTCAACGGTGTCGCCAACCTTCTTACCAAAGAGAGCCGCGCCGATGGGTGACTCGTTGGAAATCTTATTTTCAAGGAAGTTCGCTTCTGCCGCACCTACGATGGTATACTCAGATGCATTTCCTTCAGCATCAACTACCTCAACTGTGTTACCGAAGCTGACACCGGTTGACTTAACGCTTTCAACAACCTCAACGTTTTTAAGAATTTCTTCAAGCTCGAGAATTCTTCCTTCAACCTTAGCCTGTTCGTTTTTAGCTTCATCATATTCGCTGTTTTCCGAAAGGTCGCCGAAGGCTCTTGCTTTCTTAAGGTCGTTACCAACCTTTACACGGGTGACGGTCTTTAACTCGTTAAGCTCCTCTTGAAGCTTTTCAAGACCTTCTTTTGTTACAATAGTCTTTTTCATAATATATCTCCTGTTATGCTTTAATTTTCTTGTGTAAGATAGGTTATTGCCGCTGCAATATGTGGGTCTTCTGTCTCATCAAGCAGATAGAAGTTTTCAATCTCTTCATCTGTGAGAGTAATGTCATAGCCTTCGGTGGGATAAAGACCTATTCCGTCAAAGCTGACACCCGACGGGGGAAGGTAGTTGCTTGTGGAGAACTTCACCGCACTCTTGTCGGAAAGCTCGTAGGTGGTTTGTACAGTGCCCTTACCGTAGGTCTTGTTTCCGATGAATATTGCCTTTCCGTAGTCAACGAGTGCCGCAGTGAATAGCTCTGCCGCACTGGCGGTAGACTCGTTTGCAAGGACTACCATCGGCATATCCACCTCGTTTGCATCGGAATTTGAAACGTGCTTTTCGCCCGACTTATCGGTCATTGTAATTATTGGTCCTTCGGGAAGTAAATAATCAAGAATACTTGTAATTGTCGTAAGCTCTCCGCCGGGATTGTTTCTCACGTCGAAAATTAGCTTTGTTGCTCCTTGGCTCTTCAGCGACTCAACAGCGTTTTTGAATTGCGATACTGCTGAGGTGCCGAACTGATAGATTCTGATATATCCGATATTCATATTTGTATCGGTTATTTTAGAGGTAACAAGCTGTGACTCGAAAAATTCGCGCTTTATCTTGAATTCCTCGACTCTCTTGTTGCGAAGCACTTCAAAGGTAACGGTAGTGCCTGCTTCTCCTGTAATTCTGTTTACAGTCTCCTCGTAGCCAAGCTCGCTGTAAAGCACTCCTTCAACCGAGTAAATAATGTCACCGGCTTTGACTCCCGCCTTTTCGGCAGGTGAGTTTTTCATTACCTCGAAAATGTATACTTGATCAGTACCTTCATCGTCAAGCTTTTGTAAGAATACTCTGATACCTATACCCGAAAGATTCCCTTGTATGCTGGAAAGCTTTTCGGTGTACTGCTCCGCAGTATAGTAATCTGCGTGGGGGTCCTTGAGTCCAAATATGTAACCGTAAATCTGGGAAGAGGTAAGATAATCTTCATCTATCTCGTTTACGTAATGTGCGTCAACAAGCTCGCGTATTTCTTGAATTTTTGGGTCTTCTGTGGGCTTTACGTTGAATTCGCTGATAATTTTATTGTATTTTGCTTCATCTGCAACCGTCACAATCTGATAGGTGAGAAGTGCCGCTATCAGAATAAGCACCAAGGTTGCGGAAAAAGAAATTTTTCTGTTCATAAATGCCTCCGCTTATGGCTCGGATATGTACTTCTTGGGATCGACGTGTTCACCGTTTTCAAGTATTGAGAAATGAAGGTGGTTACCCGTAGAGTCACCCGTACTTCCGACCTCGGCAATTTTGTCCCCCTTCTTAACCACGTCGCCTGTGCTTACAAGAAGCTTTGAGCAATGGGCGTAAAGGGAGGTGATTCCGCCGCCGTGGTCAATGATGAGATAGAGTCCGTAGCTGGGGGAATTCCTGTGAAGAATTACTGTACCGCTGTTTGAAGCATAGATGGGAGTACCTCTTGCCGCCGCAAAGTCGATACCCTTGTGAAAGTCTGTCTGTCTTCCGTTAGACCATACACGCCATCCGAAGCCACCCGTATTCCAGTAGGTAGCATCGTATGCAAGAGGGAATCTGAAGCCCTCGCTTGTGTAGTCCGTTCTTTCCTGAAGCTCTATCTGTCTTAAAATCTCTTTGATTTCGTTTTCGATAGACTCCATTTCGGAAGCCTTGGCGTTGTACTGTGCCAGATATACCGCCTCGTCCTTTTTAAGCTCGTTTATGTAGGAAAGAGCGCTGTCTATCTTCACCTGAAGCTCACTCTTTGTGTCTTCAAGCTCAACGATGCTTTCAGAGCACTTATCTCTTGTGCCTTCAAGCTCGGATTTTAAAATCTCAAGCTCCACTCTTTCGCTTTGCAGATTCTCAATAAGATTTTTGTCGTATTCAAAAAGGGTGTTTGCTATTTCAATTCTTGTAAGAAGCTCCGCAAAATCGCCCGAGCCAAGAACGTAGGATATAACGTGACTGTTTCCCGTTTCGTGCTGAAGGATAAGTCTTTCGCGGATAATGGCAAGAGTGTCTTCAATGTCCTTATTCTTACCATCAATCTGTAATTTACGCTCATCTATCTGGGAATTGTATTCTTCAATGAGCTTTTCAAGGGTCTCAACCTTCGATTCTGTGAGCATTATTTCCTGGTCAAGCTGACTCTTGATATAAAGCTGATTATTTCTCTCGTTCTTTGCCTTATTTATGTTTTTCTGTATGGACGAAAGAGAGTTTTGTATACTTTTTAAGTCACTTTCAAGGGTTTTTACTGCGTTTTTATTTTCCTGAACTGTTGCCGCATCTGTCTTTATATTATACCTGTCCGATGATAAGAAAACTGTCGTAAAAGAGATAACGGCTACGAAGAAGATAAGAGAAAAATGTTTTAATTTCATTGCACGACCTCGTTATGCATTTTCCTGATTGTACTTCTTGAGCGAAATAAGACTTCCTATAAAGCCTGTAACAAGACCTATGATTATAAAGCCTATAATAAGAATGTTCTTTACCTCCGCAAAGGGAAGAATGGAGAATATCTCATACTGACCCACAAGTCCAAGCATCATATACTTGTAAATGAGATACTGAAGTCCAAAAGCAAGACCGCCCGAAACCGCTCCGATTACAAGTCCTTCGATGAGGAAGGGAATAGAGATGAAGAGGTTAGTAGCGCCGATATAACGCATAAGCGCTATCTCGTCACGTCTTGCAAAGACAGAAAGCTTTACTGTGTTTATGATA
The DNA here is from genome assembly GCA_045594565.1 of Eubacteriales bacterium. Lineage (GTDB taxonomy): Bacteria > Bacillota > Clostridia > Oscillospirales > SIG627 > RGIG6353. Next base: position 14,425 of record JAZNYT010000041.1, read on the forward strand.
ACGAAAAGAGAAACCGCAAAAAGCAGAATCAAAAGCCATGAGAATATAATGGCAACCGCATTTTTAATGCTCTGTATCTGCTCTACAACGTCCATATTGACGTTGAGCTTTGAAATCTTATCAATCTCTCTTTCGATATTCATCTTTATTGTGTTGACGTCGGCATCTGTAGAGTATGTAATGATATATGAGTCCTTTAAGGGGTTATCGTCCTTATACATTTCAAAGAGGAATGCAGACTGCTCGTATTGAGATACCTGCTTTTCAAGAGCCGCTTCCTTTGTTTCGAGAACTGCACTCTCAATTCCCTTGATGCCAAGAAGCTTTTCACCTATTTCCGCTACCTCGTATTCCGAGGCGTCGCGTTCGATAAAGAGAACGATTTTGTTATATCCGTCAATCTTGTTTACGTTGTAATTTACGTTCTTTATAACAAGATAAAAAGAACCCATAATTACAAGACAGGAGAGTAAAACGAATATAGAGGACATAGTCATAACGGGATTCTTGATGATTCCGTTAAATGCAAGCTTCAAGTAATATCCGATTTTCGGTGCCTTAATTCTCATTTCTGCCACCTCCCGACTTGTCGTCTGCAATTACACCGTCAGTAATGGTGACAACTCTTTTCTGATAGTACTGAACGAGCTTCATATCGTGAGTTATAACGATAACGGTCTTACCAAGCTCGTTAATTTTTTTAAGAAGCTCCATCATTTCGTAAGCCATATGAGGGTCACTGTTTGAGGTAGGCTCGTCAGCAATAACAATCTGAGGATTATTTACAAGTGCACGTGCAAGAGCAACTCGTCTCTGCTCACCGCCCGAGAGTTGTTGCGGATAGTCGTGCGCCTGCGCTTCGAGATTCACAAGCTTTAAAAACTTATAAACTCTCTTTCCTATAACGCGTCTCGGCTCACCGATTACGTGCATAGCAAAAGCAACGTTTTCGAAAACGGTCATATGAGGGAAGAGTCTGTGGTCCTGAAAAACGAATCCCATGGTACGTCTGAGGTAGGGAACCTTTCTCGACTTCATCTTCGTAAGCTCATAACCGTTTACTTCTATTTTTCCGGAGGTAGGAGTTTCTTCTCTTAGAAGAAGCTTTGTTAGTGTCGTTTTTCCCGCACCGTTAGGTCCGACGATAAATACGAATTCACCGTCTTCAATGGTAAGGTCAACGTTCTTTAAGGCTTGTGTGCCGTTGTCATAAGTCTTTGTAACGTTTGAAAGTTTTATCATTTTTAAAATCCTTATTGTTCGGGGGTTTCTTGTCTCTTTAAAACACAAACATACTCATTGCCGGGAAAGCAATGAGTTATGTTCTTTAGAACTTGCCGGACTTTGAGGAAAGATACTTCTTTACCATCAAAGCAACCTTGAAGGTTATGGCATGCTCAAATTCTCTCAGATCAAGACCTGTGAGCTTTTTGATTTTCTCAAGTCTGTATACGAGAGTATTTCTGTGTACGAAAAGCTTTCTTGAGGTTTCGGACACGTTGAGGTTATTTTCAAAGAAAGCCTGAATGGTTATAAGTGTTTCGCGGTCAAGCACCTCGAAAGCGCCCTTCTTGAACACTTCACCGAGGAACATTTCGCAAAGGGTAGTGGGAAGCTGATAGATAAGACGTCCGATGCCGAGATTGTCGTAGCTTATAACGTTCTTTTCGGTATCAAAAACCTTGCCTACTTCGATAGATATCTGTGCTTCCTTGTAGGAGCGGGCAAGCTCCTTTATGGATTCAACAACAGTTCCTATACCAACGAAGGTCTTGGCATAGAACTCTGTGTTTACGGTGTCAACAATGTTCTTTGCAGTCTTGATTATTTCCTTCATATCGGTGGGCTGCTTTATTTCTCTTACGAGAACCACCTCGTTTTCACCCACGCCTATAACGTAGTCCTTATTCTTGTCGGGGTAGAGATTCTGGATAACGTCGAGGGGTACACAGTCACTCTTGCCGATGAACTTTATGAGATAAACGATTCTCGGAACGTCATTGTTGATGTGAAGCTCCTTTGACTTTATGTAGATATCACTGGGGAGTATATTGTCAAGAATAACGTTTTTAACAAAGCTCGCCTTGTCATACTTCTCGTCGTAAAGTGCCTTGATGTTTGTAAGCGATATGCAAAGGAGAGTTGCAAGGTTGTCGGCAACGCCGTCGGTGCCTTCAACAAACACTACGTATTCGATTTTTCCGTGATTGTTAATTGGATGATGAGTATAGCCGTTTGCTCTGAAGGAATCGTTTGTAAAGGCAAGCTCCTCCTTCACGCCTTCAAGAGTCTCACCAATGCGCACAAGCTCACTGCAAGCAATGATAGAGCCGTTTTTATCTACAACGCCGATTGTTCTGTCAATGGCGTCCTTCATCTGATGAACGATACTTTGGAAAAGTCTGTTGGACATTTTTTTACCCTCCGTTACTTCAACATTTTAATTGCGTAGAATAATGCAAAAACAATAGTTTCAAGGCCTATAATAAAATCAAAGAGTACGTAAGAGCCGATAGAGAACATTCCGAGTAACACGAATACTACGAAAAGGATAAGCGCTACGAGCAAAGGTATAATGCTTGCACCGGGAGCGAGAATTCTGATACCGCAGAAGGTTCCGTCCTTTTTGCTTGCAGAAAGGAACGCCCCGAAGAACAATACCGCACAAGCAATTACAAGTATTCTTGTTATGATATCCTGTACTCTGTGGTCGATAGGCGAGATAAGGTTAAGTGCATATATCGCGAAAGCACCCAGCGCATTGAAAAGAGTCATTACGAAATAAGAGCCGGGGAAGGATATAGCGATAAAATAAAGGACAGATACGAGAATAACAAAAATTATTGACGGAACGTATCCCTTGTAAGGAAAGCTCGAAATAAGAGTGGATATTACCAGAAGCGTTGCTGCTACACAAAGAATAAAGGCAGATGAAAATACCTTTAAGGACTCGTCAACACCTTTTTGTCTTTTCTTGACAAAGAAGAAAAGAGAAACCGCAAAGAGTATAAGGGGAAGTACAAAGAAATAAGGATAAACCTTCATATACGCTCCGAGATAGTCAATAAAGGCGCTTGATAAAAGCTTGTCCTTCATGATCAAGAGGGCAAAAATTGCCACCGACATAAGAACGAATACCGCTACCATTCTGTTGATGAGAGTATCGTTTCTCCTAGCTTTGTAAGAATAATTGTTTTTCGCCATTTCCGTGTCTCCTCTTTATTTATAGTCTTGTTTCGTAAAGTATCATAGAAAGCACCGCCATACCTGCAGTTTCGGTACGAAGGATGAGCTTTCCGAGAGAAACCGCGGGAACGCCCGCAGCCTCGAATATATCTGCCTCGAAGGGAGCAACGCCACCCTCGGGACCGATGTAGAAGCCTATGCTTGAAAAGTCCTTTTCTCTCATTATATCTTTGATGGTCCTTTCCTCCGTTGTTTCATAGCAATAGAAGGAAAGATCGAGGTGAGAGAGAATATCTGCACACTCCTTTACCGAAACAGGGGAATGTACCTCGGGAATTACACCCCTTCCGCATTGTTTGGCTGCTTCAAGGGCAATTTTGTTCCATCTTTCAAGCTTTTTATTTTCACCGTCACGGTCGAGCTTCACAATAGACCGCTCGGCTGTCACGGGATATACGTGATTCACTCCAAGCTCCACAGCCTTTTGAATGACCGTGTCCATCTTGTCGTTTTTTACAAGCGCTTGAAATAAATATATTCTTTTGTCCGATTCCTTGTCGCATTTTGAAATTTCTTCAATTTTCAAAATTACACTGTCACAGGATACCGATTCTATAACGCAGGAATAATCAAGACCTGCCGTATCGGTAACGGTGAGCGCCTCTCCCACCCTCATACGAAGGGTTTTGGCTATATGCAAGGCATCGGAACCTTTGATTTCAATTGTATCATCTACCTTGAGGCTTTGGCAATTTGCCTCAAAAGTCAGGAAAAATTTTGGCATAATAGTAACCTTTCAGCAAAGTGAGTAAAGGTTTTTACATTTAATTTGTATACATTCAACAACATTATACTATATAATAGTCGATTTGTCAAAGAAATTTTGCATATTTTGGTGATTTTTAAGAAATTTGTTGCTATTATGTCCTAAAACTCTTGTCTTACTTTGTGAAAACTATTGCAGACCAGTTGTCGAGATTGTATGTTTTGACGGTTTTGAAGCCTGCTTTTTCCACAGCTTCACGAACCTCGTCCTCTCTTTCGCTGATTATACCCGACGAAATGAGATATCCGCCCTTTTTCATCTTTTCGTAGAACATATCCGCCATCATTATTATTATTCCCGCAACGATGTTGGCACATATAACGTCATAGTCTCCGCCAATTTTTGCATATAACTCTTTATCAGCAAGCACGTCGCCGTCGAAAACCTTAACTCTGTCCTCGCCGAAGGAATTTTGCTCCATATTTTCCTTTGCAATTCTTGCGGCAACCTCGTCGATATCCACCGCAACCGCGTCTTTACCGCCAAGCTTCAATGCGGCAACCGTGAGAATACCGCTGCCACACCCCATATCGAGCACGTGCTCACCGCCGCGGATAATTTTTTCAAGCTGCTCCATACAAAGCTTTGTGGTAGCGTGTGAGCCTGTACCAAAGGAGGAGGAGGGGTCTATTTCTATAACCTCGCGCCCCTTTTTCATATCCTCGGGAAGTGCCTCCCAGGTGGGCTTCACAACAAGCCTTTCTCCTACGGGGAAGGGCTTGAAATACTGACGCCAGTTGTTCTCCCAGTCCTCGTCCTTCACCTCGTCTCTTTCGAGAGTGATGGCTTTATAGCCGTCGTTCTCCTTTTTCAGTACTTCGATTGAGGAAATAACGTTTGCATATAAAGCCTCTCCCTCCTCGTCGGTGGAGAAGTATGCATATATAACAGGGGGCTTTTCTTCAGCGGACAGAAGCTCGTCGTCTATGTAATCGTAAAATATTTCACCGCCTGCAAGTGTTTCCTTCAGGTCGGACAGGTCTTCTACCGTAAAGGTATCTACTCCCGAAATAATGAGAAGATTGGAAATGTCCTCAACGAAGAAAGGGGAAGGAGTAGCTTCGTCGGGGGTGGTGATTTTAAGTCTTGTCCAGATCATATTAACTCCTTGATACAAATTAACAGGAATGCCGAAAAGCATTCCTGTTAAAGTTATGTTTTAAAGTGAATTAAAGAATGTACTTATTAAGCTCCTGAGGGAAATCCTTGATATCTATAGAAGCGGTGGTAACGATATTGATTTCTCTTTCAGCTGCTACCTTATCAAGAGCATTGATAAGCTTTACGAACTGCTCCTTGTCGTTACCGCATATCTTGAGTGAAGAGTCGATGAATAAGTCCTTTATATCGAAGTTTGCAGAAATGATACCGCAAACCATTCCATAAAGCTCGTCAGCGTTTGAAATGCCGAAAGCGTCTGTATCTACAAGTCGTACCTGGTGGCGTACGTCAAATATAAGCTTGTTGCCCTTCTCTATGCAAACTACGTTACCGGGGGAGGTTTCAACAGCCTTATTTGCCAGTTCGATGAGATGCTTTGTTTTGCCACTGCCTTTGAGACCGATGATGATTCTAACCATAATAAATCCTTCCTTTCGTGGATGAAATTGAAGATCCTGTCTTCTGTTATTATTGTATAACAAAACCTTTAAAAAATCAATAGTTTTTTTGCATTTTAACAAAAAATCTAACTAAAAATGATAATATATATTTATTTTTCCAGACGATATGACAATCCTCTCCACCACGCTTCTTATAATAGCTCTCTTTTCTCTCATATCAAGGGTATCCCACAGGTCTGAAACACCTGTGATTTTTTTCTTGGAGTCTTCCAGACGAGATTTCTTTTTTTCTCTTTCAAGGAGCGCTTTTTCTTCTTTTTTTGCACTTTCAAGCTTTTTCTTTGTGTCATCTATCACCTTCATCAAGGCACCGTCTCCCTCCGACCATAAATCATAGAGTCTCACGAGCTTCTTTTCGAGGCGGTTGACCTTGGACGTTTTTTCTTTTTTTATTTCCTTTTCATCGGTATTTTCCTCAAGCGACATTGAGAAAATATCACGAAGCACCGCGTCCTCCGCCTCGTCAGCCCATACGTTTTCCGACTTGCATAACGGGTCGTGCACAAGGTAAGGCTTTGACGTCTGCTTGGAATAGCATACAAGCTTATACCCCTTCTTGCCCCATTTCTGATACCTCATTCTTGCGCCACACTCACCGCAGTATATCAGCCCTGCAAGAAGGTGAGGGGAGGAGTCGGAGATACCTCTCCTTCTTTTCTCAAACTCCAGCATCGCGCGCTCATAAGTTTCTCTTGAAACAATAGCCTCGTGCCCCCCCTCGTATTCCTCTCCTTTGTACTTAATTATTCCCACGTTGGTTTTCCTTTTGAGTATCTGCACTACAAGCTTTTCGTATTTAAGACCGAGCTCCAATGCAATGGAGTTGGGAGAATATCCTGACAGAAACATATCGTATATCCTTCTTACCGTTTCTGCATCCTCGTTTGGCACAAGGATTCCCTTTACAGGGTCGTAATCGTAGCCGAAGGGAATCTTACCGCCACCCATCCATAGACCGCCCTTGACTCTTTCCCGCATCCCCATTCTCGTTCGTAATTTTATGTTCTCACGCTCTAGCTGTGAAAAGGCAGAGATAATACCAAGCATCGCACGTCCTATCGGCGTTGACGTGTCCATATTCTCGGTAAGTGAAACGAAATCCACGTCGTTTTTACCCAGCACGTCCTCAATGAGATAAAGAGTATCCTTCTGACTTCTGGAGAGTCTGTCAAGCTTATACACTGCAACGTGGGAGATTTTCCCATCCTCAATGTCTCTTATAAGAGCGGTGAGTGCGGGACGGTCGATATTGCTGCCACTGTATCCGGGGTCAACGTAAAACTCAAAATCCGAAAATCCCTTTGAAGTACACCACCCCTCAAGCATTTTTTTCTGTGCTTCGATGGAGTAGCCCTCCTCCGCTTGCCCTTCGGTGGAAACTCTCACGTAAAGCGCCACCTTTTTATTCATAGAAATCACCTCGGGTTAACTTTACAACAACGCCTTTATCAAAAAATGTATAAATCAGTAGTAAAAGGCAAAAAATTACTTGAGGTGATAAAATGCAGATAGAAAGATATATAAACGGTCGAAAAGCGACCAAGGATGAAGTGTCCAAAAAAAAGATAAATATAAAAAATTATCTTCAGCTTGTTAAAAATTTCAAATAGCTTGTACGCTTTGTTTCTCTGAAATCTTCATAAGGGTCGAAATGTTCGCTCTTTTTCACAGGCGCATTTCCCGGCATAAAGCCAAGTGACATTACTCCGTAACGAAGTGCGTCGGGGGCGTGGGTCAGCTCGTGAGGCTCACCCGATACGTCCTCGGGTACTCGTTCGTCAAAGGTGAGCCTCGGAAGTGTCCTTATAACGTTAAGACAGCTTTCAAAAATAATAAGCCTCGGCATTCCATCCTCGTCGCACCTTAAAAGCTCTCTTATCATTCGCCATCCTGCGATTCTCGCGTTGTTTGCCGCAAGAACTCCCGAAAGTCCGTTAGAAGAAAGAATATCAAACCCCGTTTTACCACTGTCCTGCCGTCTTCCGCCAAGATCGGGACTGGCTACCGTCCAGCGTATTTTTTCTTTTCCCGTCATAGAGCATATTTCACGAGCCGCCTCGCTCAGTATTAAATCGGGTCGGTAAAGCTCTCGGTATACGTATATCCTTTTCCTGTCGGGCGGATATGCAAACCACAGACACGCGGTCATATCGAGACCATAGTCGAATGCAATGAACCTGTTCCAATCTTCCGGAATCTCAAAGGGACGGCAGACGTTTTTCTCTCTTGAAAACTCGGGAAAATATTGCCCCTCAAAAGCATCCCAGTCTCCGTAAAGCATAGCCTTTCTTCTTATAGGAGGCAAAGCCTCAAGCGTCCTTACGTATTCGGGATTTTTCGTTATGAGATAGTCGTTGTCATAGACGGTAGAGGGCACAAATGTGTAGTCATCGGGCGTTTCGCCCTCAATATACTTTTTATCGATAAACAGTCTCTTTACCCATTCGTGTCCCACACCGCCCGGGTTGCAGGTAAAATACATTCTTGGTGTGAAATTCTGAACGTTTCCCGAAAGTCTGTTGGACTCGGTGAGGGCAACGTACTGCATATAAGTAAACTGGGTAGCCTCTTCCATACCAATCACTTCGTATGCCTGACCCTGATATTGGAGAATATCCGATTCACTCTGACAGTAGCCAAGCTTTATTCGGCTTGAGTTTTTGAAAATAAATTCCTTTGTGGACTCCTTGTAGGTGGCGATTTTATGAAGCGCCTTTTGCAAGGGGATAATATGGTTTTCACGAAGCTCGGGGAAGGTGCGTCTCAATAGGAGGATTTGTATGCCCCTGTGGGAGAGAGCAAGCAGAATGAATTTTGTTCTCATTGCCCAGCTTTTTCCCCCTCCTCTTGCACCGCCGTAGGCTATACGGGTAGTGTTGGCACGGAAAAACTCCTCTTGCTTCGGATAAGGCTTAATGGTTGCAAGGTATCGTTCTACTCTCGTCATACTACACCGTCCATTTCTCAAAGGCTTCGGGAAGGGTATAGTCCCCGTCCTCGCTCTCACCACTGTCGGCATCATTCCATCTGTCGAAATTTACCGCAAGGAAAAGCTTTACGCCCGAAAATGCTTCCTTTGAGAAAAGCCTTTCTTCTGCATATTCTTCAACCCTCATAACCGACATTTTTAGAAATCTGTTGATTTCGGGGTCTTCAAATTTGAAAAGCTCCTCACGACTTTCAACGCCTACTGCAAGGGCTAGTCCCGTCACTGTATAGGGGAGTGAAACCTTTTTTATTATTTCTCCCTTTTCATCTGTAAGTACGTTTCCGTTTTTGTCCATAACAGGTGCCAGACGGGAGCGGAAATACTCCTCTACACGCTTTTTTATTTCGTTTAAATTTTTGGGTGCTCTTTTATAATTCATTTCACCACTCCTTTCGGTACCATTATATACTGACATCATCTGCCATACAATGACATCTATATGACAACTTTCAGAGTTATGATTGCACCCCAAGGGTACTTCCTCGCGAAGCTCGGGGCGCCTGACGGCAAACTATGAGTTTAGATGTGCTTCGCACAGTTATGAGTTGCCAAGGCAACGCTTATTTTAAGGGCAATCATATCATAACGAAAGCCACAGGCTTTCTCATAACTCTAAACTCTAAACTCGTTTTAGCTACACCGTCGAGATACGCGATTTTATCTCAAAATCTCATCGCTTTTATAATTGAATAATGAATATTGAATATTGAATAATTAAGGTTAATTTGCTAAAGCAAATTTTCAATTAATTGTGAATTTTCCGAAAGGAAAATTGTCCGAAATTATTCACTATTCAATCTTCATTGAAAATTAAGGTAACTTTTGCTTGCGCAAAACTTTTTGTTTTATTATAGTTTTCGTGGGAGTACAAGGGGGAGTGCTTTTATAAAAAGCATTCCCCTTTGAATATTATCAATTGAAAATTTCCGCAAGGAAATTAACCATAATTATTCAATATTCAATATTCAATATTTAATATTCAATATTCAATATTCATTTTCATTTTGTGGCAATAAAAAAGGAATGCTTATAAAAGCATTCCTTTTGTGGATTATCAAATCTTTATTCGGGCTTGCCGAGAAGCTTGAACATATTCTTTTTATATACCTCAACACCGGGCTGGTCGAAGGGATTTACGCCGCCGATATAACCCGAAAGAGCACAGGCAAGCTCGAAGAAGTAAACCATATATCCAAAGTTTTCCTCGTCCATCTTGTCCATCTCAAGCACAACGTTGGGAACGCCGCCCGAAACGTGAGCGTCAAGAGTTCCGAGAAGAGCCTGTTTATTAACGTAGTGGAAGTCACGGTCTGCAAGGAAGTTTAAGTTGTCGATGTTTGATGCATCAAAAGGCACCTTGACCTCGTGGTTTGAATTAAGTACGTCAACAACGGTCTCGAATATTATTCTTCTGCCGTCCTGAAGGTACTGACCCATACTGTGAAGGTCTGTGGAGTAAATAACGGATGCAGGGAAGAGACCCTTCTTATCCTTGCCCTCACTTTCACCAAAGAGCTGCTTGAGCCACTCGTTCATATACATAAAGGAAGGCTTGTAGGAAACGAACATTTCAATTTCGAATCCCTTTCTTGCAAGGATGTTACGGATAGCCGCATACTTGTAGCAATCGTTCTTTTCAATATCTGTAGATGAGAAGTCGCCCATAGCCTTTTCAGCGCCCTTCATCATAGCCTTGATATCACAACCCGCAACCGCAATGGGAAGAAGTCCTACTGCAGAAAGAACACTGTATCTTCCGCCGATATCATCGGGAACAACAAAGGTCTCGTAGCCCTTCTCTATTGCAAAATGCTTGAGCTTACCGGGTACGTCCTTCTTGTCGGTGGTAACGAAAATTCTCTCTCTTGCGCCATCTTCACCGTACTTCTTTTCAAGAAGCTCGCGGAATACTCTGAATGCCGCCGCAGGCTCGGTTGTAGAGCCCGACTTTGAAATAACGTTTATTGAAATATCCTTGCCCTCGCATATTTCCAGAAGGTCGTGAAGCGCATCGGGGTCGATGGTATTACCTGCAAAATATACGTCGGGAGTATCCTTTTTCTTGGCGTTGTAGGAAGCACCCTTCACAAATTCTATCGCCGCTCTTGCTCCGAGATAGGGGCCTCCGATACCGATAGCGATGAATATGTCGCTGTTCTTCTTGATTTTCTCCGCAGCCTTTATAATTCTGTCGAATTCATCCTTGTCGTAGTCTGTGGGGAGAGTCATCCAGCCTGTAGGCTTGTCTGAGGGGGTACCCTTCTTTATAAGCTCCTCGTGTGCCGCCGAAACGTTGCCTTGAATAAGAGCATATTCGTGTTCATTTATAAAACCGTTAAGATAATTAGTGTTAAGTTTTATTGCCATTTTTAAGCCTCCGTATTAAAGAATATTGTTTCAAGCCATTTTATCGACCAGCCAAGCCATCTGGCGTTGTATTTGCTGGGAACGGGAAGTACCTCTCTGTTGGAAAGGGACATTCCGTGTGCGCCGTCGGGGAGTATATGGCATTCGAATGGAATTTTATGCGCTGCCAATGCCGACATAAGATAAGTTGAGTTTTCTACAGCTACCGCATTATCGTTTGCCGTATGGAAGATAAACGTGGGGGGAACGCCTTCCTTTACCTGCTTTTCGAGTGAGTAGCGAAGGCGGTTTTCCGCTGTAGCGTTTTCACCAAGCAGATGATTGAAGGAGCCGTTGTGTGCCTTTTCACCCGATGTGATTACGGGGTATCCAAGGATTGCGGCGTTGGGACGGTTGTACCCTTCGGGACATTTCAGCATCTTCATAAGCTTTTCGTCATTCCAGAGAATAGACGCACATCCTGCAAGATGACCGCCTGCCGAAAATCCGATAACCGCAATCTTTTCAGGGTCAACGTGCCACTTTTCTGCATTATCACGTATGATACAAATGGACTTTGCCACCTCATAGTGAGGCTTTGATACGTCGTTTTCAAAATCGTAAAGCACTTCGTACTTTGATTTTACTGTGTAGTAAAGCACCGCAGCGTTATAGCCTTCAGCCATATATGCGCGTGCAATGGGCTCAGCCTCTCGGGGAGAGCAACCGAAATATGCTCCGCCGGGACAGATAAGTATGAGAGGGCGTGTCGTTATTGAATAACGGTCTGACTCATCGCAGAGAAATACGTCAAGGTATACGTCATCTTTATCGTTGTAGAGGTAAACTTTTTCGTTTGTCATAATTCCCTCCTTAAACCCTGTACATCAAGTCTGTATAGTCAGGGAATGGCCAAGCCTCTTTGGGAAGCAGATTTTCCAGCGTATCACAGTAAAGGCGAAGCTTATTCATAGCGGGGATTACCTTATCCTTGTAGGACCTTGCTTTTGTTACAAAGTCAGAAGCCCCGCTTGCCGCAGAGTGCGCCGCCTTCAACTCCTCAACCGCCTCAAATGCATTTTTTAAGTTTTCGCAGATGAGAGAGAGCTTCTTCTCTGAATGCTCCATAAATCCGCCTGCCTCTTTTGCACGTGTAATGTCACGTCCAAGCTTTCCGCAGTAGGATTCAACAGATGGTAGTATTGACTTTTCAGCCATTGTTTCCATTGTAAGAGCTTCGATATTTACAACCTTTGAATACATATCAAGGTTAATTTCATATCTTGACAAAATCTCCGATTCGGTGAGAATATCGTGCTTTGAAAGGAGCTTAATGTTCTCCTCACGCTTCAATGCTTCTATTGCATCAACGGTTGTGGTAAGATTGAGGAGTCCGCGCCTTTCAGCTTCGATTCTCCATTCCTCCGAATAGTTGTTGCCGTTATAAAGTATGCGCTTATGTTCTTTTATTATCTCGCGGATAATCTTATTTATTTCTTCCTTTTTATCACCGCTGACTTTATCCAGTCTGTCGGCAATAATGGAAAGCTCCTCTGCCATTATCGTATTGATAATAAACGACGGACGTGAAATGGAAGATGAAGAACCGCACATTCTGAATTCAAACTTGTTACCCGTAAAGGCACAGGGCGAGGTTCTGTTGCGGTCGGTGGTGTCCTTCTTAAAGGAAGGAACAGAGGAAACGCCGGTAGTCATTTCGGCGGAGTTCTTTTTCTCAACCTCGTGAGAAAGCTCTATTGCCTCATAGATATCACAAAGCTCGTCACCAAGGAAAATGGATATTACCGTAGGAGGCGCTTCGTCACCGCCCAGTCTCACGTCGTTTGACGCGCCCGAACAGGAGAAACGAAGAAGGTCCTGATATTTGTCGATACCCGAAATCATAGCCGCCATAAAGAGAAGGAAGGTCTGATTTTCGGCAGGATTTTTTCCGGGCGAAAGAATATTTAAACCGGTATCGGTGGATAGTGACCAGTTAACGTGCTTACCCGAACCGCTAACTCCCTTGAAGGGCTTTTCGTGAAGAAGACAGGCAAGACCCTTGCGCTTTGCAACGGTGCGCATAGACTCCATCGTTATCTGGTTCTGGTCACAGGCTATATTTGAAGTATTGTATATACAAGCAAGCTCATGCTGTGCAGGGGCTACCTCGTTGTGCTTTGTTTTAGCCGAAACACCCAGCGACCAAAGCTCGCGGTCAAGCTCGTGCATATAATCGGAAATCTTGAGACGGAGTCTTCCATAGTAATGGTCGTCCATCTCCTGACCTTTAGGAGGAGGAGAGCCAAAGAGAGTACGTCCGCAAAGAAGAAGGTCGAGTCTCTTCTCATAAAGCTCACGGTCGATAAGGAAATATTCCTGTTCGGGACCAACTGTCGTTGTGACCTTTGTGGACTTGATGTCTCCAAGGAGTCTGAGCACTCGGAGAGCCTCCTTATTTATCGCCTCCATAGAGCGGAGAAGGGGAGTCTTCTTGTCAAGTGCCTCGCCCGTATAAGAGCAGAACACCGTGGGGATGTAAAGAGTCTTATCCTTTACAAAAGCAGGTGAGGTACAGTCCCACGCTGTGTATCCTCTTGCCTCAAAGGTAGCGCGAAGTCCGCCTGAAGGAAATGAGGAAGCGTCGGATTCTCCCTTTATAAGCTCTTTTCCCGAAAATTCCATAATGGCACGTCCATCCTTGTCAAAGGACAAGAAAGCATCGTGCTTTTCAGCGGTCATTTCGTTAAGAGGCTGAAACCAATGGCTGAAATGAGTAGCTCCCTTGGAGGTCGCCCAGGTCTTCATTGCATCGGCTACCTCGTTTGCCGTTTCAATGTCGAGAGGGTTTCCGTTGTCAACCGTCTTTTTCAGCTTATCATAACACTCTTTTGAAACGTATTTTTTTATCATCTCGTCATTAAAACAAGATTCTGCGTAAATATCGGTGATATACATTTTGTCTCCGTATTATAAAAGAATTACGTAATATTTTACACTTTTTTTAAACTTTTGTCAATATTAAAAGTCGTAACCTAAGCTCCTTTGCAATAAAAAAACCCCGACAAGCAGTCGCTTGTCGGTATTTTTTAATATTTAGGGCTCTCTGATTTTAACCTTTTCGTTGTCCTCGGGCATATATACCTCGGGAGCGGTCCATGTGTCGGGATTTTCAATTACGTTGTCGTAATCGGTAAGTCCTATCATAACCTTTGCTCTGAGAGGTGTTGAGTCAAGACCTGTTGCATCGTAGGTGAAGGTGTAGTCACCCTCGGGTACTGTTACAGAGCCTGAGAAGGATATCTCCTCGGTGTA
>JAZNYT010000042.1:0-27751 GCA_045594565.1 Eubacteriales bacterium
TAAGCCGTTTCGGTGATATCTGAATATATAGCAATTTGACTTTGAGTATATCCTCGCTCTAACCTTAATTCTTTGAGCCTTTTCGCAATTATTTCTTTCATAATTTACACCTTATTTTTTTCTTGACAAATAAAGTATAAACTATTATAATTAAAAATACACCAACACTCGTTTGTGTTGCAGAAAGTTGCTACATTCTTTTAGCAAAAAACTTGAGGAATACCTCAAGTTTTTTGCTTTATTATAAAAGTTTTTGAAGGAGAGTAAGAGAGGAAACCTTTTTTCAAAAAGTTTCCTCTCTTTTTATAAAAAACTTATTTAATCTCAGGTAAACTTGCCGCTGCTACAGACTGACCAACACGACGGCTGGACTCGTCGGGAATGTGGAGCTGAATCTTGGTGTTGAGCTCGGGGAATTCCTTTGCAAGAACTTCTTTTGCTCTGTCAAGAAGGATTACACCGCCCTCACCTGAGGTTACACGTCCCATAATAAGAACGTGCTTTATATCATAGAAGAGTGCGTAGTATGCGATGGTATAACCGAAGTATACACCGATAGTATCGTAGATCTTAGCCGCTCTTTCGTCGCCCTTTTCCATGAGACCCTGAACAACCTTAAGCTTTTCAGCGGGAGAGAGGTTTTCGTCAAGCTCGATGCCTGCCGCGGGAGCAAGCTTTATAACTGCATCCTGTGAGAAGTACTTAACGCCACAGCCGTAGTCGCCCGACCACTCGTCAACCATAGCCTTCTTGGAGTAGTCACAGGGAACGAATGCAAGCTCGTTGAGCCAGCCTGTGATGTTACCTGCGCCGTCAACGTAACCGCCTGCTTCACTGGTACCCATAGCGATACCGAGAACGTTGTTGTCGTTAAGGTCCATAGCGCCTGCAAGAGCAGTAACGTCACCGTCATTTGCTACTTCAAGGGGAACGTCGCCGAATTCCTTTGCAACGTTTATGTACATATCCTTGCACTTAGCGTTGAATTCATCCTTGGGAACCTTGAGGAAGAGGGAGGCTACCATAATTCTGTTGTCAACGTATACACCTGCGGATGAAACGCCGATGGCATCAACTCTGGGCATATGCTCTGCCGCAGACTTCATAGCGGAAAGGATTCCGTCGTAGTGATACTGGGGGTCGGAGTTAGTCTTGGGGAACCAAACTACCTCTTCGCTGTAAACGCTCTTACCGTCGATAACGGCACTAACCTTTCTGTCGCTTCCGCCTGCATCGAAGCCGATACGGCATCCGTCGAGGTGGCGTCCTACGGGTGTTGCACTCTCGCTTGTTACGGGAGCATCCTTGATATCTCTGTATTCAACAGTAACCTCTGTTTCATAAACACCGCTCATGAAATCGTAGTCGAATGCTCTGTCGCCTTCAGCAGTGTATGCCTTTGCGAGTCTGTCGGAAACAACCTTGGAGCCTGCGATGATGATCTTGTGACCGCCTCTTACCCAGAGAAGTGTCTTTACGAGTCTTTCAACGAATTCGTAGTTTTCTTCATCGTGACCTGTGCCGTCAGCATAGATTACTGTTTCAAATGCACTAACGTAGCCCTTGTTACGCTCAATGCCTATAACAAGCTTCTCAGCACCTGCTTTTTTTGCAGCCTCGGTGAACTCACGGTACACCAACGCCATAGGGGTAAATTCTTTGTCGAGTATTGCTTCAACCTTAAGCTTCATATCTTATTTCTCCTCCGATAATAGTTTTCTTTATATCAAAATTCATATCCGTGATAATGATATCCGCATCCTTGCCGTTCTCAAGAGAGCCCTTGGTATCAAGGCCAACTGCCTTTGCAGGATTGAGAGAAGCAGCGTTTACAATTTCGTGAAGGGGTATATCTGTGTTGTCGCGGAAGTTCTTTACAGCGTTGTTGAGCTTCAATACACTTCCTGCAATAGTGCCGTCTGCAAGGAGACACTGGATACCCTTAACGAAGATAGGCTGACCGCCGAGTGTGTACTCACCGTCGGGCATACCGCCTGCTCTTGTACAGTCGGTGATAAGAACAAGCTTGTCCTTCTTGCACTTGTATACAAGATTATAGAGTCCGGGATTTACGTGGAAGGTATCTGCGATAAGCTCTGTATAAGCCTTGTCGGAAGAAAGACCTGCGCCTACAACGCCGGGCTTACGGTGATGGAGTACTGTCTGTGCATTGAAAAGGTGTGTAACCTGTGTTGCACCGCAGTCGAACGCCTTCATGGCTTCCTCAAAGGTAGCGTCTGTATGACCTACGGAAACCTTAACGTCGCTCATCTCCGTTATCTTCTTTATTGCATCATAGCCGCCCTCTGTTTCGGGAGCGATGGTGCAAATTCTGATTATATCCTTATTCTTAAGTACCCAGTCGGCATCGGGAGCCTTGATATGCTCTGCCGCCTGTGCGCCCTTCTTGGATTCGTTGATGAAGGGACCTTCTGAGTTTACACCTGCAAGGTAAGCACCGTTCCAGGTTTTGCTCTCTTCCTGAAGTGAGCGTACAACGTCAAGTGCCTTTTCTATCTCTGCGATAGATACTGTCATGGTAGTGGGAAGAAAAGCTGTAACGCCGTTCTTTATAACACCCTCTGCCATCTTTCTGATGCCCTCTTCAGTTCCGTCGGAGGCATCCTCACCGAGATATCCGTGAATATGCACGTCAACGAGACCGGGTGAAACATAGCATCCTGTAGCGTCGATCATCTCTGCTTTTTCGGGCACGTCTCTCTCGGCAACAAGACCTATAATTTTGTCATCGAAAAGAAGTGCTTTGCCTTCAACAATGCCGTCGGGCATTATTATTTTTGCGCCTTTTATGTATTTCATAACAAAAAATCCTCTCCCATTTTAAATTCTTATCTACAATATAGCACAAACCCCAAAAAAATACAAGTATCATTTTGACAAAAAACTGCCATTTTTTTGTGCTATTTATAAAACAACGTATGTTTTGAGCCCTTGACCTTGCTCGGAGACATTCCCGTTTCCCTTTTAAAAACTACAGAAAAATAGCTTTGTGTCGAAAACCCCAACGCCTCGCTTACCTCGGTAACGTTTTGACCGTCCTCAAGAAGCTGTATCGCTCTTGCTATCTTCAGCCTCAAAAAGTGCTTGGCAGGACCTACTCCGATATACTTGTGGCATATCTTTTTCATATTGCTGACACCGATATTGACGATATCCGCTATCTCCTCCACCGACAGATCTCTGTGGAGATTGCTGTTCATAACGCTGACTATCTTTGAAAACTCTTTTGAGGAAGCGGAGTTTTCCGCCTTTTTTTCACTGGCGCCCTGACGTATAAGGTCAAGCATAAAAAGCTCCAGCTTCAACGCAATGGAGTTAAGAGCAAGAGGAGACTCTCCGTCGGAATAAAGAGTTATACCGCGCATATCGTAAGTCTCTTCGATTTCTCTTTTTATGTCAAAAAGCGTATTGTGCCCCATAAGGTCGATAGTGAATACTTTATCGGCAAGCGCCTCCATTACATCCCCCCTCGCCTGAAAGGACATAACAAAAAGAGCAAAGGGCTTTCCGTTACCCCAGTTTCTGTGAAACTCCATGGGTCTGTGAAAAAGAAGCTCTCCTTTATTAAGAACGTAAACACTGTCGTCGTTTGCAACCGATGCCGAGCCCTCCACAACGTAGGTAAATTCCCAAAAATCGTGCATCTCTCCCGCAAATCTGTAATCGCCTTCCTTATATCTTACAAAGCAGGTATAAAGAGAATCAACGGTGAGCGTTCGGGGGATTTTATAAAACGTGTGTTTTTTATCCATTATATATCTCCAAATTGGTGTCCGAAATTAAATAAATTTTGTCTATTTTCGTATTGTGTTATATTTTTGATGTGTTATAATGTATCTGTATTATAACAAATGCGAAAACGATTGTAAATACCGTTTTCAAATAAAAAGGAGATAATATAGTTATGAAAACATTAAAGCTTGGCGTAATCGGTCTTGGCGCAAGAGGTAACGGCCTTATGGTTGGCTGTATTCTTGGTATGGACGATATCGAAATCGTTGCGGTTTGCGATGAATATCAGGACAGAGTTGAAGCTATGCAGGAAAAGGTAGCGGAAAAGAAGGGCTACACTCCCATCGGTACTACCGACTACCGCGAGCTTCTCAAAATAGAAGAAATAGAGGCAGTCATCGTTCCCTCCGCTTGGGAGGCACACGTTGAGGTTGCAGTTGCCGCTATGAAGGCAGGCAAATACGTCGGTGTTGAGGTAGGCGGCGCTTACTCCATCGACGATTGCTGGAAGCTTGTTCACACAAGCGAGGAAACAGGTATGCCCTGTATGATGCTTGAAAACTGTTGCTACGGTAAGAAGGAGCTTATGTGTCTCAATATGGCGAAGAAGGGTGCCTTCGGTGAGATAGTACACCTTACAGGTGCCTACTACCACGACTTGAGAAAGGGCATTGCCGAATGTGAGGAAACACGCCGTTACAGACTCCGTAACTACCTTATGAGAAACTGTGAAAACTACCCCACTCACGCTCTTGGCCCTCTTGCAAAGCTTATAAACATTAACCGCGGTAATAGATTCGTATCTCTTACCTCCACAGCATCCAAGGCGCGTGGTATGCACGATTATATTTCAAAGAATATGCCCGAGCATCATCTTGTAAACGAAACCTTCCAGCAGGGCGACGTTATTACTACGACCATCAAGTGCGCAAACGGCGAGACTATCCGTCTCACTCTCGGCACTACTACACCTCGTGCTTATTCAAGAGACTTCGGCGTTATGGGTACCGAAGGACACTTTGACGAGAATACAAATTCCATCTACCTTGAAAGAGACAAGGCAGATTACGGCGTAGGCGAAATTTACCTGACTCAGCTTTGGGACAACGCTAAGACCAAGTACGACGAGGAATTCAATCATCCCGTATGGAAGAAGTACGAGGAGGAAGGAATCACAGGCGGTCACGGCGGTATGGACTGGCTTGTTCTCCGTGCATTCTTTGAAAGCGCAATGGAGAAGAAGGCTCCCCCCATCGACGTATACGACACGGCGGCTTGGATGAGCATCACAACTCTTTCCGAGGACTCTATCGCTATGGGCTCGGCTCCCGTTGCAGTGCCTGACTTCACAAACGGCAAATGGCTTAAGGATAAGGACAAGCCTCGCGACGAAATCGAAACCTACACACTTTCATATATTCCCGAAAAGGAAAACGTAAAGCTTGTCTGAGGACAAGCTTTACCCTTCATTTTTAAAAAGGCAGGAGAAGGCGTATGATAAAGATAGGTATGTTTTCCGACGTACATAACGGAAATCCTCATTTTTCGTGGATTATGAGAAGCATATTCGAGCTTACCGACAACGGCAAAGAGCTTGATGCGGCGGCGCTTGTGGGAGACATCGTTTATCACAACGAAAAAACGCTTCCGTCTCAAGCGACCTATGCAATGGTGAATGCAAACGAGCATTTCGCAAAGCTTAAAAAAGAAGGACGTCTTATCGTTGCCATGGGAAATCACGAGTTTACCCTTGGTGCAGGCGATGAGGAAAGAACCGCCCTTGCAAAAAAGGTCTTTGCCGAAGAAACGGGACTTCTTCCCGAATACGATAAGGTTATAAAGGGCTATCACTTCATTACGGTAGGACCCGATGACTATACCTGTAAGCTTTCGGCAGAGCAGGAGAAATTTGCTACAGAGAAAATCCGTGCGGCGCTTCTGGAAAGCAAAGATAAGCCTGTTTTCCTTTTGCTTCACCATTCTATTGACAACACGCTTTATCATGCTTTGGAGGTTGATACCTGCTCCGATGAATTCGAAGCCTTCGTAAAAAACGAGCCTCGACTGGTGGTGATTTCCGGTCATACACACTACCCCTCTAACGACCCGCAATCAATCTTTCAGGTAACAGGCGGTGCGACCTTCCTTTATACAAGTACTATAATGGGAGGAAACGGACTGACCCTCCCCTTTGCAAACGTGCGCCATCAGCATCACCCTTATCAGGGAATAATGATGGAGATTGATGAAATAACGAACTGCGTTACCTTCAAGCCCTTCTTCGTATCAGAGGGCGCGCCCGCTTATATTGAGGGCAGTGTCAGAACGATAGACGTTCCAAGGATGATAGAGGAAAGTAAAAAGGAATACCCCTCAAGAGAGGTTTACAAATACACTCCCGAGAGAGCGAAAAAGAGCCTCCCTCCCCGTTTCGGCAAGCTTCCGGAAATTAAAAGCGTTACCGACTGTGACGTAACCGTTGATATATACCCTGCCGTTCCCGGCGGTGACGGCGAGGACTGTCAGATAGGATACTTTAAGCTTGAGCTTTTAAAGGACGGAGAGGTAGTGAAGAATCAGAAGATTATAAGCGACTTTTTCCTTGAAGTGCCTCGTGAAAAGATAGTTTATTCTATGTTCGACCTTGCCCCCTCAACAAGCTATACGCTGAAAATAACTCCTTACACAGTATGGTATACCAAGGGCGAAACAACCGTTACCCTTGAGTTTGAAACAAAGAAGCCCAAATTTGAGGCAGTAGAGCTTGAGGAGGTTATAAGCCAAGGTATATACGATGGAGAGCTTTCGGGCACCTTCACAAAATATTCAAACCTTATCCACATAGGTGCCGATTGGACAGGCGCATCCGAGCACACCTTCACCGTAGCCTCTGACGGCAAATATCGAGCTTTCGTTAAAGGAAGCGCCAACACGTCTACCGAAACAACGGTAACTCTCTACAGAGTAAGCGACTCGGGCAAGGAGAAGATGGGAGAAGACGAAATTATCATCAACACAGGCATCATCTTCACCTTCAAGGATATTCCCGCCTTCGACTTTGATGCAAGGAAGGGAGATACCTTCACATTGAAGGTTGAAAAGAAGCCTACCGAGTGTACTATAGGGCTTATGGGAATATCGGTAGCAAAACATAAAAAATAAAAAAGCTTGATTATTTCTAAAAAACTGATATAATTTCAGTATATATTCAGTTATAGAGAATTTTTGGAGGAAATTATGAAAAAACTTAAAGTTGGTATCGTCGGCTTGGGACAGAGGGGCAAGGGACTTCTTGCAGTAACTCTCGGAATGGAAGACATTGACGTTGTTGCCGTTTGCGACGAATACGAAGACAGAACAGAAGAAGCAAAGCAGAAGGTTATAGAAAAGAGAGGAACCACACCCTTTGCTACTACCGACTATCGTGAGCTTGTAGCAAGAGAGGACGTTGAGGCAGTCATCGTTGCTACCGCTTGGGAAGCACACGTTGAGGTTTCGATTGCCGCAATGAAGGCAGGTAAATACGTAGGCGTTGAGGTAGGCGGTGCTTACTCCATCGAGGACTGTTGGAGACTCGTTCACACAAGCGAGGAGACAGGTATGCCCTGTATGATGATAGAGAACTGCTGCTACGGTGAAAAGGAGCTTATGTGTCTCAACATGGCAAAGAAGGGCGTGTTCGGTGAAATAGTTCACTGTACGGGCGCATACTTCCACGATCTCAGAAGCGAGGTTTCAAGAGGTAACGAGATTCGTCACTACAGACTCCGCAACTATATGAGCCGTAACTGTGACAACTACCCCACACACGCTCTCGGCCCCATCGCGAAGCTTCTCAACATCAACCGCGGTAACAGATTTTTATCTCTTGTTTCGATGGCTTCAAAGGCGAGAGGTCTTCACGAGTACATAGTTGAAAAGAGAGGTGCCGACGACGAGCTTGCAAAGGTAGATTTCAAGCAGGGTGACGTTGTTACCACTATTATCAAGTGCGCTAACGGTGAAACTATCCGTCTTTCCCTCGGTATAACAACCCCCAGAGCATATTCAAGAGACTTTGACGTAACAGGCACAAAGGGCTTCTTCCAGGAGGAAACCAACTCAATCGTTCTTGACCGTGACGACGAAAAGTATGAAAAGAAGTACGGTGAAATACAGTCCAAGCCCCTTTGGGATAACGTTGAAACCTACAAGGAAGAGTTCTCTCATCCCCTTTGGGCAGAGTACCATAAGGAGGGCATCAAGGCAGGTCACGGCGGTATGGACTGGCTTGTTCTCCGCGCCTTCTACGAGAGCGCTATGGATAAGAAGGAGCCTCCCATCGACGTATACGATACGGCCGCTTGGATGAGTATTTCGGCGCTTACCGAGGAATCTATCGCAAACGGCGGTATGCCCGTTTCGGTACCCGACTTCACAAATGGTAAGTGGCTCAAGGACAAGGACAGAGTAAGAGACGAGGTTCCCACCTTCTCACTCCAGACTATCCCCGAGAAGATAGAATTTAAAATATAAATTTACAAAAAGCAGGGAAAATAATACAAAAATCTGAGCTTTTTTGTATTGCAATAAAGCATAACCTATGTTATACTAAAGCCATAGGTTATGCTTTTAATTTTACTTAAAATTAAGGAGAAAAGCTATGGCAGAAAAAAAGATCTGGTCGCTCCTCGTTCACCTGAGCGACAATATGCACGCCTTCAGATCCGACACTGTGCTGTGGAACGATGAAGTATGGGACTACATACTTGACGAATCGGTTAAAACGGGCATCAATATGATAGTTCTCGACGTTGGAGATGCTATTCAGTGGGCGACACATCCCGAAATAACCGTTAAAAACGGCGCTTGGACACGTAAGAGAGTACATACCGAGGTAAAGCGTTGCCGTGAAATGGGTATAGCGCTTATACCCAAGCTGAACTTTGCAACGCCCCACGACAAGTGGCTTGGCGAATATTCTCAAATGATTTCCACAAACACCTATTACAGAGTTTGCGATGACCTTATAAAAGAGGTTTACCGTATGTTTGAGGGACCCGAATTTATACACCTCGGATTTGACGAAGAGGATGCAAAGCACGGAGCCGGAAAGCCCTTCGTTGTCTACCGCCAGAAAGACCTGTTCTGGCACGACCTTCGTTTCCTTATTGACTCGGTTGCCGAGACCGGCGCTAAACCTTGGATATGGTCTTGTCCTCTTTTCAATCATCCCGATGAGTTCAAAAAGCATATTGACCCCGATGAAATAGTTATTTCGCCTTGGTACTATAACGCATTCAGAAAAGAGCACTGGACTCCCGTTGAGTCAAGAGCAGAATACGTTGCATACTACAACGAGGGCGATTATGCAAAAATGGGCATAAAGTTCGTTGAGGAAGACCCCTTCCTTGTACGTTTCCGCGAGGTTGCACTTCCTCTTCTTAAGCACGGCTACACCTACGTTCCCTGCGCATCGGTATTCAACCGTTGCGACTGGAATACTCACGATATAGTTGAGTACTTCAAGAACGGTGCACCCGATAACCAGATTCTCGGTTATATGTCGGCTCCTTGGTTCTCTACAACCCAGAAGAACAAGATGTACTTTGAAGAAACATTCAAGTTCCTCAAGGAAGCTAAAGAAAAATTCTATAAAGACTAAAGGAGAAATACTATGGCAGATAAGAAGATTTGGTCGATACTTGTGCACCTGAGCATGAGTATGTGGGCAAAGAAATACGACTCCGTTAAAGAAAACTTTGACGAGGATATGTGGGACTACATCATTGAAGAGTCCGAGAAGTGCGGCATCAATATGATAGTTCTCGACGTTGGAGACGCTATTCAGTGGGCATCGCACCCCGAAATCACAATCAAGGATGCATGGACTCGTAAGAGAGTACATCAGGAAATTGCACGCTGCCGTGCAAAAGGAATTACCCTTATTCCCAAAATCAACTTTGCAACTCCTCATTGCGCTTGGCTTGGCGAGTATTCCAGAATGATTTCAACAAACGCTTATTACAAAATGGCAGATGAGCTTATCCGTGAGGTTTATGAGACCTTTGAGCATCCCGAATACATTCATATCGGCTTCGACGAAGAGGACGCTGCTCACGTAAAGGGCAAACAGCTTGCTATCTACCGTCAGAAAGATCAGTTCTGGCACGACCTTCGTTTCCTTCTCGACTCTGTTATCGAGACAGGTGCTAAGCCTTGGATCTGGTCTTGCCCTCTTTTCAATCATCCCGATGACTTCAAGAAGCATATTGATCCCGACGAGGTTGTTCTCTCTCCCTGGAACTACAACGCATTCAGAAAAGAGCACTGGACTCCCGTTGAGTCAAGAGCCGAATACGTTGCATACTACAACGAGGGCGAATACGCCAAGATGGGTATCAAATACGTTGAGGAGGATCCCTTCCTTGTACGCTTCCGCGAGGTAGCGCTTCCTCTTTTGAAGGAAGGCTACAACTACGTTCCCTGCGCATCGGTATTCAACCGTTGCGACTGGAACACTCACGACCTTGTTGAATACTTCAAGGAAAACGCTCCCGATAACCAGATTCTCGGTTATATGTCCGCTCCTTGGTTCAACACTATGCCCGACAAGAAGATGTACTTTGAGGAAACCTTCAAGTTCCTTAAGGAAGCAAAAGAAAAGTTCTACGAATAATTTAAAAAGGGAATGCTTTACAAAAGCACTCCCTTTTTTATCCGTTAAAAACAATTTACCATATTCATTAAAATCAAAAAAGGCGAGGAAGAGTCCTCGTCTTTCTTGTTTTAAAAAGCCTTTTGCTTAAATTCTATTCGTTTGCACTTTTTGCAAATTATAACAACTTCATTTTAGGCTTTAGCCAAAATATCAAGTCTTTTACCAAATATCTCCGCTGTTACGACTACTAAAAGGGATCACAGGTGTCTCAATCATACCGCTGGTAACAATGATATCCTCTGCATCAAATAAAACCGCTTCGATTTCAGGAGTAACGTAAACCTCAAGGTTTAAGCCTTCGCAAACCTCTATAATCTCTTTTTTCATAATTATCACACTCCTGAATATGCATTAAATCCGCCGTCAACGGGGATAACTGTTCCGTCAACAAAGCCTGATGCCTCGTCACATGCAAGGAAGAGAAGTGTTCCTACAAGCTCCTCCGCTTCACCGAATCTTGACATAGGAGTTGCGGCAAGAATCTTATCTGTTCTGGGAGTTGCCTTGCCGTCCTTGTCAAAGAGAAGGGCTCTGTTCTGGTCGGTAACAAAGAAGCCGGGCGCTATAGCGTTGACTCTTATACCAACCTTCGAAAAATGCACCGCAAGCCACTGAGTGAAGTTGGAGATTGCCGCCTTTGCTCCCGAATATGCGGGAATCTTTGTAAGGGGACAAAATGCATTCATAGAAGAAATGTTTATAATGTTGCCGTTGCCCTTTTCAGCCATATCCCTTGCAAAAACCTGTGTGGGAATGAGCGTTCCGAGGAAATTTAAGTTGAATACAAACTCAACGCCCTCGGGGTCAAGGTCGAAGAAGGTCTTTATATCCTCCTCGGTCTTCTTTAAGTCCTCGGGGAAAAGATATTCCTTTGTAGTAGTACCGCGGGGATTGTTACCGCCTGCACCGTTAATGAGTAAATCGCACGTTCCAAAATCACGAAGAATAGCATCTCTCGCGCTTTTTACAGAATCAGCTTTAAGAACGTTACACTCGTAGCCCTTGGCAAGTCCTCCGAAGGCTGTTATTTTTTCGGCTGCCGCATTTGCCGCCTCAAGTCGCAGGTCGAGAACGGCAACCTTAGCACCGCACTTTGCAAGTGCTTCGGCGAACATGGAGCAAAGAACTCCGCCGCCACCTGTTACTACTGCGGTCTTTCCTCTTAAATCAACGTTAAATGGTAGCTTCATTTTTCTTTCTCCTTTACATGTTAAAGTAGTTTCTCGCGTTATTTATACAAATATCAGAAACGAGCTTGTCAAGAACTGCTCTGTCTGAGCAAAACTCGCCCTTTTCAACCTTTTCACCTATTCTCTGGCAAAGTATTCGTCTGAAATACTCGTGTCTCGGGTAGGAAAGAAAGCTTCGGCTGTCGGTGGTCATTCCAACGAATGCCGCAATCGCGCCCTCTGATTCAAGCGCCTTCATCTGCTCTCTCATTCCGTCAAGGTGATCGTTGAACCACCACGCGGTGCCAAGCTGAATCTTACCCTTTATACCGCCACCCTGGAAGTTACCGAGCATTGTGGCAAGCATATAGTTGTCGCCGGGGTTAAGCGAGTACAAAATGGTCTTGGGTAGGCTGTCCTCACATTCGAGAGTATCAAGAAGTCTTGAAAGCTTTTCGGCAAGGGAAAATACACCGATGGAATCGAATCCTGTATCGGGGCCGAGCCTTTCAAACATACGGCGATTGTTGTTTCGAATAGCACTTACGTGAAGCTGCATTACAACGTCGTGCTTCTTATACTCACGGGCAAGGAAAAGAAGGAGATTTGTGCGGTACGCTTCTGCCTCGTCGGTGGTTATCTCTTTTCCGCTCATTCTTCTGTCAAAAATCTCTGAAACCTCACCCTCGCTCTTTAAAAGATAGGGGAAGGTCACAAGTCCGTGGTCGGAGATACGGCTTCCAAGAGACACGAAATATTCAAGTCTTTCGGAAAGTGCTTTCTTGAGTCCGTCGAAGGAAGAAATTCCGTTTTTCTCGATATACGCCGTAAAATCTGCGGCGTCGATATTCACCGCCTTATCGGGACGGAAGGTTGGAACGACTCTTGCTTTGAGCTTTCCCGATTCCTTTATTATCTTATGATATTCAAGGGAGTCAAAGGGGTCGTCGGTAGTACCGATGAGCTCAACGTTTGAATCGTTTATAGCGCGATGTGCCGAAAAAGCGGTAGTGAGCTTTAAGTTAGCCTTTTCCCATATCTCCTTTGCAGAAGCCGCAGTTATGGGAGTGTGAATATCAAAATATCTCTGGAGCTCAAGGTGCGACCAATGATAAAGTGGATTACCGAAGGCATAGCCTATGCACTCACAGTATTTTTCAAACTTTTCATAAGGGTCAGCGTCACCCGTAATATACCTTTCATCGACGCCCATAGACCTCATAAAACGCCATTTATAATGGTCGCCTCCAAGCCATATTTCTGTTATGCTGTCATACTTCTTGTCCTCGGCAATTTCCTTGGGACTCAGATGGCAATGATAATCATAAATGGGGAGCTTTTCTGCAACGTCAAAGAAAAGACGTCTTGCCGTTTTAGTGTCAAGTAAAAAATTCTTGTCGATGAAAGCCATAATTTCTCCTTAATTCAAATCAAAATTAGAGGTGAGATACTTGTAGCTGGTTTCAAGGCAGTCTACAGGGTCTCGGTGGCAGATATCCTGCTCGATTACCGCAAACTTCGATTTTTCTGCAGCCTCAAGAACCTCGTTCCAAAGGATATTTCCCTCTCCGATTTCGGCATATTCTACCTTGTTATCGGGAAGCACTCTCATATCCTTCAAGTGAAGAATAGATGCTCTCTCCCCTACCTTCTTGATGAAGCGGGCAGGGTCGATACCGACGTAAGCTATCCAGTATGCATCGAGGATAAGGTCAAAGTTACCCTCTTCGAGTACTATATCCATAACACTGGTCTTGCCGTCGTCAAGTCTTGCAAATTCAGCTCCGTGGTTATGCCAGCCAAAGGACATACCCTCAGCCTTGAGTCTTTGGTGAATCTCGTTGCACTTCTTTACGGTCTCTCTTGTCTTTTCGATGCTGTCTCTCATAGCAAGTCCGAATCCGCCGACACCTGCGACCTTACATCCAAGTGTCTTATGGAAGGCAATCTCGCCTTCGATATTATCTGCAAAGTTCGCGAAGGGACGGTGAGTTGCAACAACCTGAAGCCCGTTTTCCTCGAAAACGCTCTTGAGAACCTCGGCATCTTCTGTGCAGTTGATACCCGAAAGCTGTACTGTTTTGTATCCGATATCGGCAATACGCTTCATGGTTTTCTTGAATCCGTCAAGGTCCTGGCAAAGGTCTCTTACAGTATAGAGCTGTGCTCCTATTCTCTTATCCATTATTATAACACAAGATTAAGCTTTTTTTCAACAAAAATTTAATCTTTTCTCCTTATTTGGTTTTATTTTTTAAAATGTTCCGTTAACGTCAACGGTTTTGCTATCAACGTTTGCCTTTGTCTGTGATGTGGCAATCTTTTCCTTGAGAATTCTGTAGTAATCCTCGTGAGGGAAGTTGTCGATATCTACCCAGGAATCAACCCAGGTGGAGTAATGCATAGCATTGGAGATAGTAAGTCCGTTGATTCCCTCTATACCGGGCGCGAGAAGGGGTGTACCGTAAAGGTATGCCGAGGTAAAATCATTGAAGATTTTTACATGAGGCGACTTGGTGTTATCGGTATAAAGGTTATACGTCACGGTTTCTTTCTTGGGAGCGCCGAAGGGAATAGTGTTCTTCTTATCAAATTCAGGCTCGGATTCCTCGAGCTTATCGAATCGGATAGTGTTACCCTCAACGATTACTCTACCCATATCAGCTGCGATTTCAAGTCTGTTTGTACCGGGAGCTTCGGTGGTGGAGGTGATATAAACACCCGTCATACCGTTCTCGTATTCCATAAAGGCCGTAACCTCGTCCTCAACCTCGATGTTACGGAACTTGCCGAAGTAGGTGTGGGACATAATTCTCTTGGGCATACCGAAGAGCCACTGCCAGAGGTCGAGCTGATGAGGATTCTGATTTATAAGCGCTCCGCCTCCCTCTGTCGCCCAGGTTGAACGCCAGCTTGCGCTATCGTGGTAAGCCTGTGAACGATACCAGTTGGTGATAGTCCACTGAACACGCTTGATTCTGCCAAGCTCGCCCGAGTCTATCATCTCCTTAAGCTTCTGGTACACGGGGGTAGATCTCTGGTTATACATGATTCCGAACATACCCTCTGCCTTCTTCGATGCCTCGTTCATTTCGAGTACCTGCTTTGTATAAACGCCTGCAGGCTTCTCGGTGATAACGCTGAGTCCGTGCTCAAAAGCGCTGATTACGAGTCTCGGATGGTCGTAGTGAGGTACTGCGATAACTGCAACGTCAACGAGTCCGCTCTCATAAAGCTCCTCTGCATCCGCAAATACGGGGATATCGGGGTTGCTTTCCTTGAAAGCCTCTCTCTTGCCCGCGTCTATATCACAAACGGCAGTAAGTACGCCCTCGTGAACATGACCTGCAATAAAGTTTTTTGCATGGGCGCTACCCATATTACCGATACCTATTACACCGAATCTTACTCTCGCGGTATGCTTTCTCACCATTGCCTTGAGGGTATCGTGAGCAAGTGTAAACTTCTCGGGGGTGGAAAGACCTTCGGTTGCAGTCTTGCTTTCTCCCTCGATAGCATCGAGTCCAACGAAAGAACCAAGATGAGGCTCAAGACTCAAAAAGCCCTTCCAGCCGCTCTTCATAAGGTCGATAAGGATATTCTCGATACCTCCCACGCCATATCCTGCAGGTGTGATAGTGCCGTCACGCTTTGCATCCTTTATGTGCATATATTCGATATAGTCCTTCAAAAGAGGATATGCTTCGTTATAGGGGTCAAAGCCTGCCTGTACGAAGTTTGCAGGGTCGAAGCACGCGCGAAGTGCAGGACTTCCTACCGCCTTGAGAATATCAAGGCATCTTTCGGGAGCTTCACCGTAAATGTCCTTCTCGTTTTCGTGAAGAAGAACTATACCCTCTCTTTCGGCAACTTCAGCCATCTTCTTCATTCTTGAGATAACCTCGTCACGCCAAGCGTCAAGGCTGTCCCCCTTGTCTATATAAAAGCTGAATACTCTGACGTATTTTGTGTCGAGAGTCTTTGCAATCTTAATAACCCATTCAAGCTTTTCGAGATGCTCCTCGAAGTTATCGGTTATCTTTATCTTACCTATGGGTGAGCCGATAGAGGAAACCTTAATACAGCCCTTGTCGAGCTTGAGCTTAAACGCCTCTACCTCCTCCTCGGTGAGCTCGGAAACGTTCTTTCCGTCAACGCCTCTGACCTCTATGTATTCCATTGCAAGCTTTCTTACTTCTTCAATCTGTTTGTCTGCCGATGCATCGATTTCATCTGCAAAGCCTGTAATTGTAAAAATTTTCATAAATTTATCACCTCGAAATGATTTTAGCACGTTTTATTAAATAAATCTATGTAAGAATTGACAAAAACATTGAAAATATTGCACTCTTTTGATATAATTAAGAAAACGGAGGTGAAAAAATTCTATTGAATCACGTGAAGGGCGAAAATTACAGCGTGGGAATATCTCTTGATACGGTTAATCCAAACTTCGGATATAAGCTTCACGCTCACGAGGGAGTGTATGAGATTCTTATTTTGGAGGAAGGCTCTCCATCCTTCTGGGTAGAGGGTGCGGTATACGAAATGATGCCCGGCGACATAGTTATTGCGAGACAGGACGAGATGCACCGCATCATACATAAGGGAAGCTATCCCTACAGGCGAATCATTATAAACGTGCACGTGGATTTCTTCAAGAAAAGAGATTGTCTTAACTACACCGAGTTTTTCGAGAAAAGGCCTGTGGGTGTGGGCAATCACTATTCCGCAAAAATACTTGAAGAAAAGGGCGTTTCGGAAATAATAGAACGGCTTAAAAAATATACGAAGTCAGAAGAAGAGGTGCTTGTGAGCGGTGCTCTTGCAGAGCTTTTCTACGCTCTTAATTCACTTCCCGAAAAGGAGCGTACAAAAAACGAGGGCCTTATAAAGGACATCGTTATTTACATAAACGACAATATCACCTCTCCCCTCACTCTTGACAGTATAGCCGAGCATTTTTATATAAGCAAATATTACCTTTGCCGACTTTTCAAAAATAAGCTGGGACTTACTGTGTCAAAATACATCACACACAAAAGAATACTTCTTGTAAAGGAGCTTTACGCTTCGGGAAAAAATATCACCGAAGCCGTAGTAAATTCGGGCTTCGGTGACTATTCAAGCTTTTTTACCGCCTACAAAAAGGAGACGGGAGAATCCCCAAGAAAAGGTCTTACAAAAGAGCCGAAAGACTTTTTTGAAGGCGAGGGATATCCTCAAATATTATCTCCCAGATAAGACCGAGAGTGAGTCCGTCATATTCGTGGACTATCTTGTTGCGAAGTCCGTAAAGGGCGCGCCACGGCACCTCGGGGTAAGCCTTTGAAAACTCCCTCGTCACGTCGTGGGCAAGCTCACCTATCTGTGACAGATTAAAAACACAGGCTTCGGCAAGAATCGAGTCCTCTTCAACTTGAGAAACAGTCTTGCCCTTGGTATACTTCAAAATCTTTTCGGTATAGAAAAGCATCTTTCGGACGGTGATTTTATTCTTCATAGATAACAACACCGTCCTTTATTATCTCTCTTTCAAGACGTGAGCCCTGCACCACCTCAGAGGTGCGTACCACGTCGGGGTCGATTTTAAGAACTCGCCTTATTTCCTCGATAAAGTCTATAAATGCAAGTCCCCGAAGGTCTGTTTCCACACACATGTCTATATCACTCTTACACTTTGCACAGCCTGTGGCGTAAGAGCCGAAAACTATCGCCTTTTTTATGCCGTGCTTCTTAAAAACGTTCTTCAAAAGAGCGGAAAGCTCTTCCTTTGTATAAGGTTTTCTCATTTCTTTGCAGAGAGCCAGTTTTCTCCGTCCCCAACGTCAACTGCGAGGGTTACGGCAAGCTCTGCCACTCCTTCCATTTCTTCCTTCAGAAGTCGCGCAACGTAGTCTTTTTCGCTATTCTTTGCCTCTATTATAAGCTCGTCGTGTACCTGAAGGATGAGCCTGCTTTCTAGGTTTTCCTGTCGGAGTCTTCTGTCGGTCTTCACCATAGCAAGCTTTATAACGTCGGCGGCAGTTCCCTGAATGGGTGAGTTTTTGGCAACACGCTCTCCGAAGGCACGAAGCTGCTTGTTCATAACGCTCAGCTCGGGTATATATCTCCTTCTGCCCCAAAGGGTTTCGGTATATCCCTTATCATAAGCGCCCTTGACACAGGAGTCAAGGTATTCCTTTACCTTGGGATAGGTTGCAAAGTAGCTTTCTATATAGGCACTTGCCTCCTTCATCGACACCTTCAAGTCATCCGAAAGAGAGAATGCCCCCATTCCGTAAACTATACCGAAGTTTACTGCCTTTGCTCGTGAACGAAGCTCCGGCGTTACACTGTCTATTGGCACTCCGAACACTTGGGACGCCGTCGCCGAGTGTATATCCGTGCCCGAATTGAAGGCGGAGATGAGATTTTCATCACCCGACATGTGGGCAAGAACACGAAGCTCTATCTGCGAATAGTCGGCGTCGATAAGGGTGTATCCTTCCTTTGCCACGAAAAATCTGCGAAGCTCACTTCCCTCGGGTGTTCTTATGGGAATATTCTGGAGATTCGGTTCTGAGGAGGAAAGTCTGCCGGTAAGAGTCTGCTTCTGATTAAAGCTGGTTCTTATTCTGCCGTCGCCCTCCACCACCTTAAGAAGTCCTTCAATGTAGGTACCGTACAGCTTTGCAAGTCTTCTGTACTCTAAAATGAAATCAATTATGGGACTATAGAAGCGAAGCTTTTCAAGGGTCTCCGCATCTGTGGAGTAGCCCGTCTTTTTCTTTTTTATTACGGGAAGCGACATTTTCTCAAAGAGGATTTGTCCAAGCTGCTTCGGAGAGTTTATATTGAACTCCTCTCCCGCTATCGCAAAGATGCTCTTTTCGGTAGCGCTCATCTTTTCGTGAAGCTCTTTTCCGTATTCTGCAATTCCCTCGGAATCTACTCCAAAGCCTTCACGCTCCATTCCCGCAAGTACTCTTGCAAGGGGAAGCTCTATTCCATAGTAAAGGTCTCGAAGCTCCTCCATCCTCGATTTAAGCTGATCAAAAAGAGGCTTTATGAGAGGCACTCGCCATTCGGGACGGCTCTCCGCACCGAGAGGCACGCTCTTTCCGAGATAGGTCATAACTATTCTCGAAAAATCCCCCTTACTGTCGGGGTTATCAACGTAGGATGCAAGCTGAATATCAAAGGCTGCAACGTCGGGAGAAAGACTGTCGAAGGAATCTCCCGTCAAATGCCAGAATTCCTTGGAGTCGAAAAGGGCAAGTCTTTTATCTGCCAGTGACGATATGAGGGAAGAAGTTACCTTTGATGAAATTATCCTTCCGTCAGCATCAAAATAGCAAGTGTCGCCGATAAAATCGAGAGGTATTATATCCCCCTTTAAGAGTGGCAAGAACTCATTTTCGGGGAGTGCTTCTATCTCGGTCTCTTCATCTGCCGCAGTGTCAAAGGATATCTGGTCAGAAAATAGGTCTATCTGATTTTCCTTCTTTTCTTTCTTTTCCTCGGTAAGTCCAAAACGCTCCATCAGCTTTGTGAATTCAAGCTTCACAAAGAGTTCACGCAGTGCATTTTTGTCCTCTGTTCCTATCTTTAATTCTTCAAACTCGGGAATGCCCTCAACCTCAAGGGCAATCTCCGCAAGCTTTCTTGAAAGAAGTGCCGAGTCACGTCCTTCCTCAAGCTTCTTTTTAACGCTATCGGTGACGCTCAGCTCACCGCTCTCAAGCTTTTCATATATTCCGTCAACGCTTCCACCCTCAAGAACAAGCTTTATAGCGGTCTTTTCTCCGATTCCGGGAACGCCCGGTATATTGTCGGAGGAGTCTCCCGCAAGAGCCTTTACCTCGATGAGCTTCTTTGGGGGAAGCTGATATTTTTCTTCTATTTTTTCGGGGGTATAGAGCTCGTCACCCGAATTTGACGAAAGGATTACGGTGGTTTTTTCACTCACAAGCTGGAAGGAGTCACGGTCTCCCGTAACGATAAAGCTCTCGCCCTCGAATTTATTCGAAAGAGTGCCCAGAATATCGTCTGCCTCGAAGCCTTCAAGGCTGACAGTTTTTATGCCGAGGAGTCTCGTTGCCTCCTTGATATAGTCAACCTGCGACAAAAGCTCGTCGGGTGTCTTATGTCTGCCCGCCTTATATGCGTCAAACATTTTATGACGGAAGGTGGGTGCCTTCAGGTCGAAAGCCACGGCGGCAAGGTCGGGTTTTACTCCGTCAAGGTGCTTTTTCAGTATATTAAGATAGCCATATATAGCGTTTGTGTGTATTCCCGTGCGGGTAACAAGAGGTCTCACCCCATAAAACGCGCGGTTCATTATACTGTTTCCGTCAACTATAAGAAGCTTCATAAAATTTCCTTTCGTTTTATAAAATCTCCAAGAGGACATTTATCGCAAAGGGGGTTTGGTGCTTTACAGTATTCTCTCCCGAAAAGCACTATTCTGTGGCAAAAATCCGACTCCTCCCCTTTTTTGAGAAGTGTTGTAAGCTCTCTTTCGCATATTACCGGGTCGGCTTTTGATACAAGTCCGAGCTTTGACGTAATTCTTATACAGTGGGTGTCGGGCACAACTCTGCTCTCTCCGAAAACGTCGCCAAGCATAAGGTTTGCTATCTTCATACCTACACCCGGCAGCGCTATAAGAGACTCGTATGTATCGGGTACTTTTCCATCGTGCTTTTCGACAATATCCCTTGCCATACCGAGAATACTCTCTGCCTTTGTGCGGAAAAGTCCGCAGGGACGGATAATTTCTTCAAGCTCGTGTACGTCTGCCCCCGCCATTGCGTAAACGTCGGGATATCTTTCAAAAAGAGGCTTTGACACCTCGTTTACACGCTTGTCGGTGCACTGTGCAGAAAGTCTTGCCATAACAAGAAGTCTGAAGGGGTCGCCATCATATTCCAGAGCGCAAAGTGCATCGGGATATTCACTTTTTAAGAAAGCCGAGAAAACCTCGGCTCTTTCTTTTTTCTTTTTTATGTTCTTTATTACAGGGCATTTATTCATTTTCACTACCGAATATGTTGATATTCCTTTTCATTACCGACTCTCCCCGCCACGCGTAGGCACGGCGTGAAAAGGTACCGTTTTCTATCAGCTCACAAAGGGTCTTTTCCGAAACAAAGGGGGTGAGCTTTTCTCTGAAAAATTCTATCTCTGTTTCCTCGGGGCTTCTGTTTTCGGGACAAGCCTCCTGACAGACGTCGCACCCCCACACAAGACCCGACTCTTTTATAATTTCAAGGTCTCCCTCATCGAGCTTTTTCTTTTGATTTATAAAAGAAACGCACCTTGTCTTATCTCTTATTCCGCCCGTCTGACACGCTCTTTCGCAGGCTCCGCACTCGCGACATATCTGTCCTTTGTCTTTTCTTGAAATTCCCTCAAACATGGGGTTTTCAGGGGGTAAATCCGAAAAAAGCTCTGCTATAAAAACGTATGTTCCGTAGCGTTTATTCATGAGAAGTCCGTGCCGTCCGATACTGCCGAGACCCGATTTCACCGCGGCACTCACCTCATTTATGGGAGATGTATCACAGGCAACCCTGAAGTGGGATGGAAACGCCCCTTCAAGCCTTTCGGCAAGCTCCTTCACAAAATAGTGATAGTCCTCGGCGAAGGCGTAACGGGAAATGTTACTCTTTTCTTCCGTCCTTACGTAATAGGGTATCAGAAAGGTTATAACCGTCTTCACCTCAAAGTCAGAAAATAGTCTTTTCGCTCTTCTTTCGTCGGTTATCTCCGCTTCGTCAAAGGAAAGATAGGAGTATTCGTATATTTTCTCTTTCTCAAAAAATTCCCGAAGAGTCATTTTATTCGTCGGCGTGCTTTGAACAGTTGCAGCAGTCGCCGTCGCAGAATTTAGTCTTGTCGTACTCGATTCCGTTCTTGTCATAATAGTCCTTTACTGCCGCCTTTACCGCTTCCTCGGCAAGCACCGAGCAATGCACCTTGTGTGAGGGAAGTCCGTCAAGCGCCTCTACTACTGCCTTGTTTGTAAGCTCAAGTGCGTCCTCGATGCTCTTGCCCTTTATCATTTCTGTTGCCATTGAGCTTGAAGCGATAGCCGAGCCGCAACCGAAGGTCTTGAATTTTACGTCGGTGATAATTCCGCCATCGACCTTGATATAAATTTTCATTATATCTCCGCACTTAACGTTGCCTACCTCACCTATTCCGTCGGCGTTCTCTATTTCACCCACGTTTCTGGGGTTTTTGAAGTGGTCCATTACCTTTTCGCTATATAACATTTTTCTGTCTCCTTAAAGTTAAAATTCAAATTAAAGTATATATTCCCTTTTTCCTGTGGTGAGCTCTTCCCATACGGGCGACATTTCTCTCAGATAGTCAACCACCTCGGGGACCGACTTGATTATATATTCTATCTCCTCGTCTGTGGTCTCCTCTGATATGGAAAGTCTCAGCGAGCCGTGTGCTACGTCGTGAGGAAGTCCGATAGAAAGGAGCACGTGGCTTGGGTCAAGGGAGCCCGACGTGCAGGCGGAGCCGGAGGACGCCTCGATTCCCTTTTCGTCAAGGAGAAGGAGAAGGCTTTCACCCTCAATTCCCTCGAAGCAGATATTTACGTTTGAGGGAAGTCGCTTTTCCTTATCACCGTTTACCTTTGAATGAGGTGTTTTTTCAAGTCCCTCAATGAGTCTGTCACGCTTCTTTATAAGCTTTGCGGTATTTTCCGCCATATTCATAACCGCCTCTTCGAGAGCTGCCGCCATTCCCATTATTGCAGGAATGTTCTCGGTGCCCGCTCTCTTTCCTCTCTCCTGTGCGCCACCCTCAATAAGAGGCTTAAGGGGTATTCCTCTCTTACAGTAGAGGAAGCCTACGCCCTTGGGGCCGTGGAATTTATGGGCAGAAACCGAAAGCATATCAACCTCAAGTGCATTCACGTCAACGGGAAGATGTCCTACCGCCTGTACTGCATCTGTATGGAAAATGACTCCCTTTTCTCGACATATTTTACCGATTTCGGCAATAGGCTGAACTGTTCCTATTTCGTTGTTTGCAAACATCACGGTAACAAGACAGGTGTCCTCTCTTATTGCCTTTTCAATATCCTCAGCCTTAACAATGCCATTTTCGTTTACGTCAACGAGGGTCACCTCAAATCCTGACCTTTCAAGCTTTTCAAGGGTGTGGAGCACCGCGTGATGCTCGAACTTTGTGGATATTACGTGCTTTTTTCCCTTCTTCTCGCCGGTTCTTGCAGCAGACATAATAGCTTGATTATCAGCCTCGCTTCCCCCCGACGTGAAGTAGATCTCTCTCGCCTCAGCACCGATAAGAGAGGCTATTTTCTCACGTGCCGCGTATAGTGCCTCTGCCGCCTCCTGCCCTCTGGTATGAAGAGAGGAGGGATTTCCGTATACCTTTTCGAGATATTCTGTCATCGTTTCTATTACTTTTCGGCTCACCTTGGTGGTAGCCGCGTTATCTGCATATATTCTCATTTGTTTTTTCCCTTTCTCCAATGCTTTTTTCTTGATTCACAACGTCCTCAAGGGTGGTTGAATCTATATATTCGTTTATGGTGCGGTTGAGCCCCTCCCAGAAGAAAAGAGTGGGACAGCATCCGCTTTGAGTACACTTGTTGGGAGAATCCTCAACACAGGAAATAGGAGCAAGCGAGCCTTCGGTTGCCCTAAGTATCTCACCCACCGTATATTCCGAAGGATGACGGGAGAGCATATAGCCGCCGCTTTTTCCTCTTGTACTCTTGATAAGCTTTGCATTTGCCAGCATCGCTATTATTTGTTCTAAATATTTTGCCGACACGTTCTGCCTTTCGGCAACGCCTCTGAGTGAAACGTAGCCCTCCGAATAATTGAGAGCAAGGTCGAGCATTATTTTAAGAGCGTAACGCCCTCTCGTGGATATTTTCATAAGCTCTCCGTATAGATGTTTTTTTATTCGTCCTATTATACCATAGGTTTACTATGAATTCAAGTATTTTTACGTAATATTTGACTTTTTCAAAAAAAAGGGATATAATAGCCTGTACTTGCAATTTCAGCAATTCAAAGAAAGGACACTTTATGAAGATAAATATACCCGAAAAGCACCGAGAGGAGTTTGACAGGGCGGCAGAATTTGCCGTAAAAGCCGAAAAATTCACTGTAAAAGAGCTTTCCGAAGCGCTTGAAATAAGTGAACTGGGAGCTGCCATAATGGTAGGCTATATGGAAAAGACGGGGCTCGTTACCACAGGTAAAAGCGGCGACGTAAGACGTGCCAGGATAGATATGGCTGAATGGGAAAGGCTTGACAAGAAAATTGAAAACTATGAGCCTGCACCCGAGCCTGTACCCGAGGTTTTCGTTCCTGAAGCAAAGGAAGAAATTCTTGTTCTTTCGGATATTTTGCCCGAAGCCTTGAGCTTTTATAAGAAAAAGCTTTATGTCGAGGACTCTTTTCTGGTTATAGAAGGAGAGGACGTCATCAAAATATCCGCCGATGACATTTCCGCAATCTTTTTAATAAAGCCTAGGCTTTTCAGAAAAGGAGCGCTCATTTTCTCCTCAGAAAAGGAACTTTCGAAGAAAAAAATAAAGGAAAGAGCCGACACCGCCCTGTTTTCTAAAAAGGATTACAACAAAGCACTGTCTCTTGCCGAAAAGCTTTCCGAAAGACTCGCGACCGATTTAATCAAAAAATAACAAAAAACGCCGTTTGACTTCAAAAGTCAGCGGCGTTTTTTTAGTCGTTTCGACTATATTTTTTGTTGACAAATATATATTATAATGGTATAATTTCTAAAATGGGTTTTAATATCCGCCGATATTTTTTTGGGAGTGTGATTATTATTAAAGGAAAACGAATTTTACTCGCGGTGTTGCTTTTTATAGTAATACTGGTAGTCGCCCTTGTGATTTGGCAATGGGATAATATAACGGCACTCTTCATGGGAATAACCTCAACGGAGGAGGAGCTTTCTGTGAAGCGTGAGGAAAACGACAAAATAATAACGTCAACTCTTGAAAAATACCCCGAAATATCGGTACGCGACCTGACCGAAGAAGAAAAGACGGCGCTTGCCGAAGGACGAATAACGAAGGACGAATCTCTTCTGCTTCTCCAAGGGAAGTTAACTCTGGAGGAGCTGCTTCAAAGTAAAGAGGTGCCCCCTTCGGAGCCACCCGAGGACGAAGCTCCAAAGGGAGAGACTCCACCGCAGGACACACCCGTCGAAGAAACTCCCGTGACACCTCCTGCAGAAAAGCCGAAGGAGGAAACACCCGTAACGCCTCCCCCAACACCTACAACCCCATCGGCAGATGAGGAGATAGCAAATCTTGTTGGAGAGATGTACATCCTGAAATCCGAATTCACATCGGCACTAAAAAATTTGGAATCTACCTCCCTTGCAGCCTATGCAGCTTTATCCAACGAGGAAAAGAAGCTACAGAAGGGTCAGATGATGACAGAGATACTGGATAAGGTTGCAGTGATGGAAAAGGACTGTGACACACAGGTCAAGGCGATTCTCGACAGACTGACGGTGCTCCTTAACGAAAGCGGAAAGGATCTCACGCTTGTTGAATCCATAAAAACTGCTTACAATAACGAGAAAACAATTACCAAGGCAGAATACATTAACGCTTACTTCAAGTGAAAAACTGAAAGGTGGAAATAAAGATGAAAAAATTAACAAGAATTCTGATTCTCCTTATGGCAATGGTCACTATTCTTTCTACGTGCGTTTCGGCATACGACCTTACCACGTTCAAGGATTATGATGCAAACCATTGGGCAAACACCGCCCTCTCGGATGCAGTCGACAACAAGCTGCTGGGCGGATATGAGGACAAAACCATAAGAGCAGACCGTGAAATGACCCGTGCGGAGATGGCGACTATCGTCAACCGCGCATTCGGTGCGGAGGCAGTTGCTCCCGTAGGACATTTCAAGGACCTCAAAAATACAGATTGGTTTTACCGTGAGATCGCTAAGGCTGTACAGATGGAGACCTTCGGCGGTACAGGTTCATATATCGAAGGAAACCGCGCTATCTACCGTGAGGAGGCTATGGCAGTTATTGCACGTGCCATGGTGCTAAAAGACGGCGACCTTTCAGTGCTTGAAAAATACAGCGACTACGACGAGGTTTCTCCTTGGGCTATCGGCGCCGTTGCGGCTCTCGTTGAAAAAGGCTACGTTAACGGTACTAACATGAATCTTATCGAGCCACGTGCACACGTAACACGTGCGCAGTTCGCACAGATAATGTACAATATCTTCAGCGACTACATACAGGTATCCGACACCTACTCGATAAATTCCGAGCGTTCCCTCATGATAAACGTTCCTAACGTCACTCTCCAGAACTGTACCGTAAACGGCGACCTTGTTCTCGGCGACGGCGTTGGACGAGGCTTCGTTAAGCTTACAAACGTTAAGGTAACGGGACGTATCCTCATTCGCGGCGGCGATAAGGTTACTCTTAAAAACGTTACCACAGGCGAAGGCATTGTTGTAAAGAACGTTAACGGAACAGTTAACTTCCAGAACTATAAAAACGAGTCGATATTTAAGAACATTATCACCTACACCGACGTAACCTATCTTACAAGAAACGTTTACCCCATTCCCAGCGGTCCTTCCACTACCTACTATAACGTATATTTCTATGCTAAAGAGGAAGGCACAGTCGGAAACACCGTTATAAAAACAGACCTTGTGGCAAAGGGCTCCTCTGCTACAGCACCTGCATCTCCCGACAAGGCTTCCGATAACGAGTGGGATTACTCGTTTGCAAGTTGGGAC
This sequence comes from Eubacteriales bacterium, assembly GCA_045594565.1. Lineage (GTDB taxonomy): Bacteria > Bacillota > Clostridia > Oscillospirales > SIG627 > RGIG6353. The sequence goes on from JAZNYT010000042.1 coordinate 26,416, forward strand.
AAAGATTTCACAAACGTTCAGTCCACCCTTCACGTTTATCCTACTTACACCAAAACTGCAAGAGAATATACTCTCACCATCAACTATGACGGTGCTACGGGTACAAACCTTCCTGCTACCATCACAGTTACATATAACCAGCTTATCAAGCCCGAGCTTCCCACAAATATGGAGAACGGAAACAAGGTATTCAAGGGCTGGTATGCAGGCTCAACCCTTATTTCCGACACTACCAAATATTCCGACATCATGGGTGCTACCGAAATCAAGGCTTCTTGGGGCGACACCTACACCGTCACATTCTACGACAGTGACAAAACCACAGTACTCGACACAGTTTACGTAGAGCCTGGCAACACCGCCTCCACTACAAAGACTCCCACAAAGCCTGCTGACACAGACGAATTCGAGTATCAGGACACCTTCACTTGGGACAAGGCTCTCACAAACGTACAGTCAGACCTCAACGTTTACCCCGAATTCGACAAGACAGAAAAAGAATATACCATTCCCGTTAACTATAACGGCGGTACAGATACGGGGCTTCCTGCTACTATTACCGTAACCTATAACCAGCTTATCAAGTCTGAGCTTCCCACAAATATGGAGAACGGAAACAAGGTATTCAAAGGCTGGTATGCAGGTACTACCCTTATCACAGACACTACCAAGTATTCAGATATCCACCCTGCAACAGAAATCAAGGCTTCTTGGGGTGATACCTACACCGTTACCTTCTACGACAGCGACAAAACCACAGTACTCGACACTGTATACGTAGAGCCGGGCAACACCGCCTCCACCACAAAGACTCCCACAAAGCCTGCCGACACCGACGAGTTCGAGTATCAGGACACCTTCACTTGGGACAAGGCTCACACAAACGTACAGTCAGACCTCCACGTTTACCCCGAATTCGACAAGACAGAAAAAGAATATACCATTCCCGTTAACTTCGTTTACACCGTATTGCACCAAACCGCAGGTTCATACGTACAGTCTATCACTGTAAAATATAACCAGCTTATCAAGCCCAAGCTTCCTTACTCAGGCTTCAGCTTAGCAGACCATACAGTCGGTGATAAAGAGTTTGACGGCTGGATGGCAGGTACAACTCTCATCGACGATACTACCACCTATGCAGATATCGCAGGTGTTGCCGAGATTACGGCAAAGTGGGTAGACGTCTTCAAGGTATTCTTCTACGACGGAGACGGCTCCGTTCTCGATGAACAGAAGGTTAAAAAAGGCGAGGACGCAATAGCACCCACAACAACTCACTCCAAGCCCGATGACACCGACGAGATTACCTACGGCGAATTCATCGACTGGGACG
>JAZNYT010000043.1:0-3740 GCA_045594565.1 Eubacteriales bacterium
GCTAATTTTTCTTCCTTGCTATGGCTATTATTCGTTCCACCTTTTGGTCTTCCCATTATTATCATCTCCTTTTCCTTTAGTATAGCATAAAAAACGATGGTAGACACTTTTTTTGTGTCTACCATCATTTTATCACTTCAAATATAACCCCCTTTATCTTATTTATCCTTTGATATTCCTAAAATATAGTCTGTCGATACATTATAAAACTTTGCTAAAAGCATGAGCTTTTGTCCGCTTATATCGGCTTTTCCTGTTTCTATTTTGCTGTATTGCTGCTGAGTTGTCTTTATAACCTTTGCAATATCCGCTTGTGACAAATCTCTGTCCTCTCGCAAATCTCTTATGCGGTACATAAACTCACCTCCTACAATAAAATTATATTACACAACTAATAGGTGTATTGACTTTTACGCTTATTAGGTGTAATATATTAAAGGTGGAGGTGAGTTTTGTGAGAAAATACAGATGTAATAATTCTGTAGGGGTGATAAAAGAATTTGATAATTTATCAAGGCTTGTAATACCCAAAGAAATGCGTGATTTATATAATTTCGGAAAAGAGGTAGAAGTAGTTACGACACCCGAGGATGTACTTATACGAAATCCGGAATATAGATTGGTGAAAATATTGAGAAAAGGGGAGAGAGTTTTATAAAAAGCTCTCTACCTTAAGAATCTATTTTTTGTTTTGGACTTGCTTTTTTCTTCTCGAAGAAGTATAATAGGACATCACTTAAAGGACGGTTTCGCGATTATGACATCAATTTTCAAGAATAAAATATTTGCATCAATAACAGCGCTTTTGTGCTGTGCGCTGTGGGGAATATCCACACCCATCGTAAAAATGGGGTACAACTACCTTAATGCGGGCCATCTGCCCTCCCTCTTTTTATGGGTAGGTCTTGAATTTGCGGCGGCAGGCATTATAACACTTTTGATTTTCAGCATTACGAATAAAAAAGTGGCACTTCCGAAAAAGAAAAATATCGGCGGAATAGCTCTGGTGTCCCTGCTTCAAACGGTTTTGCAGTACGCTTTTCTCTACGTAGGTCTCCTTTATACTACGTCGGTAAAGGGTGCGATACTTAAAAGCACAGACGTATTTATGGTGGCGATTTTGTCGGGCTTTGTGTTCCGACTGGAAAAACTCAATACCAGAAAAATAATCTCCTGTATCGTGGGATTTCTCGGTATAATAATTATGAATCTCGACGGGCTCAGCTTTAACTTCAGCATTGGTGACGGACTTGTGCTAGTGGGAATACTCGCATATTCCTTCTCTCTTCTCGTTATAAAAAAGGTATCTCAAAAAGAGGACCCCTTCGTTTTGTGCGGATATCAGATGGTAATGGGAGGATTGGTGCTCTTTACACTTGGAGCCCTACTTGGAGGTAAAATCGACTTTTTCGGAATTCTTCCTATCTTCCTCGGGCTCGCGTTTATCTACTCCATTTCCTATTCTCTCTGGACGGTGCTTTTGAAGCATAACTCCGCATCGGGCATCACTATTTTCAGCTTTATGACCCCCGTTTTCGGAGTACTCTTTTCCGCCTTCCTTCTTGAAGAAAAAGGAGGAGTGGCACCTCTTTATCTCGTAATCGCTCTGGCGCTTGTTTGTGTAGGTATCATTTTATGGAGCGTTGATAAAAAAGACAGTTGACAAATTACAACAAAAATTGTATTATAATAGAAAGTAATTTTACATAAAAGGAGATTATTATGGACGCACTTAAAAAATTTTTCCCCAATGCATTTAAGGCAGTTGACGTAGTTTCACTCGTTATTGCTATCATCATTTACGCAGTTATCGATATCGTTTGCGGAGTTGTTATAGGACTTCTTGCAAAGCTTCCTATTATCGGTATCATCTTCGGACTTATCGGAGGTCTCGTTGGACTTTACGCATTTATCGGTATCGTCCTTTCAATCCTTGTATTCCTCAAGGTTGTAAAGTAAGAACAACGAATAAAAGGCTGTGAAACAGAACGTTTCACAGCCTTTTTGTTTGTCTATTCTTTTATGTCAAAGAAACAGTTTTTTATAAGAAGTTTCAAAATCTTTTTTTATGAATTTTTCAAAAGCTTAGCTAAAATAGTGCTCCAGAACGTATTTCACCGCATGCTCATCGTTTGAACAAATTACTTCATCCGCAAGCTTTTTAAGCTCTTCCTTGCCGTTTGCCATAACGAGCGCAAGACCTGCAAGGCGGATGGCATTTTCATCGTTTTTACTGTCACCCATAGCAACTGTCTCGCTCTTGTCAACTCCAAGCTTTTCCGCAAGCTTTAAGAGAGCGATGCCCTTGCCCGATTTGTTCGAAAGACACTCGATGTTGTAGGGCTCTGAGGAAACCACCTGATAGAGTCCCGTATCCTCAAAGTATTTTCTGCACTCCTCCTGCTCGTCTGCATACTTAAAGTAGGTGCAGGTCGCCTCAACGCTTTCAAGCGAGTAGGCAAATTCCTTGAAATTGTCAACAGTATTGTTGGTGGTGAAGATAAATCTTCTGCAGTTGTCGGAAAGTCTGTGCGCCTTGTAATTTTCTTCGTTGCAGGTAACTTTGTCAACGTAGGATTGACCCTTGTATCGCATAACGGTAAAGGTGGAATAGGTGTAAACCTTGTCGAGCACCTTGTTTGCAAGCTCCTTTGTCATACACATCTCTATTCGGTCGCCTGTCTCTTTATCGTATACAACAGCACCTCCCGAGTGAATGAAGTATCTTACTCCCGGCAGCTCTCTTATTTCCTCCGGAATCTCCGAAAAGGTTCTTCCTGTACAGGGTACAAACACAACGCCTTTGTTGTAAAGGGCTTTTATGGCTTCAATATTTTCCTTTGAAACCTCCATTTTGGAATTGAGAAGCGTGCCGTCAAGGTCGCAGGCAATTATTTTGTATTTCATTTTATTTCCTCACTATTATATATTCTGTATTCTCATATTCTTTTTTTATTATTTCCTCAAGGTCCATATCCGAAATAACGGTATTCACGCTATCGATATCACAAAGATAGTTGTCACCCTCGGGATTGAGCTTTCCTTTGTCCACAAGATAGTACACCTTGTCGGAATTTTCCATCATGGCAAGATACAGACTGTAGTACATCTCAGAGCATACAATGTTGCCTTTATCTGTAATTCCCGCAGACGAAAAGAACATCTTATCCGCGTGTAGCTTTTTTGCATTTTCCACCGCCTGTATGCCCGATAACATATACGGTGCTTCTACAATCGTGCCCCCAAGACAGATGACCTTTGTACCGATGTCGCTGAGATAGGTGGCAAGCGCCATATTGTTGGTAATAACGGTCAGCTCCTTTTTATTTTCAAGGTAGTGACCCATATATTGAGTCGTGGTGGTAGCGTCGATAAAAACAGTGTCTCCATCCTCAATAAGCTTTGATGCCGCTTTAGCCACCTTCATTTTTGAGCTTTTCATTTTATGGTAACGGAAAACAAGAGGAATATTTCTCTGACTTTCAAGCTCCACTCCTCCATAGCTTCTTTTAACAAGCTTTTTCGTTTCCAGAAGGGTGAGGTCACGGTTTATCGTAGCGTTACTGTAATGAAGCTTTTCGGTGAGATGCTTTACGGTGGTATAGCCGAAGAGAGCCGAACTCTTTTCGGTTTCAAGGGTAATTTTTGCCCATATCTTCGTTGATTTCCCTTGTAATACGTAAAGTATTACTTCGAAAAATACGCCTCGATATGAACTAAAATTACCACTTGAAACTTCC
>JAZNYT010000044.1:0-10233 GCA_045594565.1 Eubacteriales bacterium
GGATTAATACCATTTTTACCAACACAACAGGGTCAACGCTTGGTCTTCCATTGTCTTCGCAATACAATTCTTCTACCATTTCGTAAATTTTACTAAAGTCTACTGCTGCATCTATTAATCTCAACAAATGATTTTCTGGTAGAATCTCTTCAAGCGATACCATTTCCATTTGGTCTCTTCCGTTTTGTCCCTTACTTAACATATTTTTACCTCACATTTTTTCTACCTCTATTATACCATATTTAACACAAAAAAGCCACTCTTTCGAGTGACCTTTTTCGACAGACTGAAGCCTGTGCTTTGCACAGGCTTCTTTTTGTATAAAGAAAACCACGCGATAGTCGCGTGGTTGGAAAAAGGTTAACCGATGAACAAAAAATCGAAGTGAAGAATTTATCCTCACTTCGACTAATAAAAATTCATTACTCTGCCACGGGTGTAATAACAATAGGTTCAGATTCGGTAGGTTCAACAACTGTAGCGTTGTCAAGAATAAAATCAAACACGGTTTCGATAATCAACGAATTCCATAACTCATCAGCGGAAAGAGCAGCTTCTACATCTGCCACCTGCATATCGTTGTCAGATGCAATCTTTGCGAGGTACGCGTCATAATCGGATTTTTTAAGAGAAGTAATAAGATTCTCTTTGTTACCGATAGCATAAACGATAAGATCCTGCTCAACGTACTGTTTTGCGCTTAAATCAGCCTGCTGATAAAACTCTTCTTCTGTGCTTCCTGCAACTTCGGTAATAAAGGTCTTAAGATCTACGCCGAAATTTGTCTGAGCTAAAGCGGTATAGTAATCAACAAACTCGTCATAACGCGCCTGATACTCTTTTTTGGGGTAATCAAGGAACTTTACAGTGTTATATATGGCTGCAAAAAGCTCACTCTTCTGCTCTGCATCCGCGTTAATAACATTTTCTTTTGCAAGCTTTTCTGTTGTTGCAGTGATAAATTCTTCAATTGAAGAATAGTCATAATTTTCAGTAACAAACGCTTCGTTGAGTTCGGGGAGTAATGTAGTTTTTATAGAGTTGATTTTGATTTCAAACTTTGCAGCCTTTCCTGCAAGCTGTTCGTTATAATCTTCGGGGAAGGTTACATCAATTGTAAATTCTTCGCCGAGCGAGTGTCCTACAATAGCATCCTCAAATCCGGGAATATAACCGCCCTCTCCAAGAACCAGCTCTTGGTTATCAGCCTCTCCGCCTTCAAAAGCAACATCATCAACATATCCCTTAAAGTTGATGTTAAGTGTATCTCCAAGCTCAGCAGGCCTATCAGTAACGTCTGCGAGAGTTCCGTGGGCTTCAAGCTCACTAAAAATAGCTGCATTAAGCTGTTCGTCAGTAACAGATGTGTCAATCTTTGTAACCTGAAGATTCATATAATTATCTTTTTCAACGGTAATATAAGGCGACAAGTCATACTGGTAAGGCAAGTCGAAGCATTCTGCGATGGGTGTTGTAGGGTCGACGGGCTTTTTTTCTGTTGCGGGAGTTTCGGGATTATCGGAGCAAGCGGCAAGAAGCGCTACCGATAAAATAACGGTCAATAAAATCAATGCAAATTTTTTCATAATAAACCTCTTTGTTTTTTTAGTTGTTTTTAAGTATAACATATATTTTTGAAAAAATAAACATAATTTCAAAAAATATATAATATATTTACAATTATATTCTTTTAGAAATCATATCGGAATACTGATTTCTGAAGGAATCAAAAGTACCATTATCAAGTGCTTCGCGTATCTTTTCCATAAGATTGTTGTAGAAATAAATGTTATGAGTAACGGCAAGTCTATATCCAAGCATTTCCTTTGCTTTTAAAAGGTGACGGATATAGGAACGAGAATAGTTTTTGCAAACAGGGCAATCGCAATCGCTGTCAATCGGAGAATCATCACGCTCATATTTTTTGTTCATAAGGTTAATGACACCCTTCCATGTACATATATTACCGTGTCTGGCATTGCGGCTCGGCATAACACAGTCGAAGAAATCAACGCCACGTGCCACGCCTTCTATGATATTTGAGCAAGTACCAACCCCCATAAGGTATCTGGGTTTATCTTCCGGCATAAAAGGCTCGACTGCATCTATTATGCGGTACATATCTTCAGTTGCCTCCCCTACCGCGAGTCCACCGATAGCATACCCGGGAAGATCCAGCTCTCTGATCTTTTTCATATGCTCAATTCTGAGATCCTCATAAGTTCCGCCTTGATTTATACCAAAAAGCATCTGATGCGGGTTTATTGTTCGTTCGAGGGAGTTGAGTCTTTCCATTTCAGCTTTACATCTGAGAAGCCATCTGTAAGTTCTTTCGCAAGAGTCCTTGACGTAAGAATATTCAGCAGGATTTTCCACACATTCGTCAAAAGCCATTGCAATTGTGGATGCAATGTTAGACTGAATTTGCATACTTTCTTCCGGGCCCATAAAAATTCGATGTCCGTCTATGTGACTCGCAAAGGTTACGCCTTCCTCGGTAATGTTGCGAAGCTTGGCAAGAGAGAAAACCTGAAATCCGCCACTATCTGTAAGGACAGGTTTATCCCAGTTGAAAAACTTATGAATTCCTCCCATATCATATATAACGTCATCACCGGGGCGAAGGTGAAGATGATAGGTATTAGAAAGCTCTACCTGGCATTTGAGCTCGCGTAGATCCATAGTAGAAATTCCGCCTTTAATAGCACCACAAGTACCAACATTCATAAAAACAGGGGTTTCAATAACGCCGTGAACGGTATGCAAACGTCCTCGTCGGGCTCTCCCCTCTTTTTTCAAGAGTTCAAACATATATCTCCTTTTTAAGTTCTGAAAAACATTTTCTCAATTTGTGATTTTGTATACTTTACAATTAATGGTCTGCCGTGGGGACAACAAAATAGGTTATCGAGTTCGAACAGCTTATTTATAAGCCAAATATACGACTTTTCATCATCTTTATATCCTGCTTTGGTTGCTGCTTTACAAGCAACTGTATAAAGACTTCTGTCCAAGATTTCATTTTTCGTGTTTTTTGCACTCTTTCCAACGGATATATCGTCAATCATATCAACAAGGATTTTTTCTGTATCCGAAACGTCGAAGTCTGAAAATTCGGTAGGAACTCCTCTTAAGACTAAAGAATCATCTCCGAACGCCTCAATATCAAATCCGCACGACTTAATATCATCAATGTTATCCATTGCGGTTTCAAACTGTACTCGCGACAAATTTATAGGATGAGTGGCTATAAGACTTTGAACAGAACCGTTTGACATATTTTTTTTGAGCGACTCGTATATTATTCTTTCGTGAGCCGCGTGCTTATCAATAATATACATATTATCTTCATACTCTGCAATAATGTAAGTGTTAAATACTATTCCTTTGTATGAAGCAACTTTGGTTACAGGCACTGTTTTTTCTTCAAAGGTTCCTATAAATGATTCTGCTTCGTCACGCAATTTCGTTGGATTTTCACTGTCGCGCAAAGTAAAAGACTGTTTTGCTTCTCCCGATTCATCATATGAAATTTTCTCGAAAGTAACAAAATTTGTCTCCGCTTCGGGCTTTGCATCAACAACAATCGGCTTTAAATCAACAACATTTTTTTCTTCAGACACAGGCTTGGCTTCTGCAAAATCAAATGATAACGGCAAGCTAATTTCCTGTTGTTTTGGTGCTTCGCTTGCTTTTTCCATGGGGACAAAAGCATTTAACAGTGTTGACTTTACAATTTGCTCGTTAGACTTTCGGATATAATCCTCTTTAATTACGTTAGTTCTGTCTTCCAGAGAATTTTTAACTGCAAAGTAAACTGCTTCTCTTACTGCACTTTCATCGACAAAGCGTACCTCAAGCTTAGATGGGTGAACGTTAATGTCAACAAGATGAGGATTCAAAGACAAAAAAACTATAAACGACGGATATCTGTCGGTCATAATATAACTTTTGTATGCATCTTCAATAGCATAAGAAACTATTCTCGAACGCACTAAACGGTTATTTACAAAAATTATTTGGTGATTTCTGTTTATAGCAGAGCGCTCAGGAAGTGACACGAAGCCTGATACGGACAGTTTATCATCATTTCTCTCAACAGGCATAAGCGACTCAACAAACTCTCTTCCGAATATAGCATAGATAGTGTCAGAAAGCACTCCATTACCTTGCGTAGAAAACCTAACTCTGCCGTCTACTATAAATTTTATTGCTATTTCGGGATGAGAAAGTGCGATTCTCTCGACATACTGCGCAATGTATGCCGTTTCAGTTGCATCCTTTTTCAAGAATTTACGTCTGGCGGGAACGTTGAAAAAAATGTCTCTTACCGTAACGGTTGTTCCGTCAGGACATCCAACCTCGTCAAAAGCGACTGTCTTCTCCCCTTCCATACTCTTAAGAGTTCCAAGGAGAGCATCTTTTTCTTTTGAAATAACCTGGAATCTGGAAACGGCAGAAATAGCCGCAAGAGCTTCACCTCTAAAACCAAGAGTTGAAATTCCTTCAAGGTCTTCGGGATTTTTTATCTTACTTGTTGCGTGACGGAGTACACAGTTCTGCACGTCCTCAGCTGCCATTCCCTTTCCGTTATCTGTTACTCTTATAAGAGATGACCCACCGTTTTTTATTTCGATAACAACGCTTGTTCCGCCTGCGTCTATCGCGTTTTCAAGCAGTTCTTTTGCCACTGCGGCGGGTCTGTCAACAACCTCTCCGGCGGCAATAAGATTTGCAGTTTGTTTATCCAAAAGATTAATAACTGCCATTTTTACCTCTTATTTGTTATTAGCAATTTTAATAAGCTCATACAACATAGACATGGCTTCATATGGGGTCAAAGCATTTATATCTATGCCTTTAAGTTTGTCAACAAGCTCTGTTTCGGCAATATCATCGAACGAAACGTTATCCTCATCATATTTGGAAATATCTGATTTCTTGGAATGTATATCAAGCTTGTTCGTTTCAAGTGCTTTAAGGTTTTGCTTTGCTTTTCTTATAACCTCGGAATTTACACCTGCAAGCTTTGCAACTTCAATACCATAACTGTCATCAACAGAGCCTTTTATGATTTTGCGCAAGAAAACAATGCTATCATCTTTCTTTTTGGCGGCAATATTATAATTTATAATGCCCTCAAGCTCATTTTCCATTTCGGAAAGCTCATGGTAATGAGTAGCAAACATAGTTTTCGCACCTATGTTCTTTACTGTATACTCCAGAACCGCTTTTGCAATACTCATACCATCAAAGGTACTGGTTCCTCTGCCAATCTCATCATAAAGTATAAGACTTTGTGCGGTAGCATTATCAAGAATATATGCCACTTCGGTCATTTCCAGCATAAACGTTGATTGACCGGATGCCAAATCATCACTGGCGCCAACTCTTGTAAAAATTTTATCAACTATACCTATTCTGGCAGATTTAGCAGGAACAAAGCAACCTGCTTGAGCCATAATAACCGCAATTGCAACCTGTCTCATATACGTTGATTTACCCGCCATATTAGGACCGGTTATAAGAGCGACTCTCTTGTTTTTACAATCAAAATCTGCATCATTGGGAACAAAGTAGGAATCGATATACTTTTCTACAACTGGGTGACGAGAATTAACAAGCTCCAACACGTCGGAGTTATCAACCTCGGGACAAACGTAATTATTTTCTACCGCTACTTCGGCAAAGCTTGCTAGGGCATCGAGATTTGCTATAATATCGGAGCATTCTCTGATCAAATCATCCTGTTCCGCAACCTTCTCTGCGATTTGAACAAAGATATTATACTCAATTGCCGTAACCTTATCTTTTGCTCCAAGAATCTTCGCTTCAAGGTCCTTTAGCTCACTTGTGATATATCTTTCGCAATTGACAAGCGTCTGTTTCCTTATGTATCTGTCGGGAACGCTTTCGGAGTGAAGTTTTGACACCTCTATATAGTAACCAAACACCTTATTATAGCTTACTTTAAGTCCTTTGATTCCTGTTGCCTCACGCTCAGCCTCTTCAACCATAAGAACATACCTTGCCGAATCGGTAAGAATGCTATTAAGCTCATCAACGTCAGCATTGAAGCCCTCTGCAATCATTTTTCCCTCTCTTACAGTCAAAGGAGGGTTTTCAACAATAGCAGCACTTAAAAGATTTATAAGTTCGGTAACGTTGTTCGAACAGGCGTTAATGCATTTGCTCTTTATATCCTTAAGAATGTCAGAATCTGACGTCTTCAGAAGCGACGAAAGCTTCACAACGCAGCGCAATGTTTTTTCTATTGCTTTAAGGTCGCGAGCATTCGGGTTTGAATAAAGTATCTTAGTTAAAAGTCTTTCGAGATCCTGTGTTTCAGAGATTACTTCCCTTACACTGTCTCTCATTATAGGGTCGGACACAAAATCTTTCACCGTATCCTGACGACGCTTTATTGCATTACAGTTTATAAGAGGCTTTTCGAGCCATCTTTTAAGAAGTCTTGCGCCAACCGACGACTTAGTTTTATCGACGATTCCAAGAAGCGAGCCCTTCTTTTCACGACTTCTCATTCTTTCGGTAATTTCAAGACTTCTTCTGCTGGACGCATCAATAGCCATATATGACGTTTCATCATATACTGTTAGATTTTTGATATGGTCAAAAGGTTTTTTCTGAGTGTCAGATAAATAAGCAATCATATAAGCAACTGCGGAATTAAGAGCCTTGCACCCGTGCGGACGAAGTGCTTCTTCGCAAACCTTATTGTTACCTATAACCGCTAATACGTTAAGAGCGCCAAATAATTCCTTTTCACTCATATTAACAAGACATCTGCCTGTTGAATTAACATAATCAATTATAGCAGTATGCTCTTTAGGGATTGCAGGACACAAAAGCTCTGACGGTGAAAATACTGCAATTTCATTGATTATCTTTGTGTTGATTTCGGCAACAGAAAGGTTAGAGCAAAAAGTTGCACTAATATTTCCACTTGCTATATCACAAAAGCAAATTGCTACCGCGTTGTCTTCGAAAACAAGAGTAGAAAGATAGTTACTGTTTTCTCCGTCGAGCATTTCACCGTCGGTCAAGGTACCGGGTGTGATTACCCTGGTAACTTCCCTTTTTACTATGCCTTTAGCTTCAGCCGGATCTTCCGTTTGCTCACATATAGCAACTTTATAGCCTTTTTCTATTAACTTTTTAATATAAGGGTCGCAGCTGTGGAATGGTACACCGCACATAGGCGCACGCTCGGGTTCACCCCAGTCGCGTCCCGTTAAAGTGATTTCCAATGCCTTTGACGCTTTTAGAGCATCATCAAAAAACATTTCATAGAAATCACCCAACCTGTACATCAAAATAAAATCTTTATATTGATCTTTGATTTCGAAGTACTGTTTCATCATCGAAGTCATAAAAATACCAACCTATTCCTTAATCTTTAGTGGTTGCAATGGTTACAATGTGCGCACTTGTCGGGTGTACAACCTTCGTCTCCGTTCATTGTCTGTAAAATAATGTTATTTACAGAATCCATAAGCTGACCGAGCTTCTCGTGAGCTTCGCTATACTGAATCATTGCAGGTCTTGCCATTATCTGCTGATAAAGCTGATTAAGTCTGTCTGTGGAATTTTCTTTTTTGTCTTCATCGGAGCCTTGGTTATTTACTATATCAATTCTAAGTTTCTCCATATTGTATGCTTCGATGAGCTCTTCGAGCTCATTATCTGCTTCATATACGCTCTTAGCATAAATGTAATTCTTATATTCCTCCGTTTCGCTAAGCGCTTTGCCAAGTGTTTCTGCAAGTTCTGTTACGTTCATCTTTATATCCTCTTTTCTTTATTTTAATTCTCCGTAAATTGTATATGCTTCTGCTCTTTTGATTTCAACCATTACGTGCTGACCAAGTTCTAAATTTCTTCCGTCTTTAGGAAAATGAATAAGCTTTCCCTGATCTGTTCTGCCGGCCCATACGTTTTGGTCGTTTTTGCTGTCACCCTCTATTATTACCCTGACGGTCTGTCCTATAAGCTTTTTATTATTCTCTGAAGATATTTGCTTTTGAAGCTCAAGAAGTCTTGTCATTCGTTCCTTCTTTATTTCCTCCGGTATCTGTTCTTTCATTTCTGCGGCTCTTGTTCCTTTTCTTTTTGAATAAATAAACGAAAAGACAGAATCAAATCTTACTTCTTTAAGAAGTGAAAGGGTATCTTCAAAATCGAAATCCGTTTCACCAGGAAAACCGACTATAACGTCTGTTGTCAGTGAAATATCGGGCATAATTTTCTTAGCATATTTACAAAGTGAAATAAATGCCTCCCTTGTATAGCATCTGTTCATTTCTTTTAGAATTCTGTCGGAGCCTGACTGAATAGGTATGTGAAAGTGAGGCTCGATATGTTTGGACTCCGCAATAAAATCAAAAAGCTCATGAGTTGCATCTTTAGGATGAGATGTCATAAATCTAAGTACAAAGTCATAATCAAGTCCGTCTATTTCTTTTAACAAATCAACAAACGACACAGGAGTTTCAAGATCTTTACCGTAGGAGTTTACATTTTGTCCGAGCAGTGTTATATCTTTACATCCATTTTTAAGAAGCTCAACTATTTCTTCTACAATATATCTTACTTCTCTGCTTCTTTCTCTTCCTCTTACGTAAGGCACCACACAATACGAACAAAAATTATTGCATCCGTACATTATGGATACCCATGCAGTTTTTGTACTTTTTCGGCAGACGGGCACACCCTCAACCATATATCCTTTATTTTCGTCGTATGATTCAACGAAAAAGTGGCGCTTGTTCTCGGTCAAAACCTTATATAGCATCTGAGGAAAATCAAATAGTTTATTTGTACCGAAAACAAAATCTACGTAAGGGTATTTTAACTTTATATCGTTCTTTCTGTGCTCTTGCTGAACCATACAACCGCAAACACCGATAACAAGGCTAGAGTTTTGTTCTTTTAAATGCTTTAAATGGCCGGCATGAGAAAGGGATTTGAGCTCAGCATGTTCACGTACCGCACAAGTGTTGATAAGTATCAAGTCAGCTTCGTCTTTTTTGTCAGTGACGGCATATCCAAGGTCAACTGCCATTCCTGTAAGCTTTTCACTGTCTGCTTCGTTTTGCTGACAACCGGCAGTTTCTATATAGAATTTGGGCGTGTGACAGTTATAATATGTTTTGATTTTTTCTCTTGCTAAGTCAATATATTTATTGTTCTTTTCGATATAATTCATTTTTCCACCTTGTAGCCGATTATATCTTTTACCACTTCTCCCGCCATAATAAGTCCCACAGCAGATGGAACAAAAGATATGCTTCCGACAGACTTTTTTCCAACCGAATCAACAAAAGAGCCCTCTGTCTTTATCGGCGTTTCTGTTGAATACACCACCTTGAGTTCATCTATGTTTTCTTCCTTTAGCCGCTTTCTCATTATTTTAGCTATTGGACAAACGGTTGTAGAAAATATATCAGCAACTGTAAATTTCCCAATATCCAGTTTGTTTCCTGCGCTAAGCGCTGAAATAATCGGAATCCCACACTTTTTTGCTTCTTTCGCAAGAAGAATTTTAGATTCTATGGAATCGATTGCATCAACGATGTAGTCGTATTCAGATAATTTAATTTTGCTCTGTGTTTCTCTGTCATAAAATATATCATAACAGTTTACTACTGTATCAGCAGATATATCCTTTATTCGTTCACGTATTACGTCAACCTTTTTTCTGCCAACGGTTGATATTAAGGCTATAAGCTGTCTGTTGATATTTGACGTTGAAACAACGTCGGCATCAACAACATCAATCCTTTTAAATCCGCATCTTGCAAGTGCCTCTGCTGCATAAGAGCCGACACCGCCAACTCCGAATATGATAATTTTCGAACTGTTAATTTTTTCAACACCGCTTTCACCTATAATCATAGCGGTACGAATATACTGTTCCTTCAAAGCAAAATACTCCATATTATTATTCATTATATTTTACACTTTTTATTGAACGTTGTCAAGGTTTCATTTGCAAATTAAAAGGCATTTCGCAACATGCAAAATGCCTTTTGTGTTTTTATAAATTTTTAAAAGTATTAAGCCACTGTTCCTTAATAAACTCGTGACCACAAGCGGTAGGATGAACGCCGTCAGCAAGCCAGTAGTCAGCAGGTGTATTTGCAGAAAGCTTATCAAATCCCTCCTGTAACGGAATAAACGGAAGCGAATATTCCTCTGCTATCCTCTTCGCCA
>JAZNYT010000045.1:0-27569 GCA_045594565.1 Eubacteriales bacterium
TTAGCAAGATAACCATAACCCCCTTCTCCATTTAAATATCCTTGTACAATCTGCAATTTGAATTCATAACTATATTTTGCCATGAAAAAACCGACCTCCCATTCGTTAGAATTTTGGTCTAACTTTTGGGGGTCGGTTCAAGTGTCCTCTTCTTTTTGAAAACCTCTTGACTAAAGTGTACCTTTGTGGTATACTTTATAAAAAGGAGTTTTAGTATGCAATATTTCATTACGTTTTTGGAAGGCATTATAACCTTCATTTCACCTTGTCTTCTGCCTATGCTACCCATATATATATCCTATTTTTCGGCAGGTGGAGAAAGAACGTCGAGAAAAACGCTCATAAACGCTTCGGGCTTCGTTCTGGGCTTTACCGTCCTTTTCGTAGGTCTCGGTGCCCTTGCAGGAACGCTGGGGGGCTTTCTCACAAAGTATCAAACGATTGTGAATATTATCTGCGGAATTGTGGTTGTTCTTTTCGGTCTGCAGTTTATGGGAGCCCTTAAAATAAGGATAGGCGGTAACGGTATCAAAGCGAACACAGAAAATCTCGGCTTTTTTTCTTCTCTTTTGTTCGGTATAGTTTTCTCTCTTAGCTTTACCCCCTGTGTCAGTGCCTTTCTTGGCTCGGCACTTCTTCTTGCTTCTCAGAGAGGACACGCAATTGAAGGTATATATCTTCTTTTCGTCTACTCTCTCGGTCTGGGTATTCCCTTTATTTTAAGCGCAGTGCTGATAGATAAATTCAAAACAACCTTCAATTTCATAAAAAGGCATTATAGTGTCATAAATAGAATAAGCGGTGCTTTTCTCATAGTTATAGGTATTCTTATGGCTACGGGACTTCTCGGACGATTCACAACGTTATTTATTTAAGGAGTTTATTATGAAGAAAAAAGGACTTGTTGTTTTTATAATCGCTTTCGCCCTTGTAATTGTGGGAGCGTCCTTACTCTACAACAAATTCAGCAAAGAAAACGCACCTGAAAACCTCATCACCTACGAGGAAAAAGAAGGAGAGCTTGAAAACGGTGAAAACGAAAAAGAAGAGTTTATGGCTCCCGATTTCACGGTATATGACAATGAAGGAAACGCAGTAAAGCTATCCGACCTCAAGGGCAAGCCTGTTGTTCTCAACTTCTGGGCAAGCTGGTGTCCTCCATGTAAAAGTGAGATGCCCGACTTCAACGAAAAATATCTGGAGCTTGGCGAGGACGTGCATTTTATGATGGTAAACCTCACCGACGGCTATCAGGAAACGAAGGCTTCTGCCGAAAAGTTTCTTGCGACAACGGACTACACCTTTCCCGTCTACTTTGACACCGACCTTGATGGTACGTACACCTACGGCATATCCTCTGTTCCGCAAACATTCTTTATAGACGAAAACGGCGTTCTCGTGACCATGGCGCAAGGTGCCATAAGCGGTGACATCTTACAAAAAGGAATAGACTATATATATGAAAAATCGGAGTAAAATTACTCCGATTTTTTTGCGTAATCCGTATATATTCCGGTTATTCCCATATCGAAAAGCTTTTGCTGTTCCAGCTCGTCGTTGACAGTATGAACAAAAAGTGGTGTTTTCGCTTCGAGAAGTGCATCAACAAAGCCGTCAATCGAAGCCATCTCCAAGCTGAAGGTGATTCCCGAGAGCTTGTGATTTTTTGCAAACTCCACTATAGCATCGGTATCGGTCTTTTCCGCCCAGTTCATATAATAAAGGGTAAGGATTATATTGTCAAAGCCAAGCTCATTTATTTTCTCATATTCCGAGGTACTGTATATCTGAATGCAAAAGTTGTCCTTAAGCTCAGGATATTCCTCGGCTATTATTCTCGCACCCTCAACAGAGTTTTCCTTTATATCTGTAACGATTATAACGTCTCTGTGGCTTTTTATCCACTGGCATAAGTGGTCGAGAGTAAAAGAAGTAAAGGGATAAGTGTTATGGCGTACTTCTTCAAACTTGTCAAAGGTTATGTCGATAACCGAAGAATAATAGTTCTTCCAGTCGTGAACGCACACCAAGCGGTCATCAGAAGTAAAGCAGAAGTCTATTTCAAGAACGCGGTAGCCTTTCTCGTATGAGCGCTCTGCCGCATCAACACTGTTACTGCCGATTATCCCGTCGGGAGTATCCCCTCCTGCATGAAGGATATATCGGGAGTTTTGGGAAAAGAGCATATTAGGTAAGCCTGAAATCAGTATCAAGATCAGGCTCAAAAGCTTTATCATAGAGTTTACCCTATCTTAATTTTACTGTTTTACTACAGTTTTTTCAAGTTCTTCTTTATTTGGCGTAACGTATGCCGTCCAATAGGTGTTGTAGGTGACAAATCCCGGCTTTGATGATGGGGGCTTCTTCACGTGCTTGATAAGAGTATAATCAACTGCAACGTTCGAGCCCTCGGCAGATGAGTACATTGCGGCAAGACTTGCGGCAAAGGTAAAGTCCTCGGCAGGCGGTTCTTCACCGTCCGTTTTGAGAATAACGTGGCTTCCCGCAAAATTCTTTATATGAAACCACCAATCGGTTTTTGATGCAAATTTCGTTGTAAGCCAATCATTCTGTAGGTTGTTTTTGCCGATATATACTTCAAGTCCCGACGGAGATATAGCACGAAGCGGTTTTATCTTCTTCTTTTTGTCGGCAAGCTTCAAATTCTTGCGGTCACGCTTGCCGTAGCCCCACATTGACAGCTCTTCTCTTATTTCGTCAAGGTCGCCTTCGGTTTCGGCTCGTGACAAGCTATCAAGAACCGCATCAATATATCGAAGCTCCTCTTTCGCCTCGTCTATCTGCTTTGTTATCTCAACCTTGGCGTTTTTCTTGCGGTTATATTTTTTGTAGTAACGCTGTGCATTTTGGGAAGGAGAGAGTCTTTCGTCAAGCTCAATTTTAACCTCGGGATAGCCCTCCTCGGAATAGTCAATCGCCGTAACGCTCTTGTCTCCTCTTTTTATTTTATACATTTCCTGTGAGATAAGGTCACCGCACTTTTTACAATACTCCATAGTGTCGGTATCTACAAGCTCACCCTCCTGTACCTCAATTTTTTTGAGTAGTCTGTTCTGACTTTTTAGAAGCAGATGAAAGATATCCTGTGAGCGTTGCTTTATTCTGTCGGCTTTATCACGGGATGAAAAGAAGGTATCAATAAGAGCGGAAAAGCTGTCAAGAGTCTTTGTAATACCGCGGTTTTCGTACTGTCTTATATCAATAAAGGCATATTCAAAGGGGAGATCAGGTGTTTCCGTACGGCAAATAAGGGTAGGTGTACCATCTCCCGACAAAAGCTTTTCGTAAAATGACGAAAAGTGAAACCACAGCTTTTCCGGGTCGGTGTTTCCGACACTTGTCCCTGCATCTCCTGTAGCGCGGTATACCGCCTCTCTTGAAATAAGAGGAGCCACACCCGTAAAGCTTGAGGTGAGTACCTTTTCTGCAATAGCCGTTGGGTCGGCAGAATTCATCACCGACATAAACGTATCCTTCTCGAGCGTGGTAGGGTCAATCTTTCCTTGTGATGGGGGCATCTCGTAAATCATTCCTGCAAGCACAGGTCTCTTCAACGACTCGGTAAGGTCGGTTGTACGCACTGCGCCCAGTATCTTCCTTTCTCCGTCGCAGAAAATGATATTACTGTGCTTTCCGAGAATTTCAAGGATAAGATATTTTTTTGTAACGTATCCCATTTCATCCTTGAAATCAAACTCTATCTCCAATACTCTTTCAAAGGAAAGCTGTCTTATCTTAACAAGCCTTGAGCCTGAAAGGTGCTTTCGTAGGAGCATACAGAAGGACGGAGGGGTGTTTGGGTTTTCCTTTGTCGCTTCGGTAAGGTGCATTCTGGGGTTTGATGAGCTTGCCGAAACAACAAGGCGGAAGTTTTCACGTCCGGCGTGTAATATGAGATGTATTTCGTCCCTTTCGGGCATTGTTATTTTATCTATTCTTGCACCGCCAAAGCCGTTTTCTTCACCAAGAAGCATATCAAGCTCACGGGCGAGTGCAAGTACCATTCCGGCGTCAAATGCCATATTTTAGTTTTCCTTTTTTATAAAATTTGAGGGTTTTTCACCGTAAAATCTGTAGACCGTAGGTGCATTCATCGCTTCAAGAATCTCCGCAAAGGCATCAACAGCGAGTATTTCGGTAGAAAAGTGTCCTGCATCAACCATAGTGATACCGTATGGCATCTCCTCGGTCACAACACTGTACGAAATATCACCCGTAACCATAGCGTCAGCGCCCAAAGTGTGAGCAGTATGGATAAAGTCCTTTCCGCCGCCACCGAGAATAGCTACCCTTTTAATGCTTGTCCTACCCTTGTAGAGTATAACGTCGGTGTTAAGAAGCTCTGAAACTCTTTTCCCGAATTCTTCGGGTGAGCATTCCTCAACGTCACCTATTCTGCCCATTGGGATTCCACCCGGAAGTCCAAATGACTTGGGGCTTTCAAGGAGCAGCTTCCTTGCAAGGCGGTCATTCATTCCTCCCTCGGCACTGTCAAAGCGTGTATGGTAGGAAAGAACGGATATTCCGTTTTTTATAAGCCTTGCTATTTTCTTTGATGTGGGAGTAGAGTCAAGTCTCTTTAAAGGAGTAAATATCATCGGGTGGTGACTCACTATAAGGTTAGCGCCTCGCTTCACCGCCTCGTCTACTGCCTCGTCGGTAACGTCAAGCGTCGTAACGATTCCCGTAATTTCGGTATCCTTATCGAGTACCAACATTTCTCCGTCATTATCCCATTCCTCACTGAGCGCTTTGGGAAAGAGAGAGTCGAGCTTCTCTATTACCTCATATATTTTCATAAAACCTTCTCCATAAGTTTATTTTTAACAAGGGTCAGCTCTGCCCGAAGCTTTATATCATCGACAGGGTCCTTCTTACCCCTTATTTTATTTTCAACGTCATAAAGTGCGCCGTCAATAATCTTTATAGCAAGTGTGGGATCAACCGTATCGGTTTTTCCTGTCACCGCTTCACATTCGGTAATTTCACGAATCCTTCCGTCATAGTAAACGGACATCAGAGTATAAACTCTGTCATCCTCAAAAACCAGCTTTTCTTCATCTATACGAAAGCCCTCTTTCGCAAGGCTTTTTCGCAAGACGGGAATTTTTGTCATAGGCTGAAGCACCAGATGTATATCCTCGTTTTTCAAAAAAGGCGCACGAGAAATAATATCGAAAATAAGCTCACCGCCCATTCCCGCTATTATAAACTCATCGGCAAGCGAGTCGAAAAAGGCTGCTCCGTCGGTGAGTACTGTTTTGATTTTTTCTTCAAGTCCTGCTTTTTTTATATTTTCTTCGGCTCTTTCAAGAGGACCCTTTCCTATGTCAGATGCAAAGGCGCTCTCTGCCTTTCCCGATTTTACAAGGGCAATTGGAAGGTAGCCGTGGTCGGTGCCGATATCGGCAACTCTTTTTCCTTCTCTTACAAGCAGGAAGGCGGCGTGAAGCCGCCTTGATAGCTCTTTTTCTCTCATTATTTGGATGCAAGATAATCGTTTATCTTTTCAACAAGCTCGTCTGCATCTGTGCCGTGAACCTCACAAGCCTCTTCAATGGACTCGCCTCTTGCAGAGGGACAGCCAAGGCAATGCATACCTATTTCAAGGAAAAATTTTCCTGTTTCTCTGTCAAAATCGAGAATGTCGCCAATGATTGTTTTTCTTGTTACCTTTTCCATAATAGTTCTCCTTTTTATTTATACATTTTTTTCGCTTCCGGCGAAAATATATTTTTTTACAAGCTTTATTCCCATGCATATAAGGGCGGGAACAAGTCCTGTAATAAGGGCAAGTGTTATTATTTTTACGTTTGGTGCTTTGACTAATATCAAAGACGAAAAGAAAGGTGTAAGAACGAAGAGCAGCACCAGTGCAAAGGAAATAGCTGCCGATATAATAAGCTCCTTGTTCTTGAATACACTTATATCAAATACATCGTCCATCGAAATAACAAAGCTTAAAAATACTGTGCCTGATACAAGAGCCAGAAGTGCTCCGCCTCTCATTTGATAAAGGTCTGACACAAGATTTAAAGAAAGTCTTGCAGTGAGTGTTACCACCACACTTGCAATGAAGGATGTGATGCAAGGAATGATGAGCAGATTTTGCAGATTCATACCTTGATTTTCTTTTCCGAAGGTGTCCTTCAACTCATTGCCTCTTAGGTTCTCGGTAGAGAGTGAAACCGCAAGAGGAAGTGCCGTAAGGAGCGCGTAAAAGATTATCGCGGCAGGTGAAAATGCGGAAGCTCCAAGGCTTATTATAGGTATTATTGCAGAAAAGAGCAATGTAAATTGAAAGCTCATAAAATACTGAAGCACGTGCCTTGTATTCCTGTAAACAAGACGCGCATATTTTATACACTCGGGAATAAGCTCGAAGCCTGAATTTATCACTACGTCGGAATTCTGTATCGCAGCATTATCTCCCATAACAGCGGAAGAGAAGGATACGTCGGATTCCAGAAGCAGCTGCAGGTCATCCACCGATGATACTGCCGAGGCGATTATATCGCCGTCCTGCTTACGCCACGATACGACTTTCACCTTATCTGCAGAGCCGAGAGAGAGATAAACCTTATATTTCTTTATCTCGGTTCTGAAAAGTCCTTCGTCAACCTCCGCAAAATCCTTTGCGGCAATCTCCATATCTCCGTCCTTCATAATAGAAAGGCTCTTTGCAAAGCCAATAGAGGTGAATTTTGCCTCATTGCTCATAAGTACCACGTCGATACCCGACTTTGAAACCGCATTCACCGCCCTTGCGGCATCTGCATTTATAGAAGTATGAAGGCCTATATATCCCTTGAAGGTAAATCCCTTATCACTGAAAAGCTGACCTGCGCCCTCCTTGTACTCTATCTTCTTTACAGCAACGGCAACAACACCCTCGTTGCCCTCGGCAATAGAGTGGGCAAGGTCACGGAGCGCTCTCTTTTCACGCTCGAAAAGTATTCTGTCCTCTCCGTCCTTCGAGGCTTTTATACAGGTTTTGAGCACCGCCCAAGGTGAGCCGAGAGAAACCGTATAGAATTCTCCATCCTTGAAATATATCGCACGGCTCATCTGCATAGGTGCATCGTAGGGCATTTTTTCAAGAATGAGATATTTCTCGTTTAATACGGCAGGAGTTATGCCAAGCTCCTCCCCTGCCCGCTGAAGGGATTTTTCAACGCTGACTCCGTTGTAGTTCATCCCTCCGTCACCGCTTACCGAGGCGGTAAGGGCAAGCTCGAAAATCTCTCTTACGTCGGGGTCGGTAGCGGATCTGAATTTTTTTCTCTCGTCGTTGACGTAAACCGTGTTGGGCTTTGGCGACGAGTTTCTGAAATATCGGCTGTTATCAACCACGATACAATTTATATCGCACATTCGGTCTATCGCCGTCATATCTCGTATAATACAACCCTTTTTATAAAGCCTTTTGGAGCCCACAGACAAAGTCAAGTCGAAAAGAGTGAGAACAAGGTCGGGAAATGAAACAAGTGCCAGTGAGACGGATAGATAGAATACGTCGAATACATCCTTTCCTGTTGCTACTCCCCATACGAAAAGCACTGCTGATATCAGAAGCCAGAGGAGAGAAACGTTTTTTGAAATAAATGATGCTATTTCAAAAACCTTTGTTCGTCTTGCATGCTTTGAGCGTGTGGTTAGCTTGTTTCTCTTATCGAAAACGTCCTTTCCGGTGTTACATACAATAGCTCTTGCGCTGCCCGACATAACAACGCTTCCGGCAAAAAGAATACACTCGTAGTAAGGTACTCCCTTGCCACGTATTACGTCCTCCTGCGTCAGCTTCAAAACGGGAGAGGAATTACCCGTTAGCTGTACCTCGCTTACTCTGAGGGTGCTTTGGTTTATAATGAGAGCATCACAGGGTACAACGTCACCGAATCCCACAAGCATTATATCGCCTTGAACCAGTTCGGAAGAATCAACCTCACATATTTTGCCGTCTCTTATAACACGGCTTCTTGACTGCTTACTGTTTATAAGGTCGGTGACCTTTGCATTATATCGATTTACAACTATCTTGAAGGTAAGATAGAATCCGAAGAAAAGGAGAAGGGAGAAGACTCCGCCCATATCCTTTTTGTAGTACATAGAAAGCACGGACAGTACTACGAAAATAAGGGGAACAACGTCGCCAAAAATCTCCTTTACGGTGTACCATGCGCCTTTTTTCTGTCGTGGAGAAGAAAACTCCGCTCTGTTCTTCTCTACCTGCTCAGATGTAAGTCCTTTTTCCGGGTCGCTTTTCAAAACCTCAAGGAGCTTTACTGCATTTATTTCGAGAAGATTCATTTCTGCTTGCACTCAACCCGAAGCTCATCATCCGATACGCTAACAGAAACTTCGTCTATTCCCTTCTCGTAATTCACTATCATTTCTTCTGCAATTACGTCTTCAACGGAGCTTTGAATATATCTACGAAGATTTCTTGCTCCATATTTTTCGCTGAACGACTTTTCTGCAATGAAGGAAAGTGCTTCCTCTGTAAATGTGAAGTCTATAGCCTTCTTGTCCAGTACCTTCTTCAAATCCGAAAGCTGAATGAGTGCTATCTTCTTCATCTCTTCTATGCCGAGACTGTTGAAGGTTATTATTTCGTCAACTCTGTTGATGAATTCGGGTCTTAAAAATTCAGACAGTGCCTTCTCCGTTTTATCAGAATTGCTCTTTTCCTTTGCAGTACTGAAGCCTGATATACTGTTTGAGCCTCCCGAGCCTGCATTGGTAGTCATAATGAGCACTGTATTTTCAAAGTTGACCTGCTTGCCGTGGGCATCGGTTATCATACCGTCATCAAGAATCTGAAGAAGAATATTCATAACGTCGGGATGGGCTTTTTCTATCTCGTCAAAGAGTATGACAGAATAAGGCTTACGTCTTATCTTTTCGGTAAGCTGACCTGCCTCGTCATATCCCACGTAGCCTGGAGGGGCACCGATAATTCTCGCCACAGAATGCTTCTCCATAAACTCCGACATATCGAGTCTTATAAGAGCCTCGGGTGAATCGAAAAGCTCACCTGCAAGTACCTTTACAAGCTCGGTCTTACCAACGCCCGTAGGTCCTGCAAATATAAAGGATACGGGACGTCGCTTGTAGGCTATACCTACTCTCGACCTCTTTATAGCGCGGCACACTGCCTCTATCGCCTTATCCTGTCCGATAATTCGGGAGGATAAGTTTCCAGAAAGCTTTTCAAGCTTCTTATAATCGTTTTCCGCAATACTTGTTGCAGGGACACCTGTCCATACCTCGATAACACGGGCAAGGTCCTTTTCACGAAGCTTTATTTCGGCGCGCTTGAGCGTAAGCTCGTCAAATTCATTCTGTGCCTTTATCTCGGCTACCTTCACGTCGGCTATCTGGGAATAAACCTCGTCGGTAGGGTCGTCGATGGATTCAAGTCCCTCTCGTTTAGCTTTAAGCTTTGCCATTTCCTTTTCAAGCTCACCCATTCTGTTTATAACGGGACTTTCAAGGGCTACTCTTGCACAGGCTTCGTCAAGGAGGTCTATAGCCTTATCGGGTAAAAATCTGTCGGTAATATATCTCTCGGAAAGTACTACCGTCTTTTCAACAATATCCTCGGGTACAACTATTCCGTGGAAGCTTTCGTAGTATTTCTTAATACCGAGGATTACCTCAATAGTATCGCTTATTGATGGCTCGTTTACCATAACGGGCTGGAAACGGCGTTCAAGTGCCGAATCCTTTTCGATATACTTTCTGTATTCCGAAAGAGTTGTTGCACCGATAAGCTGTATCTCGCCGCGTGAAAGCGCAGGCTTTAAGATGTTAGCGGCATTCATACCGCCCTCTGTGTCGCCCGTTCCCACTATAGTGTGTACCTCGTCTATAACTAGGATAATATTTCCAAGAGCCTTAACTTCCTCGATAAGACCTCTTATTCTGTTTTCAAACTGTCCTCTGAACTGCGTACCTGCCACAAGAGCCGTCATATCAACGATAAATATTTCTTTATCCTTCAGCTTGAAGGGCACGTTACCCTCGGCAATCCTTTCGGCCAGAGCTTCGGCAAGCGCCGTTTTACCAACACCGGGCTCACCTATAAGACAGGGGTTATTCTTCTGTCTTCTGCAGAGTATCTGCACCATTCGGTCAAGCTCTTTTTCACGTCCTATGATATTATCAAGCTTACCCTCTCTTGCACGGCGTGTAAGGTCTATACAAAACTGGGAAAGAAATTTTCTTTCCTTTTCAGCCTTCTTATTCTTCTTTCCGTTCGGTGCTTCGCCCTCTCCTTTCGCTCTCTCCTGAACACTGCGGTCGTTCATGAAGAGTCTTCTTAAATCAAAGGCGGGGGCGCCCGTATTGTCGGCACCGTCCTCGGTGGGAACAAGCCCCGACAGGTCAGAGGAATCCATAGACTCCATTACGTCTGCCATCTCTCCCGCTATCGCTTCTATTTCGTCGTCACCTATTCCCATTTTGGAAATAACGTCGGTAACGGGCTTGATATTAAGCTCCTTCGCGCATTTGAGACAAAGTCCCTCCTGCTTCTGTTCGTTCCCTTCAATTTTGGTTATAAATACTACTGCAGGGCGCACCTTGCATCTTGAACACATCTGCCACATAAAAAACCTTTCCTGTATCTTTAACTGTTCTTAACCGTATATTTTGTCATTATATTTTTTCTGTAATTTATAAAATACATAATAAGTGCAAAAAGCATAAATCCAATGAGGAATATGCCAAGCAGAAGTCTTACAAACCCCGGCATATTCTTCACGGTAACAAGTAAAACAACCACTATGTAAAAGGCGACGGTACCCGCCTTTCCGTACCAGCTGGACTGTACGTAAACCTTTCTCTTCTTCAAAACGTTGGTTGCACCCACAAGGAGAAGAGCTTCTTTTATAACAAGGACCGAAACTATCCACCAAGAAACAAGCTCGGACAGTCCGAGACATATGAGTGCCGCTATCTGCATACACTTATCCGCCAGTGGATCCAGTACCTTTCCTATGTCGGTTATCCAGTTATTATGCCTTGCAAGATAGCCGTCTATAACGTCGGTGGTACCTGCCAAAAGGAAAACCGCCATTGCCCATAAATGCTTTTCCCTCACTATGAACAAGTGCACAAAAACGGGCACGAGACAAATTCTGAAAACAGAAAGGATGTTAGGTATATTGGATTTTTTGAGTATTGACATAAAACCCCTCTTTTACTTTAGTATCAAATCCTCCAGAAGCCCCATGGGACTATTTGAAGAAAGGTATCCGTAAATAATAGTTTCACCTTTAAAGTCTCCTGTTCCAAGGGACTCTCCTCCTACCTTAACGTAAGGAAGAATCACGTCGAGGATGGAAACGAAAATAAATACGAATATAACGCCGAGTACAATACCGAGGATAAGACCGAGGAGCTTGTTGGTCGCATTGAGAACGGGAAGCTTCACAATCTTTCCTATAATGAAGCCTGCGATGTTTATCACAAAAACCGTAACGATAAAAATTGCGATAAAAGCCACAACTTTTGACACAGCCATACCGAGAGGCTGTGATATATACTCTGCAACAGCCTCACCTGCATTTGCTCCGAATTCATTATATTTCTCGGCAAGGGCAGTTATGTCAACTCCAAGGTTTTCAACGTATTTGAAGAACTCCGAGTGCTCTGCCTCAAGGAGAGGACCTATATCAAGGCTCTTTGTTGAATCGGCACCAAGCCAGTTTGCAATTTTATCAAGAGCTATATTTTCAAAAACGTTCTTGAAAAATTTCTCATAGAAAAAATGTCCGAGCTTTGCAGAATAAAGCGCCGCTGCTACAAGAGCAACTATGTTTTTAAAAAAAGAGATAACGGTTTTGACAAATCCGTTTTTATAGCCCGCAATACAGCATAAAGCCATTATTCCGACTAAAAGTGCATCAATTAAAATATTCATAAAAACATTCTCCTTTGTTATTCTACACCGACTGCAACTGCAAGTCCGTCATAAATGAGATATACGTTTTCCTCGTCAAAAAGCTCTACCGTACGGTAGCTCCTTTCGGCAGGATATGTCTTGGTTTTTTTTGCTTCGATATCGACTACCACAACGTCCTCTACACCAAGTATAAAAACGAAGCTGTCCGAAAGTGATATGTCGGTTATTTCAGCACTTATCGTTTTGTCCATATAAGTATTTCCGTCGCCGTCAAAGATAAGTATCTTATGGTTTCTTCCCACAAGGGCTTCGTTGAGAACAAGCACCGTGTATTCTCCACCAACCTCGAACTTTCTCAGCGACTTTGAATTGAAAAACGTTTCGCCAAGCAGCTTTCCCTTGCGGTCAAAGAAGCGGAGTGCCTTATCGGTAAGATATGCTATATGTCCATCTTTGTTAAAAGAAACCTTAACCGTCATCTCACTCTCGAAGTCAAGGGTTGCTATCGGCTTTTCGGCAGTAGACGAAAGGATGACAAGGCTTGAAACCATATCGCCCATAGTATTGCTTCTGAGAGTACCTACTGCCATAAAGCTATCCGAATCGTTGAAAATATCGGCGGTTATGGCGTACTTGTCAGCACTTCGCCAGTTAAAGATGTTCTCAAAGCTATTGTTGTAAAGTCTGATTGCCGAGGCATATCCCTTCGAGGCGGTAACTACAACAAAGTTTCCCTTTTCGTCAAGTGCCACGTCGTAGACGGGATATTCGAAATTACTGTCCCAAAGCTTAGAAAAGGAGTTGTAAATTCCAACGTACCTTGAGCCTATATCGTATACCGCAAAATACTTATCTCCCACAGAAAGCGCAGGGCGCATAAGGGTAACGTCGCTTGACAGTATCTCCTTCGAGGAAAGGTCATAAATCTTTACGGCAGTCTTGGATACTACCACAAGGTCTTCCTTGAAGGATGCGGTGACGGTTGACGAATCCGACTCGAAATTTATCTGCGCATTTTCACCGCTTCCGAAGGTTACGGGTCTTACGTCGACGTATTTCATAAGATACCTGAAATTTTCAATCGTCAGGTCCTCTCGATACGAGAAAACGGCAAAGATAATGAAAATAATAAAGATTGCCGCTATTGCATAGCGTATCTTCTTGATACGTGACGAGGTAGAGGTATAGCTGTTTGTATCCTTGCCTTCCGACATTTTTTCTCCTTTCAGTAGTCCACCCGATAGAGATAAAGCCCTTCGGGAGGTGCGGTAAAGCCCGCTTTTGTTCTATCCTTTTTTTCGATTATTTCTTTTATTGTGAGGCTATTTCTACCAAGGTTGATATCGATTAGTGTACCCACGATTATTCTAACCATATTGTATAAAAATCCGTCGGCTGAAACCGAAAATACTATAACGCCGTTTTCTTCTTTTACGTCGGCAGAATATATAGTTCTTACGGCATCGGTTATTTTAGAGCCTGTCGCCATAAAAGAGGTAAAGTCGTGCTTACCGATAAGCCCTTCTGAATCTCTTTTCATTTTCTCCGCATCAAGAGGTGTGGGGAAATGGTACGCTCTGTTTTTTAGAAAAGGGTCTCGGTTGGGTGTGTTGAGTATCTTGTAGCGATACTCCTTTCCTATGCAGTTGTATCTTGCGTGGAAGTCATCGTCTACCATCTCACAGTCCTTCACTGCAATGTCGGGAGGGAGAAAATTGTTGAGTCCCTTTATTATGCCCTTTTCGGGTACGTTTTTATCGGTTTTGATATTGCAAACGTAGTTTTCTGCGTGAACTCCGCTGTCGGTACGGCTACATCCCGTAACGCTCACGTCGTCGCCAAAAAACTCCCTTGCGCAAGAGGTTACCTTTCCCTGAACAGTTTCGGCGTTTTTCTGAAACTGCCATCCCGAATAATCCGAGCCGTCAAAGGCAAGAGTCAATTTATAATTCATCTTTCACCTCACAGAGATATGGGAGTTGAAAAGGTGTTGAAGTACAAAATAAGCACGGTGAATACTACGATAACGGGGAGTGCCAGAAAATCTCTTCTCTTCATCTTCAGCTCCTTCATCCTCGTTCTTCCCTCGTCACCTCGGTAGCAACGGCACTCCATAGCAACGGCAAGCTCGTCGGCGCGTCTGAATGCCGAAATAAAGAGAGGAATGAGGATAGGCAAGAACGCCTTTGCCTTCTTTACGATGCCTCCCTCGTCAAAGCCTGCTCCCCTTGCCTTTTGTGCCGATATTATCTTATCTGTTTCTTCCAGAAGAGTGGGAATGAATCTGAGCGCTATGGTCATCATCATAGCAAATTCGTGGACAGGCACCTTCACCTTTTTAAGAGGAGAAAGAAGTCTTTCAAGTCCGTCGGTGAGAACTATGGGAGAGGTGGTATAAGTGAGGAGCACAGAGGTTCCCACGATAAGCGAGAGAATTCTGAGCATCATAAATACTGCCATTATAATGCCCCTTGAGTGTATCTTTATAAAATACCATTCAAAAAGCGGAGTCTCGTTTGAAGCAGTAAAAAACAAATTTATTATTGCCGTGAAAAGCACTATAAACATTACCGGTTTGACGCTTTTGAGAATAATCTTGAAGGATATTCCCGATAAAGCCGAGAGCATTGCAACTGTCAGCAAAAGAAAGGCAAACGAATAAACGTTATTTGCCATAAAGACAGAAACCGCAAAGACAAGCACGGCAATTATTTTTATTCTGGGGTCAAGCTTGTGCAGTATCGAATCACCCGAGAAGTACTGCCCCAGAGTTATGTCCTTTAACATTTATTTTATCCTTTCAATGCCTTTGTAATAGCGAGGTAAGCCTCGTCGACTGTATAAACGCCCTCTGCATCTATAAGTCCCTTTGAAGCGAGAGCCGCAGTAAGCTCAGTTATCTGAGGAAGAAGAAGTCCCGATTCCTGAATTAGATCGGTCCTCTTGAACACCTCGTCGACAGTACCCGAAAGCAGCACCGAGCCACCCTTCATAACTACAATGTCGTCGGCGTATGCCGCCATATCCTCCATACTGTGAGAGATGAGAATTACGGTTTTCAAGTTTTCCTGCTGCCAACGTCTGATACCATGAAATATCTCGTCACGTCCTTTGGGGTCAAGTCCTGCGGCAGGCTCGTCAAGCACTATAACGTCGGGCTCCATTGCCATAATTCCTGCAATGGCAACACGCCTTTTCTGACCGCCTGACAATTCAAAGGGTGATTTGTCAAAAAGCTCCCTTCCTATCCCCGTGAAGCGTGCGGCACTTTCCACTCTTCTTTTTATCTCGTCTTCCTCAAGACCCATATTGGAAGGACCGAAGGCTATATCGCGAAACACAGTCTCCTCAAAGAGCTGATATTCGGGGTACTGGAATACAAGACCTACCTTGAAACGCACCTTGCCTATTTCGGAAGGCTTTTCGAAAATATCCCGACCGTCAAGAAATACCTTTCCCGATGTAGGGCGGAGAAGTCCATTAAGAAGCTGTGCAACCGTTGACTTTCCCGAGCCTGTATGGCCTATGATTCCTGTTATTCTTTTTTCTTTAAATTCAATATTAACGTGTGTAAGTGCCTCTTTTTCAAAAGGTGTGTCGGGGCTGTAAACGTAAGACACGTCTTCAAGTTTTAGTATTCCCAAATTCATTACCTCTGTGCATGCTCTGAAATAAGCTTTTCTATTTCCTTTGCCCCTTCGTCGGGGAAAAGAAGGTCAGGTGAAAGGCGGTATCCGTCGGCAATGAGCCTGTTTACAAGCTCTGTTGTCTGAGGAACGTCAAGACCTATGCTCTTAAGCCTTTCAACCTTGGAGAACACCTCTCGCGGAGATGCGTCCATTTCTATATTTCCGTCATTCATAACAATGACTCTGTCAGCAAAAACTGCCTCGTTCATATAATGGGTTATGAGGACTATCGTCATTCCCTCTTCCTTGAGCGACATTATGGTATCAAGTACCTCTTTTCTTCCCTGTGGGTCAAGCATTGCGGTAGATTCGTCGAAAATGATGCATTCGGGCTTCATCGCAATAATTCCCGCAATAGCAACTCTCTGCTTCTGACCGCCTGAAAGCTGTGAAGGAGAATGCTTTTTGTACTCCGTCATATTAACAGCCGCCAGTGCTTCGTCCACACGACGTCTTATTTCCAAAGGCTCTATTCCGAGGTTTTCGGGGGCAAATGCCACGTCCTCCTCGACGGTCGTTGCTACTATCTGATTGTCGGGGTTCTGAAAAACCATACCCACTCTGCGACGTATATCGTATATGAGCTCCTCCTTGGAGGTGTCCATTCCGTCAACGAGTACTCTGCCCGATTTAGGAGTGAGAATTCCGTTGAACAGCTTGGCAAGAGTAGACTTTCCCGAGCCGTTATGACCAAGCACCGCCACAAAGGAGCCTCGCTCTATGGTAAGAGATACATCCTTTATTACCACGTCGAGAGGTATATCGTCATACTCCGAGGAATAGTCGAAGGATACGTTTTCAAGCTTTATTATTTCACTCATTTTATCCACCTTGCAGTTGCTCCTGCGGGAAGCACAAGTCCTGTGGTACGCACGGGTATTCCTATTTCATCCGACTCTACCCTGCCGCCTCTCTTTGCCGCTATCTTAAGGGATATGAGATATGACATTGCCGCAGGCTGAAGTCCCGTTGTATATGAGTTGAGTATCATAAAGAGAGGGTCGTCGGAAAGCACCTTTTCGCAAAGCTCAAGAAATGCACCGATATTATCCTCAAGCTTCCACATCTCGCCTGTGGGGCCTCTTCCGTATGAGGGAGGGTCGAGGATAATGGCATCGTACTTGTTGCCTCTTCTTATCTCTCTTTCAACAAACTTTCCGCAGTCGTCAACTATATAACGAATAGGCGCATCAGAGAGACCCGAGAGTGCGGCATTCTCCTTTGCAAGTGCCACCATACCCTTTGAGGCATCTACGTGGCAAACGCTTGCTCCTGCCGCCGCACATGCAACGGTTGCGCCCCCTGTATATGCGAAGAGGTTGAGCACCTTGATCGGTCTGCCTGCCTTCTTTATGAGGTCGGAGGCAAAATCCCAGTTGACTGCCTGCTCGGGAAATATTCCGGTATGCTTGAAGCCCATAGCCTTTATAGAGAATCTCAGCTCTCTGTAGCCTATAGTCCAGGAATCCTCCATCTTCGTGTTCTTTATATCCCATGCACCGCCGCCACTTTTCGAACGGTGGTAGATACCGTCGGGGTGCTTCCATTCAGGAGCTTTTTTTACGTCCTTCCATATTACCTGAGGGTCAGGTCTCTGGAGAACGTACTTGCCCCATCTTTCAAGTCTGAATGAGTCTGAGGAGTCGATAAGCTCGTAATCCTCCCATTTATCTGCTTTCCACATATTTCTATCAAAATCCTTACGAGTATATTATTATTCAATGTAGTATTATAACACAAAGATGTGTATAAATCAATAAATTTACTACAAAAATATAATATACTTTTATCTTTTTCAAAAAGGACTTGAAAATATTATTTTTGTATAGTAAAATAATATAATAGAATAGTTATAATCCGGTAAATTTATGAAGATAAAAATAACAAAAAATGAAGATAGTCTTACAATAAAACAGCTTTTTTCAAGGCTCGGACTGTCGGCAAGAATGATAGCAAGACTCAAAAACAAAGAAAACGGCATTACCGTAAACGGAGAAAAAAAGACAGTAAGATTCATTCTTTCCGAGTGGGATGAGCTGAATATTGAGATAGAGGATACTAACGTCTCCTCAAACATTCCCGAAAGTGCTCTGCCCTTAAAGGTTCTTTATGAGGACGATTGGTTTTTAGCCGTTGAAAAAGAGCCTTTTATGCCCATTCATCCCTCACGCAACCATGTTGACGACACTTTGGCATCAAGGGTTATGGCATACTTCTCAGGGAAAAGCTTTGTTTTCAGAGTACTTACAAGGCTTGACAGAGATACCAGCGGCATCGTGCTCATTGCCAAGGACGCCGTTGCTGCCGCAAGGTTTTCGGATATGCTCAAAATGCGAAAGGTTGAAAAAGAATACCTTGCAATATGCGAGGGATTATTCGAAGAAAAATGCGGCATTATCGACTACAACATCCGCCGTCCCTCACTTTTGAATATAAAAAGAGAAGCGGTTGAAAAATGCACTCCTATGGGAGAAAATACTCCCGAAGGCATGGAAGCAATAACCGAATACAGAGTTATAAAGGAGTGCCCTTTGGCATCCCTTATTTCCTTCTCCCCCGTAACAGGAAGAACCCATCAGCTGAGGGTGCATTCTCAGAAATTCGGGCACCCGATTTTAGGAGATACTCTTTACGGTAACGGGTCGTCGCTTATCGCGAGGCAGGCGCTTCACGCCCACAGGCTTACCTTCATACATCCCTTTACAAGCAAAGAAACATCCATAATATGTCCTCTTTCCGAGGATATGAAAAATGTTGAAAGGACACTGTTTTGATTTTAAAAAAGACGCTTCGCATCTCTTTGTTCTTTATAACGGTAATATGTGCAATACTGCATATTCTTTTCGTATTAAGCGAAAGTGCGGCTGAATTTTACACCTTGAACGTAGCGCCTTTTTTCAGGCTTCCACTGTCCTTCATCTCATCCGTTTTTCCTTTTTCCATCGGAGAAAGCTTAATTCTTATCACGCTAGTCATCGTAGCTTTTTTCGTACTGTCTTTGATTATAACGCTTTTGTTTAAGAGAAAAACGAACTGGCGAGTGTATCTTAAAATTCTTGCAGCCTTTTTGATTTTCGTTATCGTCACCTTTGTTCTCACCTTTGATTCATCCTACAGAAGAATGGGAATTGACGAAAGCATTGGACTTGAAAAAGTGGAAATGAATGCCGAAAACGTAGCCTCAGCTCTTGATAAAATCATCGTGGAGGTTTCACTTCTCGAAGAAATTATACCCCATTCTCCCGCAAAGCCTACAAGCTATGCCCTCCCCTTTTTTGACCTTGCAAAAAAGGTGAATGAGGCGGCAGACGTTGCTGCGAAAAAATACCCGTATCTACAAAAACACGGATTTCCCGCAAAGCCTGTAGCGGCAAGTACTCCCTTGGCATATACGGGAATTTCGGGCATTTATACATTTTTTACGGGAGAATCGAATATAAATACGGTTTTCGCACCCTATTCCATTCCCTTCACAATGGCGCATGAATACTCTCATCAACGTGGGGTAGGACCCGAAAGTGAAGCGGAGTTTTCCGCCCTTCTCATCTGCCTTGAAAGTGACGACCCATACGTGAGATACTCGGCGTATTCTCAGGCAGCAATAACACTTTCCAATCTTCTTTTCGAATACGATACGGATCTGTTTTACGATGCCCTTTCGCGATTCCCCGAAATTTTGTTCTATGATATCGTAAGCTCGTCAAAAAGCTACAAGGAATACTCAAAAACCGTACTCGATGAAATTGCATCAACGATAAACGATAAATATCTCAAAGCCAATTCCGACAAGGGAATAATTTCCTACAGTCTCAGTGCAGAGCTTTACTGCGCATACTTTTTACAGGAGGTGTACAAATGAAAAAAACACGGCTCATTGCCATATTAGTTTTTATAACAATGGCAATATGTCTTATTGTTCCCACAGTTATGTCGATTGCCGACGGTGACACGCCCGTTGTTTACAGAAATGATACCAAGTACACCATCACTGAATATCCTGCAAAAATGATAAACGGCACACTCCATATGCCTGTAAGCTTCTTTGTAGGGCTTCAAGGTATTCAATACGAGTTTAACAGAGATAACAACAGCTTTTATCTGAGGAATCAGAGCACAGGTAGATTTTTTTCTTATTCCTTCAAATCCTCCGGTATCGTCGTTGATAACTCTTATATAAACACAAACTTCCCCATAGAAAACTCCACGGTTTATCTGCCCCTTGAATACTGCGCTGATATACTGTCGCTGAAAATAGAAAAAGTAACGTCGGGCAATACAAAAAGAGTAAGACTTACCGATGGTAGCGAAAAGTTGAGCTTCAAAGAGCTTATTGAGCTTTACGACCCCTCAACTCCAAGCGACTCTCCCGTAATAAATCCCGATAACCCCGATAACCCCCCCACCTCGGACACAACAGAAAAAACCGTATATATAACAATCGACGTTTACCCCGACACACAAGCAGAAAGCCTGCTCGATATGCTCCGAAGTTGGGGTGAAAAAGCAACGTTTTTCTTCACGGACGAAGCAATAACAACAAACCCCGAAAGTGTCCTTCGTGCTTTTGGCTCCGGCAACGGAGTAGCCATCACTTCGGCAGTTGAAAAAAAAGATACTCTTTTAACCATTGAAGACATAAAAAACGAGCTTGATAAAACTAACAGAGCACTTTACGACGTTCTGGGATTTTGCTCAAGACTTTATCGTTTCCCCGAAGGAACGGGAGAAAGTATTGTTAACTCCTCTGACATATTCCCTGCTCTCACCGAAATGGGATATATCCTATGGGATTACAACGTTGATGCCGACAACACCGCATCATCCCCCTGGGCAGAGGCTGAAAAAATATACGGTATCATCTCCGAAAATGATGTTACTGTAGTAAGATTCACCTCTCACGAAAAGAGCCTTAAAATACTGACACAGCTTCTTTCGTACGTCGCACACGACAATAGTCTTACGGCAAGGGTTATAGATCCCACCGTCAGCGAATACAACTTCTATCTCACTAATCAGGAGGACCGATAATGGACGCGAAAAAGAAAATACTCATAATAGAGGACGAAAAAACAATTGCGGAAATTTTGCTTTTTAACGTAAAGGCTGCGGGCTATGATGCCGAAGCACGTCACGACGGAAAGAGCGGTCTTGACGAGGCAATGAAGGGAGGATACGACCTCATTCTTCTCGACCTTATGCTTCCCGTAATGGACGGATTTGAGGTATGTGAAAGAATAAGAGAAAAGCTCGATACACCCATTATTATGCTCACAGCAAGAGATACCGAGCAGGATAAGATAAGAGGTCTTGATACCGGCGCCGACGACTATATGACAAAGCCCTTCAGCATAAACGAGCTTTTGTCAAGAGTGCGCGCAAACATAAGACGCTATTCCAGTGAAACTGTTGTAAGAAAGATAACAGATACCACAATAGTCATCGGTGATATTGTTATCGACTGTGAGAATTACCTTGTAAAGAAGGGTGAAAAGACACTTGAGCTTTCCAAAAAGGAATATGATCTTCTTGCTCATTTCGCAAAGAATCTCGGAAAGATTTACAGTCGAGAGGAGCTTATGAGTGCAGTATGGGGGTATGAGAACTTTTACGGTGACCTCAGAACCATCGACGTAACGATAGCAAGACTCCGTCAAAAGATAGACAACGGAACGGAAGAAAGTCTTATACAGACAAAACGCGGTATGGGATATTTTATTGCGCCCCCCGAAAAGTAAAATTTAAGGAGAAAAAGCCTTGTATAAAAAGCTACAGTTCAAAATTGTTCTCATTCTGGTCTCCTTCATCGTATGCGTTATGACGGTGGTAGGTGCCATACTCATAGGGAACATTTTCAATTACTACGAAAACGGCTTTGTAACTCAACAGTCGGAGGTTTTCACCGACGAGTTTCTTTCCGAGCTTGAAAAGACACTCGTACACGAGGATTACCCCGAGAGAATAAAGAACACACTGTGGGCATATTCCGCAAGACTCGGAATAGACAGCTACAGAAACTACTACGTGCTTGATGCCGACGGTAACTTTTTGTCGGGATCGGTTGCCCAGAGTGACACGCGTATAAAAAAGACAGAAAACCTCATTCACGCCATTTCGGGAAAGAGTTCTCACAAGCAAAACGTGGGAAGTGAAATAATGGACTGGGCAGAGGTTCTTGAGTCGCCCGACAAGTCATTCAGGGTTATCGTATACGTAGCAGATAACAACGGCGAGCTGGAGGAGTTCTCCTGGATGGTATTCTCCATTATTCTTCAATCTCTTCTCATCGGTCTTGTCATTGCCGTTTTCCTATCCTTTTTCTTGTCTAAAGCCATTGTTTCGCCCATTCAAAGCATAACGAAGAAGGCAACCAAGCTTTCAAAAGGTGATTTTGACGAAAAGCTTACCGTTTATTCCGAAGACGAAATCGGTACTCTCACACTAACCTTTAACAGAATGGCGGACACCTTAAAGGATAACTTAAATGAAATTTCAAACGAGAGAGAAAAGCTTGAAACCATTTTCTATTATCTTAAGGACCCTGTAATCGCATTTGACAGCGAAGGCTTTCCAATGCACATAAACCCTGAGGCGAAGGAGCTCTTCAAGCTGAACGA
Source organism: Eubacteriales bacterium (assembly GCA_045594565.1). GTDB lineage: Bacteria > Bacillota > Clostridia > Oscillospirales > SIG627 > RGIG6353. Next base: position 22,236 of record JAZNYT010000045.1, read on the forward strand.
TAACGAGGAGCTTACCCTTGATGCCCTTGTGGAAAAGCTTTGTCTCGAATACAGAAAAGAAGACCTTTCCGTCGGTGAAAACGACTCTGTGAACCTCACCAACGTCACCTACGAAAACAGAGTGTTCGACGTAAGCTTCGGTAAATTTAATTTTAATCTGTCAGACAAATCCTTCGGCGGTTATATTGCGGTGCTTCACGACGTAACCGAAAGCTTTGAGCTTGATAAGTCGAGACGTGAATTCATCGCAACGGTATCGCACGAGCTGGGCACACCCCTTACAGGCATCAAGGGTGCGACGGAAACGATTATTTCCAATCCCGATATGCCAACCGATATTAAAAATCACTTTCTTAATATGGTTATCAGCGAAAGTGACAGAATGGCGCATATAGTCCACGACCTTCTCCTCCTCTCAAGGCTTGACAACAACAGGATGAAGTGGACCCCGTCTTCATTCTCTGTAAACGATCTTATCGAAAAATGTGCTTTCGTCATTTCGGGTCAAGCAGAAAACAATTTACAGGAGCTTAAATTCATCAAAAACGATGACCTGCTCCCTGAAATTATTGCCGACAGAGAGAAGATTGAACAAATCGTTATAAACATAATACAGAATGCCGTAAAATACACACAAAAGGGCGGTAAGGTATTTATTACCGCAGACTACAATGATTTCAAGGACATTTCGGGGCTGCGAGACGGAAACTACTTCAAGATTTCCGTTACCGACAACGGAATGGGTATTCCCGAAGAAGACTTACCTCACATTTTTGAAAGATTTTACCGTGTTGAAAAGGCGCGTAACTCCGATAGCGGAGGTACCGGTCTAGGTCTTGCTATAGCAAAAGAAATTGCCGAAAATCACGGCGGTACGATAGTTATCAAGAGCGAGCTGCACGTCGGCACAACGGTAGATATTTATCTTCCGCCAAAAGCAAAATTTTGTAATTAAAAAAGCAGAAGGAGAGTGATACAATGAAAAAGGCAATGAATAAGCTTTTGACCGTTATAGTGTTTTTGCTAGCCTTTTCTATGCTTGTGCTATGGATAAATTATATCACCCTCCGTTTTGACAAAAACACAAAAAACAACAGTGCCGTCCTTGACGGAAACTTCTGGATATTCACAGGCACTTCTCACTCATCAACGGATGCCGTAGCCGATGAGTACTTTTTCTCGCCCCTGTCTGTATCCCTTATTCTTTCATCGGAAGGATATACCTCGGCATATAATGAGAGACTTACTCAGATTCTCTATGACGGTCACAAGCATCTTTTGAACGAGGTATTCTCCTCCTCCTACGTGTGTGCACCCTCCGACGAGGAGAGCTGGAATGAGGTCCTTAAAATTTCAGACGGCGTATTTATAGACTATCCCGCACCTCTTCCCTTTACGATAATTTCGTTATTCAACGGAAAAACAGATTCCTTTGCTGTCGGTGATGCCTGTAACGTAAAATCCGTAATGCTTTACAACAATGCCAACAATGAGCTTTCTGCAATGGCAAAAGACGGCAGAGGCGGTATTTATTCCTTCAAGCTCAAGGAAGATTCGGAATCCCCTTCACTGGTATATGATTTTAACAGCAACAATCTTGCCGCATATACTGTAAATAAAGGATTTACACAGTTTATTTTTAACAATAACGCAAAAGAATCACAAAAAAGCGAAAAGCTTGAAGAGGAATACAAAATACTGTCAAGCGCCCCCTCTCTTACGGCAATTATAACCGAATCCCCCTTGCAAAACGCCTTTGATATGGCTTTTTCCGAGGAAGAAAACAGTTATCTTGAGCTTGTGAGCGAAAAGGCTCTTTCGAGTATCTTGACGGCATTCGAGATTAACCCCAACATCGTAGGCTATTATTCCGACCCCTCCTACGGTCTCTTTTTCGTAGGAGACAAAATAACACTGTCAATTACTCCCTCGGGTGTTATAGAATATGCTTCCACCGACAAAGACTCCGTTTCGTTGTCCGTTGCATCTCTTCTCAATTCTGAAAAAACGAGCTTTACCGCAAATGAATATTTAACCGCCGCCACAACGTTTTTAGGACGTTTCCCAACTTCAATGACCGGCGGTGATGCTACTCCCGTTTTGTGCGATATCTTCTATTCACCCAAAACGAGGGAATTTAGCTTTGAATTTATATATCACTTCAATCTATGTGAAATTCTTGAAAACGAAAAAAATGCAAAAATCACTCTGACCTTTTCGAAAAACGGACTTTCCTATGCAAGAATACAATCGCTTAACGTTATCGACAGTGAAGCTCTTCCGGAATCCGAGGGCAAATACCTCGATATGTCGATGACACCTATGGTTGTATCAAAAATGCTTATACACGGTGGAGAATTTGCTCCCGTATATAATTATGGAAGCTACGGAGAAACAGTTATACCACTCTGGATGGAAAAGGTGAAAGGAGGGGCTGACAAGTGAAGTCATTTCAACTGAAGCTTATCCTGATACTCGTATTTTTATCGGTAAACATATTTTTCTTTTTCAAAACTGCAGAGCTATATACTGCAAAAAACACCTTTACTGATGAAGAAATAGCAAATTCTGTTAAGGTTATAAAAGAAAAAGGACTAAAAATTGAGGAAAACGTCATCCCGAGAGATAAAAATGTGCCAAAGGTTATAAAGCTGGACTTTACTGCATCGTCATCGGAAGCGATAGCTTCAAGAGTGATGAGAAAAGAATACGGAAGCTTTACTATTCCCGACGGTTACAGATATACCAACGATTCGGAAAATCTGTCATTTTCACACGATTACGTGATAGAATACGTTTATTTGCCGAAGAATTTAACGATTGAAGATGTAAACGCAAAGCTTTTTACGGCAAAGTGCTCGGACGAAAAGGGAGAGAAAGCGGCAAAAAATCTGACCCACGCCTTTTTTTACGGTATGAATTCCGAGCCGTACAAGGTATCACTTAAAGCAAAAAAGAGCGTGTGTATCGACGGAATCACCTATATCCTGGCAATGCAGTGTGTTGATACTTACGAAATTGAGGGAGCGGAAATTGTTGCGGCAATAGAAAATGATAAGCCCCTTTATGTTTCAGGACGTCTTTTCTTTGCAGAAAGCTATTCCGATTACACAACCGACGCCCTTGACAGTATCAATATTCTCTTTGAAATAGAAGCAGAAAACAGCTCCGTTGAAAGCATGGATATCATCTATGCCCCTGTTTTCGACGATAAAAACGCGGTGTATCTTACCCCGTCATACAGATTTGTTTATTCAAACGGTATAAAGAAAATATACGACGCAACAAGCGGAGCGAAACGTTTCTCGTAAAAATATGTAAATTTTACTTTATTTTTTTAAAATTATGTGTTATACTCTTAATGTCGAATGATTTCGGCATGAACCGAAAGGAATTTTTTCAAAAATGGATAAAATTGCAATAAACGGCGGAAAACCGCTTAGCGGAGAAATCGTTATCTCAGGTATGAAAAATGCAGCAGTTGCCATATTGCTTGCAAACATCATGGTTGAGGACGAATGTATTATCGAAAATCTCCCGAATATAAGTGACGTTAACAGGTCCCTCGATATCCTCGAAGCTATGGGAGCAAAAATAACAAGGCTTTCTCAAAGCTCGGTGAAAATAGATTCAAGAAACGTTATCGCCTGCTCTGCCCCCGACGAAGAAGTAAGAAAGATGCGTGCATCCTACTACGTACTTGGTGCCGAGCTTGCAAGATTTGGCCGTTCTTCCGTTGCCTGCCCCGGCGGCTGTGATTTCGGTACACGACCCATTGACCAGCACATCAAGGGCTTTGAGGCACTCGGAGCCACTGTATCTGTTACTGATAATCATATAGTTGCTGTGACGGCAAATGGTGTTAAGGGCGACTCTGTGTTTATGGACGTTGTATCCGTTGGCGCTACTATCAACGTAATGCTTGCAGCGGCAAGAGCCGACGGAGTTACAATTATTGAAAATGCAGCCCGTGAGCCTCACATAGTTGATACCGCAAACTTTCTTAACGCTTGCGGTGCAAAAATAAGCGGTGCAGGTACAGACGTTATTAAAATCACAGGCGTACCTAAGCTTCACGGCGTTACATATGCTATTATTCCCGATATGATAGAGGCAGGAACGTTTATGGTGCTTGCATCTGCTACCTGTGGAAGAATTAAAATTTCTAACGTTATACCAAAGCACCTTGAATCCATTTCGGCAAAGCTTGTTGAAATGGGCACCGATATTGAGGAAGATGACGACTCTGTAATCGTCAGCCGAAGCGGAGCTCTCACTCCCATAAACGTAAAAACCCAGCCATATCCCGGATTCCCAACCGACATGAATCCTCAGATGTGTGTGCTTATGTGCCTTGCCGGAGGTAAGAGCAGAATGATAGAAGGCGTATGGAATAACCGTTTCAGATACGTCGAGGAGCTTAAAAGAATGGGCGCCGATATTGAGGTTGCGGACACTACCGCCACTATCAACGGAACGCCAAAGGATATGCACGGCGCAAGTGTTAGAGCTATCGACCTGAGAGCAGGTGCCGCTATGGTAATCGCAGGTCTTGCAGTTAAGGGCCATACCGATATCGACGATATCTTCCACATCCAGAGAGGATATGAGAATATTATAGGAAAGCTCAAGGCGGTAGGCGCCGATATCGAAATAATCTCTACCCCGTAAAAAACAGTGAGTTCGTAACCATCCTCACTTAAATAAAAACTAAGGAGCCAAAAAAATGAAAAAGACAAGAAGTCGTTTTATTGCAGAGGGCGCCATGATTGCCGCCCTCTACGTTATTTTAACCTACGTTGCTATGCTTTTCGGACTTGATAAGATGGCAGTACAGTTAAGGTTTTCCGAAGCACTCACCGTGCTTCCCCTTTTCACCCCCGCGGCTATCCCCGGACTCTTTGCAGGGTGCCTTATCGCAAACATCCTGACAGGCTGTGCGATTGTTGACGTTATTTTGGGAAGCCTTGCAACGCTTATTGCGGCAATCGTCACAAGAAAGCTGCGAAAAATCCCATACCTTGCATCCATCCCTCCTATCATCGCAAACACTCTTATCGTTCCACCGGTTCTCGCCTACGTTTACCACGTGGAAACTGCTCTCCCTCTCATATATCTTACGGTTTTCCTCGGCGAGCTTGTGTCGGCAGGCATTCTCGGAACACTGCTTATAACGGCACTTAAAAAGAAAAGAATGTTATGATACAATTGATGGGTGACAAATAAAAAAAGAAAATAGACTCCAATGTGATATAATGTTAATAACTACAAAAACACAAATCGCAAGGAGCTATTTTCTATGGACATTATATCATCAAATGCACACTTTCGTCA
>JAZNYT010000046.1:0-2050 GCA_045594565.1 Eubacteriales bacterium
CACCGAGACCGGGGCCGCCTCTCTGAACGTTTACTACAAGTGAGGGAAGGTCTGCACCTGCAAGGTAGGAAAGTCCTTCACCCTTAAGAGAAATTCCGGGGGATGAGGATGAGGTCATAACACGAAGGCCTGTCGAAGCAACGCCGTAAACCATGTTGATGGCCGCAATTTCACTTTCTGCCTGCAAGAAGCACCCGCCTATTTTGGGCATTCTCTTTGCCATATATGCTGCAATTTCAGTCTGAGGGGTAATGGGGTATCCGAAGTAGTGTCTGCAACCTGCAACGATTGCCGCCTCGGCGATAGCCTCATTTCCTTTCATAAGTACTTTATCTGCCATATTTTCACTACCTTTCTATTTCTCAATCTTAATAATACAGTCGGGACACATGGTAGCACAAAAAGCGCAGCCAATACAAGCGTCCTCGTTCACCGCCTCTACGGGGTGATGACCTTTTTTATTGATTTTTTCCTTTGAGAGAGCCAGAACCTTTTTAGGACAAGCGTCAACACAAAGTCCGCATCCCTTACAGTTGTCGGTTTTGAATGTAAGTTTAGCCATTTTTCACACTCCTTCACAGAATTTTAGCCTGTAATTTTAATGGGTATAAGTTTTTAACTTTATTTTCAAGGGAGGGGAAAAGACGCGAATGCACCGTTGTCATCACAATGGGAAGTCCCGTTTTGCGAGATAACTCCTCTGCCTTTTCAAGAGAGGAGAGTATGGTTTCTTCTGTCGTTTCTTCTCCGATGTTGGTGTTATTTATGATACCTGTAAATGGTATCTTACCCGCCCATTCAATCTCACGCATAACCTCGATTGCAGAATCTGCATCGGGAGTGAGGGGACGGGCTGCATTGAATACGAAAAGCATTTCGTAATCGTTTTCTTTTAGTATTTCGGGTGCATATCTTCCAAGCACCAAAGCACCTCTCTCGTCACCGCCTATGTCAAGGATAGCGTGAGTATCCTTGTTGTCGGTGAGAGCATACATTTCCTGAGGAAGAGAGGGCAGGTCAACGTTTGAGCCTGCAAAACGGGAAGCAATGAGCTTAATACCCGCCTTTTCAAAATCCTCTGTGCTGTCTTTGGTACGGAAATAGGGGTTCACAATATCCATATCGGCAACCACAACATTATCATACTCCTTTTTGAGAGAAAATGCAAGATTTACTGCGATATTTGTCTTACCGCTTCCGTAATGCCCCGAAAGAAGTGTTATTCTTTTGAAGTTCATTGTAACCTCTAAATATTGAATAATTAAGGATAATTTGCCATCGGCAAATTCACAATTAATTATAATTTTGCTAAAGCAAAATTTTCCGAAATTATTAATTCTTCAATCTTAAATCTTCATTATAATTTGTTCCTTTGTATCTTTCCGCTTACCGTTTTGGGAAGTGAGTCCTTGAATACAACGATTCTCGGATACTTATAAGGAGCGGTACGTGATTTTACGTAGTCCTGAATTTCTTTCTTTAAGGTATCGGTAGCCTCCGTTCCTTTTACAAGAACGATGCTAGCCTTAACTACCTGTCCTCTTACCTCATCGGGTGCGGCTGAAACACCGCACTCAAGAACGTAGGGAAGCTCCATAATAACGCTTTCTATCTCGAACGGTCCTATGCGATAGCCCGAGGACTTGATGAGGTCGTCCGTACGTCCGACGTAGTGGAAATATCCATCCTCAGCGCGCCAAGCGGTGTCGCCCGTATGGTAGAAGCCGTCGTGCCAAGCAGCATCGGTGCTTTCCTTATTGTTGTAATATCCGATAAAGAGTCCGGGAATCTCACCGATCTCTGCTTTGATGCAGATCTCCCCGGTTTCACCGTCATCAACCTCGTTTCCGTCGGGGTCAAGCAAATGGACGTTGTAGAGCGGGGAAGGCTTGCCCATAGATCCGGGGCGCAGCTTCATTCCGGCGAAATTACCGACGATAACAGTCGACTCTGTCTGTCCGAATGCCTCGGTAAGATCAAGCCCGGTGTGCTTCTTCCACTGCTCGTAAACCTCGGGATTAAGCGCCTCTCCTGCGATCGCGGAGTGCTT
>JAZNYT010000047.1:0-5612 GCA_045594565.1 Eubacteriales bacterium
AGAGCCTGTGGAAGAGCCTGTTGAGACATTCGAAGAAAACGTGATTGTACTCCCCGAACCTGATGAAAATACAGTCACAATAGAAATAGCCTTTCCCGAGGACTTCCCTGAAGAGCCCTACCACGAGCCAAATCTCGTTTCTCCCGAGGAATTCGAGTGGGGAGAATACGTGCCTTTTGTATATTATTCAGATAAGCGATATGGCAGATATTTATACACTTATAAATATGCTTTTATTACTCCCGAAGCAGCAACTCTTGACGAAGCAAGCTCGGTTTATGACCGATTTAACAATAAATATGCTGTGAATTTTGAGACTCAAAAAGGAACTTTTGGAATATTGGGTGACGTCTCTGCTGTAGAAAATCAAGATATTCAAGATTTTTTATTCAAAAGCCACGTAATTTTTGTCTCTGAAAATTTAAATAAAATAGGCAGAGTATCTTTTATTTTTAACGATATAAACGACGGAAAAGATTTAGCATATAAAAAATGGAACAGCAAATATGAATTTATAGATAACGGAAAAATAATTTTAACGGAAGAATTGACTGATATTAAAAATTTTTCACCTAAGAGAAAAAATTTTTATCTTTTAGAAAAGCAAAAAAACTTTAACGTCGCCGATAATGAAAAGATTATTTTCGCAAGTGAAAAGATAGTTTTAACAGAGGTGAGAAGCTCACAAAACGTTTATCATTTATATGATATCGTTAAAAACAAAGTTATGGCAAAATTAAATTTAACAAGCCAAGATGAGCACAAATATTTAAGCATTTATCAGATTCTAGATAACAGATATTTATTATTGCAGTGCGAGTCAACTTATTCCACGGGAACTGAGGTGACAGAGTATTATTCTTCACACTATCTTTATGATTTGACAACAAACAAGCAAACTTTATTGTGTAGCTTTGCGGACGATGGCGCTTTACTTTCCCCCGACGGAAACTATTTGATATATACCGCTCCAAAAGAAAAAGCTCAAATTTCTTTTTCAAGTAACAATCTTGAAAATATGAAAAGTGGGTACTATATCAAAAATCTAAAAAACAATAAAACAGTTTTCTTTGAAAGCGATGCTACGGATGGTCAAGAGCAATATATACAAAATTGGGTGAGTATAGAAAGCCTTCAAAAAAGTATAAAGAAATAAATATTTACCCTTGGCATTTTTGCCAAGGGTAAATATTTTGCTTATATTATACATTCAATGTCTTATGCTGGATAGAAAACCCCCTCTGGATAATCAGTATTTATATTCTTGAAATCATAAGTTCTATCGAGAATATATTTTACTTGTACTGGTGATCCGTTTGTTTGAGGATCATTTTCGTCATATATTCCGATTACTTTACTAAAGTATTCTCCAACCTTTTCAAAAGTTATCTTTTTATAATCAATATCTTTCAAAAAACCAACACTAGTGCCAAATTCAATATAATCATCCCAATAAACAGTTTGACATCCTTGAGAGTGTGCACTTGATGCGGGACTTAAAGGCTTACCTGATGTGGCATGTAGGTTTATTCCATCTGCCGTATCTGGAACAAATTCTGTCCCATTGTGATACCAAGAGTTCCATGGAATGTTAACAGGTCTTAAAGCAATGTATTTGTTTTGGTGATTTCCCGTTTTATATTCGTATACTCCTTCTTTTAGCGTCGTTGTTCTATCTAATTCAACGGCTTCTGGTCTCCAGTCAGGTAAGGTAGATGCCCTACGAGTAACGTACACAATATCTTTTCCCTTTGTAACAACCATCATAGCGTTAAGGAATTTATATGGTTCTTTATGGTATACATAAGGAGGAGCTTCTTTGGTGCTTTCACTTAATGAACTATATTCACCATATCCTTCTCCCAATCCCTCAAAAGCAAAGATGCAAGTGTTACCACCGTCTATCCAGCTTCTGAGAGCGTCTCTCTTGTAATATATCGCCATTCTCTTTAGTGCTTTTCGTCTTACTTCTACGTCGTCTATCAACGAACTGTTTTTGAACATATAGTCTATAGTCAATTCAAAAGAGTCTGTATATGTGTCTCCACCGGGAGTAGTAATAGATGCTGTAATGGTAGTGGCTCCAACTTTTTTTGTGGTTATCATACCATTACTTTCTATAACAGCGACAGATGCATTACTTGATGACCAAGTTACTGGGAGGCTTTTGTACAAATCAGGCACAGAAACGGAAAGCTGATAGGACAAATCCTCAAGATTTATAGCGTTATTTTCCGGCTTATTTATTATCATAAGTGTAGAAGCATTCCACAAAGCCTTAAGGTTTAATATCTTCCCGTCGATATGTACGTATCCCGGCGCATAAACGTTATACGGATATGAAGCGTTTCTTGCAAGTGAATAAGTTGAAGAAGCGCTCTCTAATGCTTCGCTCTTGTCACACCACCCTATAAACTCATAGCCCTCTTTTACAGGCTCTCCCTCGTGGATAGTGATAGAGTCCTCCTTGTTTGCGATCTGGTCGGGGAAGTTTCCCTCACCTCCGTCAAGGTCGTATACTATCATCTTTTTTGTGTTCTCAACGAATACGGCATCAAAGCTCATGTCCTCATTAATACGATAAGCGTCACCCGGTGCGAAGTATTCGTTTGAGGATCTCTTTTTCCAGCATACAAAGTCATAGCCATCCTTTTCGGGTACGTCCTCGGGAACGTAAAAGGTAACGTCCTCAAGCTTGTCCTCTACCGTAAAGATTTTATCTCCGTTCCAGAACACCATATAAAATATTTTAAGATATACAGGAAGAAGTGTTATATTTCTGTCTTCACTGTATTCTCTGCCGTCTATGACAATTTTGTTGTCCTCCTCGGTTACCCAATAGGAAAATAGGTGATTGGATATTGTAGGAGCTTCCTGTCTTATTAAAACGCTTTCGCCCTCCAGCTTCTCCTGTGTAGCGATTACGTTTCCGTCGCCATCAAGGAAAGTTATGGTAAAAATCTCCTTCCACACGGCAGTAAGAAAGAGAGTGCTTTCTCCGCCGTATTCGTCACTCGGGTTATACTCGTTGCCCTCTGCATCTGTCCAGTGCGCAAAGGCATAGCCTTCTCTTGTAGGGACTTCTGCATGAAGGGTAATACCCCCGCTTTTCTCTTTGGTTTGCATAGGGAAGAAGCCTTCGCCATCGCTTAGGTCGTAAAGGATAAGTGTTTCGTTGTCGTTCTGCCATATAGCGTGAAGGGTAATATCTCTGTTTTCTGTATACTCCTCCTCGGGATATCTGAACAGGTTTTCTTCTTCCTGCCAAGCAATAAAGGTATGCCCTTCTCTTGTTGGAGTGGCTGTGTGAAGTGTAAGGGGTGAGAAGTACATCTTTGTCTGTGCAGGGAAATCTCCTTCGCCGTCTTCAAGGTTATAGCTTACGGTGTAGGTCTTTTCCTTCCATTTTGCTGTCAAAGTATCCTCTCCCTTTTCAAAGGTGTATCTGGAATAAAGCTCACCGTTTTTGTTTTCGAAGCCGTCAAAGTGGTATCCCTCCTTTTGGGGGATTTCGGTAAGCACAGTATATTCGCCCTCTTTTTTGGTAATGGGGGCAAGGTCGCCTGTTCCTCCGTCAAGGTCAAAGGTAAGAGTATATTCCCATACAGCGTGAAGTGTTACCCCTGCATTTTCAGAATATACGTCAAAAGGATAATATATAGCTCCCTTATCACTCTCCCAATGGCTGAACGTATATCCTTCTTTTTCAGGAATTTCAGCCGGAATAGTAACGTCCTCGTCGTAAACCTTATCAATAACAGGGAACGTACCTTCTCCTCCGTTTGTGTCAAAGATAATATCATAGTGACGTATCTGCCATACGGCTTCAAAGTGCATATCAGCGGTGGGGGTAATTAGGTCGCCTGCAACGTAAGTATCCTCTCCGTTTTTCCAATAAAGGAAGTCGTGCCCCTCTTTTGTGGGAATAGATGAGGTAATAACGTAGCTTTCACCGATATTTACAAAGTCAGGTTGAAGACCTTCATAATATATAGCGTAGTCAAATGTCTCCCAAACAGCTGTAAGTGTAAAAGTTTTAGGTGTCCAGTCTACATAATCGGGATTATAATAATACTCCTCTCCCGGATAGAAGGTTCTTTCGTCTATATCCGTCCAGTACAAGAAGTTACTTCTTGACTTTTCAGGAGAATGGGGATGCAAGGTCAAGCCGTTGGTGTAGTACTGGCTGATAGGAGGAAAATCTCCTGTGCCTCCGTTTAAATTAAATTCTACGGTGTATTTAGGAAATTCATCGTATACGGCGGTAAGTGTTTCGGAGCCGTTTGAAAGCCCATACCAATCACCCGGATAAACGACGTCCCCCTTTGAATTTTGCCAATGGAGGAAGTTGTGTCCGAATTTGTAAGGCCGTTCATTCGGAATTTGCACCATACCAAAGTTTTCGATAGCTACAAGCGGAGGAAATTCTCCCTCCTCGCTTCCGTTGGCATCAAAGCTTAAGGTTACCTCCCACATTGCAGTGAACACGAGAGTTTGAGAGGACTCACATGAGTCTACGATATTGTCTCCCGGGAAGTATAAGTTTCCGTTATATTCATTGCGCCAAAATGCAAATGTGGCATCTTCTCTTGTAGGAATAGCAGTAGGAAGTGTTAATTCATCTCCACAATACGCAGTGTACGAAGGAAAGCTGCCTTCTCCTCCGTTGAGGTCAAATGAAACGGTGAAAGAGTCTCTTTGACACCATTGTGCCACGAGAGTTATGTCTCCATAAATTTCAATTGAGTCTCCCGGGTAGTAGGTAGTTGCACCGCAAAGCCAACCAATGAAATAACAGCCTACCTTTTCGGGATAAATGTCCGGTATTTCGAACTGTGCCCCAATAGCTGTGCCGTAGAACTGTTCAAGCTCGTCTGAGGTACCTCCGTTAAGGTCGATGATAACTATAGGGTTTGTGTAATTTTCTTCTGTCATATTTTTTCCTTTCTTTTTCTTTGTTTTTATTTATTTTTTTGAAGCGTGCACTCTTCATAATCCCATTATATACTGACATCGTCTGCCATACAATGACATATATATGACAACTTTTCAGAGCGGGGAATTTGGCTTTACGCAGCAATTCTGTTACGATTTTCCGTAGGAAATGGCACTCCCGAAAACACAAGATATAGTGCTTTCTTGCCAAAAAAGCCTCTTGGTTTACCCAAAAAAGAGAAAGGTTACAACGAAATTGAGAAAGGGGGTGCGAAAAATTTTAGCAAGATGCTTAAAAACAAGAGTGTTAAATTAGCGTTTTTAAGCACATTATACAAATAGATTACGAAAAAACGTAAAACGTTTAAAGAATCTTCAAAAAATCTTAAAACTTTTTGCCGAAAAGCCACGAAAAACGAAGATGCGCAAATTTGCTTTATTTTTCGTTTTTTGGTATAATACCCACGCGTTTATGAATGAGCAATCATAAACAATTGAAAATGGAAAATGGAAAGTGGAAAATTCAGGTTAAATTCCTGTAAAATCAGCACATAGGTAAGTAATTTGTTTCAGCAGATAGGTAAGCCAGTGGTAAGTGCAGGTAAGCCAAAACGAAAAAACGATGCTATATATAAATTATAGTTAATCAAGAGGAGAAAAGCAATAGGAATTGATGT
>JAZNYT010000048.1:0-11768 GCA_045594565.1 Eubacteriales bacterium
TTGTTTCTGGTTTGTTTTCTCTAGGAATTTCCGAGACCTTTCACTTAGCTTGTTTTACCTTACTTCGTACATGTCTCGTTGTTTAATTTTCAATGTCCATCTCGCTCCCGCTCCTCGCGACAGCTTTGCTAGTATAGCACAAGGTGTTACATTTGTCAACACTTTTTTCAAAAAAATCAGAAAAAATTTAAAATTATTTTTTGGAGCAAAAATACATATATTTTATCACTGCTCCACAGAATAAAAGAGGAAACAAAAACCGCCGTGATGAACACGGCGGAATTGTGTAAATAAGACTTACGCGTTGAATGAATTGAGCTTTCTTGTGAAGAGACTCTTTCTTCTTGCAGCAGTGTTCTTGTGCATATGTCCCTTTGCTACTGCAACGTCAATCATCTTAACTGCATCCTTGTAAAGTGCGATAGCAGCTTCCTTATCTCCTGCCTCAAGAGCCTTTTCATACTTCTTGATAGCTGTCTTCATTGCGGAAACGTACATCTGATTCTGAAGAGTTTTCTTTTCAGTAACAAGAACACGCTTCTTCGCTGACTTGATATTCGGCATCGAATACACCTCCTTAATTTGGCAACGGGAGTAATCCCAATTGCATACTGTCCTATTCAAGTACTAATAATATCACGAAACTTTCAATAATGCAAGTACTATTTTAGAATTTTTTTGATTTTTTTGAAAAATTATTTTTTTCGACGTTTTTTGTTTTTTACAAAAGCTATAATTATTTATGAAGTAGGTAAGAAATATGTATCAAAGCAGAACAGATCTTGCAATGGAAGCTCACGAGCTTGCTTACAAAAACAAGAATTCTCCGGTTGACGGTGTTATTTTCCGCGAAGAAATAACAGAGAGCTACAAAATGACCCGTATAGAAATACTCAATGAAAAAGGCGAAAAGGAAACGGGAAAGCCGATTGGTAAATATCTCACCTTGCACACGGGAAAGCTTTGGGAAGGAGGCATAGAAAATATCTACTTTGCATCAAACGCCGTATCAAAGCTTCTTCGGGAGCTTGCAGGAAATGACCTTGGAGCAGGGCCTGTGCTTGTAGCGGGACTTGGAAATATAACAATCACTGCAGATGCTATAGGTCCAAAATGTGTATCTCATATAATTGTAACAAGGCATCTCAAGGACAATTCTCCCGACCTTTTTGAGAGTCTCGGTTTCTACGACGTCGCGGCACTTTCTCCCGGAGTGCTGAGTCAGACAGGAATAGAGACTAGTGAGATAATAAAAAGTGTCGCAAAAAAGATATCCCCTTCACTCATCATTGCGGTGGACTCGCTTGCAGCAAGAGACGTTTCGAGACTGGGGACCGCAATTCAGCTTACAGATACAGGCATCGCGCCGGGTTCAGGTATAGGAAACAGAAGATCGGCGCTCAACAAGAAGACTCTCGGTGTTCCCGTTATATCAATAGGGATACCTACCGTTGTAGATGCACTGACTCTCACGGCAAATATTCTCGAAAAATACTACGGCGGGGCAGACATGCTCTCAGACAATATGGAGGAGTCGGACTTTTTCGTAACGCCGAAGGATACCGACAAAATCATTTCATATATGTCAAAGGTCATAGGATATTCCGTAAATATGACATTCCACGAAAAGCTTTCTTACGAGGAAATGATATCTATAGCAAACTAGGAGGAAAAATGAAAGAGCAAATAAAAAAAGCGAAGGGGTTTATATGCTTTTATCTGTCGCTGCCCCTTTTCGTTCTTATGGTGCTTGTATCAGGTGTGGGAGTTTTGGGAAGCGAAAAAAACCCTCCGAAGTATATAAACGAAGAAAGTCACATTTTCAAAGAAGAAGTGAGCAATTGCGCCACAGCCGAAATAAAACTCGAACCGTCGGAAGAAAAAGGCTTTGCGATAATTGCAAAAGACCTCTCGAAGGATTATAACGTACTCAATTCCACAAGTAAAGAGATAGACGAAGAAGAGCTTCTGTCCTCACCGCTCCCATACGTCTACAAAAAAGACGTGCCGTTGGTGCTCGTGATACACACCCACGCCACTGAGTGCTATGCTGATGCCTCCATATCCTTTTCGACAGCCGATGAAAAAGGACATTACGGACACTACGACAAGTCAAGTGACACAAGATCTGATGATAAGTCTATAAATATGGTAGCCATAGGCGAGGCTTTTTGTGAAGTGCTTTCGGAGGAAGGGGTGGGTGCCGTTCAATGCCGTACTCTTAACGACAAGGACGATTACAACAACGCTTATTCCAATTCAAGAGAAAGGATAAAGGAATATCTTGAAAAATATCCGACGATAAAATACATAATAGATATTCACAGGGATTCTCTTGAAGGAGCAAACGGCGACAAAACAAAGACCCTCGCAAGTAAAATAGAGGACACAGCACAGGTTATGCTTGTAAACGGTATAAGCTTTGATGGGTGGGAGAATAATCTTGGCCTTGCTTTGAAATATAAAAAAGCGATGGACGAAAATTATCCATCGCTATCGCGTCCTATATATTTAAGAAGTGCCAAATACAATCTTGACATAACCAAAGGGAGTCTGCTTCTTGAGGTAGGTACCTGTGCAAACACCTTTGAGGAATCCGAAAAAGCGGCAAGGCTTGCCGCCAAGTGCTTTGCCCTTGTTATCAAACAAGAAAGTTGACGTCCCCTGTAGCAATTCCGACTATACTGTTTATTATCTTTTCGGCACGCTCGGTAAAGTTGATGCTTATCTTTTCAAGATACTGCCTGTTGTCAGAATAAACAGTAAACGATATTATGTCCTTTTTGCCCGAATGCAGAGCGCACTTTATACGCCATCCGCTTCCCTCTTCAACAATTTCATTAGTATAAACAGAGCCGTCCTTCTTATACGAAATATAGCGCATAAGTGCTCTCATCGTATTCTCTCTTACGTCGGCAAGGAGTACGTCCGCCATATTATCTATAATAATTGTACCTTTTTCGCTTATTATATAGCATTCCGCGCCTTTGTCGTTTTTATAAGGAGAAACAGAGCCTGTGTCCACAAGCTCGGCAAAGCACTCTGCAAAATCAAAGTGATTGACCGTACCCTCCCACATAACGACCTCGCTGAGAGTATCGAAGTCTACCTCTTGACCAAGCCTTTCAAAAAGGCGGAATAGGTAGAGCAGGTAAAGCTTTATTTCATTTTTTTCTGTGATTATGGTTTGTCTTGCCATATCTTCTCCAATTTCAATTCCTTGTTTTGTAATGATATTATACCATAAAAAAAATAAAAATCAATTAACTTTTTTCAAAAAAACTATTGATTTTTAATTTTCATTGTGCTAGAATGACCATAAAGATTTTTTGGAGTAAAAATTTTATGAAGAATATTTTAAGAGCAATTGACTATCGATTTTATTTTTACTTTACCTTGAATACAAGGTAAGGCTTTTTGGTCGTGCTCTTTAACGAAAATTTTAATCTCGTTAATTCCGCCCGAAGCCTTACGGCTTCGGGTTATTTTTTTGAAAGGTTAGCATTATGATAGTTGTACTAAAGAAAAACCCAAATCCACAACAACTCTCTCATCTCAAGGAGTGGCTTGAAAAGAAAAATTTAACCGTTCACGAAAGTGTCGGCGACTCACATATAATTCTCGGACTCGTAGGAGATACCTCAAAGATTGATATCGACCTTATTTCAGCAATTGATATTGTGGAAACGGTAAAGAGAGTTCAAGAGCCTTACAAAAATGCCAACAGAAAATTTCACGAGGAAGATACTGTTATAAAGGTTAAGGATACCAGGATAGGTGGAGGCACACTTACTGTAATGGCAGGTCCTTGTTCTGTTGAAAGTGAAGAACAGATGGTGACTATTGCAAAAAGTGTTAAAGCATCGGGCGCAACAATTCTCCGTGGTGGTGCCTTTAAACCCAGAACTTCTCCTTACTCCTTCCAAGGACTCGGAAAGGAAGGACTTGACCTTCTCAAAATAGCAGGCAAAGAGGCGGGACTTCCTATCATTACAGAAATCATGGAGATATCTCAGCTTCCTTTGTTTGAAGACGTGGATATCATACAGGTGGGAACCAGAAATATGCAGAACTTCAATCTACTTCGTGAGCTTGGCCGTCAGAATAAGCCTGTAATGATAAAAAGAGGTATGTCCGCGACCTACGAGGAGTGGCTTATGAGTGCCGAATACGTTATGGCATCCGGAAACGAAAACGTTATTCTTTGTGAAAGAGGCATCAGAACCTTCGAAAGCTATACGAGAAACACTCTTGATATCGGTGCCATTCCGGTGTTGAAGAAGCTCTCCCACTTCCCTGTAATCATCGACCCAAGCCACGCCACAGGAAAATCCGCACTCGTGCCTCCTCTTGCTATGGCGGCAGTTGCGGGAGGTGCTGACGGAATTATGCTTGAAGTGCACAACGACCCCGCTCACGCTCTCTGTGACGGTCCTCAATCTCTGGGACTCGAGGCTTTCGAAAAGACAAGCAAAAAGCTTTTCGCTCTTCACGGTTTCATCAAGACTATGGAGGACTGATATGAATATAGGAATAGCAGGACTCGGCCTTATAGGAGGGTCAATGGCAAAAAGCATAAAAACGAAAACAGGACATACTGTTTTCGGATGCGATATAAATTCAGAAACGCTGCTTTTGGCAAAGCTTTCGGGAGCTATCGACGATGAGTTGACAGGTAATAGTCTTACGGTATGCGATATAATATTCTTGGCACTTACACCGAAGGTTGCAACAGACTGGCTTGAAGCACACGCGGAGAGCATATCATCCTCTGCCGTAGTAGTGGATTTCTGCGGCGTAAAGAGAAGTGTTTCAGAAGAGATGAGAAAAACAGCTGACACCCACGGCTTTGCCTATATAGGAGGGCATCCTATGGCGGGCAAAGAAAGAGGCGGCTTCAAGAATTCCTCTCCCGACCTTTTTACAGGAGCTTCAATGATACTGACTCCCGACAGTGAAACTCTTCCCGAGACACTTGAAATGCTTTCAAGGCTCTTTTATGATGCAGGATTCGGCAGAGTGGTTTATTCAAACGCAGATGAGCATGACAGGATAATTGCTTATACCTCACAGCTTGCACACATCGTTTCGAGCGCTTATATAAAATCACCCGAGGCACAAAGACAAAGAGGATTTTCCGCAGGCTCCTTCAGAGATATGACGAGAGTTGCATATCTTGACGAGAATATGTGGACAGAACTATTTTTGTGCGACCGCGATTATCTCACGAAGGAACTGGATATTCTTATAGCGAATCTAAACGAATATAAAGATGCTCTGGAAAAGGGTGACAGCATTACTTTAAAACGCCTTTTAAAAGAAGGACGCGAGTGTAAAATACAGGCAGGTGGAAACTGATGCAGACGATAAAAATAGAGGCTTCGAAAGACTACGAGGTCAAGGTTGGTAAAGGACTTCTCGGAAACGTGGGAAGTATACTGAAGGACACAGGAGTAAAGGGAAAAATCGCGGTAGTAACGGATTCTAACGTAGCACCTCTATACCTTGACACGTTAAAATCATCCCTTGAAGAATCGGGGTATAATATTATATCCTACGTTTTTCCTGCAGGGGAGGAATCGAAAAATCTCGAAACTCTTTCGTTAATTCTTGAATTCTTTGCAGAAAACGGAATGACGAGAAAAGACACTGCCATAGCACTTGGTGGCGGAGTGGTAGGAGATATGACAGGCTTTGCCGCAGGAGTATATATGAGAGGTATCTCTTACATCCAGATACCAACGACGCTTTTGTCGTGTGTAGATTCGTCGGTGGGTGGAAAAACCGCCGTTGATCTAAAGGCAGGAAAAAATCTAGCAGGCGTATTTATACAGCCCAAAATGGTTATTGCAGACACAGACACTTTAAAAACACTTGAAAAAGGAATATATTCCGACGGTATGGCGGAGGTTATAAAAACCGCAATACTGGGGGACGTCGAGCTTTTTGAGAGTCTTGAAAAAGGAGATTCAGACGATGAATATATTATTTCAAGATGTGTTCAATACAAGGGCAAAATAGTTTCAGAGGATGAATTCGAGACGGGAGTAAGAAAGCTTTTAAATTTGGGACACACCCCTGCCCACGCTATCGAAAAGCTCTCTCGTTATAAAACGCCTCACGGTCATGCAGTGGGTACGGGCCTTGCAATAGTCGCAAGAGCCTGTGCAAAGGATGGGCTTCTCAAAAAAAGCTGTGCCGACAGAATAATCTCTCTTCTGGACAGGTACTCGCTCCCTCTTTACAGTGAGTTTTCAGCAACAGAGCTAGCAAAAGAGAGCATATTCGATAAAAAAAGAAGTGGCAGCTCTATAAGCTTCATAAAGATACGTGACATTGGAAACTGCTTCACAGAAGAGGTATCGCTTGATAGTGTTCAGGAATTTTTTGAAAAAGGAAGCTCTTTAATATGAATATCAAAATTACCCCCTCCGTGCTTTCGGGGACGGTTTCCGCAATTCCGTCAAAGTCGGATGCGCACAGACTTTTTATCTGTGCGGCGCTTGCCGATCGTAATACAAGAATAGAAATAAAATCAAGCTCGCAGGATATAGATGCTACCCTTGACTGCCTTAAAAATATGGGAGTGGCAATAAAGAAAGACGTAGACTCGGTAACAGTCATTCCTTCACCTTTCAAGAAGGAATGTGTTATAGACGCAAACGAAAGTGGCTCGACCCTTCGCTTTCTTCTGCCTGTAGCGTCAGCGGTTTCAGAAAAGGTTACGTTTACCGGGAAAGGAAGACTTCCTTCAAGACCTATTAAGGAGCTTATCGACGCCCTTCAGCAAAACGGTGTAGTATTTTCCGGTGAAAGGCTACCTTTTACAAAAGAAGGAAGGCTTTGTAGCGGTAAGTTTACTCTGCCCGGTAACGTGAGTTCCCAATACGTAACAGGACTTATGTTTGCTCTTCCTCTTCTTGAAGGAGATAGTGAAATAGTACTGACAACACCACTCGAATCCTCGGCGTACGTTGATATAACTTTAAAAGCGCTTGAAAAATTTGGTGTTAAAATAGAGAAAACTAACGAAGGATATTTCGTAAAAGGAAATCAAAAATACATATCGCCCGAAATTCTGACGGTTGACGGCGACTGGTCCAATTCTGCATTCTTCCTTGTTGCGGGTGCCGTAAAAAACAGCGTTACCCTTACGGGACTTGACGTTGACTCCCCACAAGGAGATAAGAAAATTACGGATATCACAAAGAAATTCGGCGGTAACGTTGCTCTTGACAGTAATATCACCGTCAAGGAATCTAATCTTCTGGGAGCAGACGTTGATATAAGTGAAATCCCCGATATGCTCCCTGCCCTCGCGGTGCTTGCATCCTTTGCACAGGGAACAACAAGGTTTACGGGAGGCGCACGTCTTAGAATAAAGGAAAGCGACAGACTTCACTCTGTAGCATGTCTTATAAACTCACTTGGAGGTATTGCAAGAGAGCTTGAGGATGGTATTGAGGTAGACGGAGTAGGACTTATCGGCGGTGAGGCAGATAGCTTCAACGACCACAGGATAGTAATGGCGGCGGCTATTGCGGGAAGTCTTTCAAGAAAAGACGTTATAATCAAGGGCGCCGAGGCGGTAAATAAATCCTATCCGTCCTTCTTTGAGGATTTTGAAAAGATTGGAGGCAAATACTATGTCATCTGAATTTGGAAAAAACATAAAGGTTTCTGTGTTTGGTCAGTCTCACGGAGAAGCTATAGGGGTGGTTGTAGACGGGCTCCCTGCAGGTGAGAAAATCGACCTTGACAGGCTTCAGGAATTTATGGAAAGGCGTCGCGGAGGAAAGAATGCTTTTTCCACAAAGCGTGCCGAAGCCGACGTTCCGAGATTCTTATCGGGACTTGTTGACGGAGAGACCTGTGGTACGCCTCTTACCGCTATAATAGAAAACGGCGATAAGCGTTCGGGGGATTACAATGAAATTCTCGACAAGCCACGTCCCGGGCACGCCGACTACACCGCCTTTCTTAAATGGGGTGGAAAAGCAGATATGCGAGGCGGAGGTCATTTTTCGGGAAGACTTACGGCGCCCCTGTGTGTAGCGGGAGGAATTGCTAAGCAGATACTCGAAAGGCGCGGTATATACGTTGGTGCTCACGTAAGCGAGATACACACAATCGCAGACCTACCCTTCCCCGAATATCCCACAAAGGATTTATTCGAAGAAATTGCAAAAAAAGAGATTCCCGTAATAGATGAAAAAAAGGGAGAATTGATGAAAGCGGATATAGCGCTTGCATCAGGCGAGGGAGACTCTGTTGGCGGTATCGTTGAATGTATTGCCACAGGACTTCCCGCAGGACTCGGTTCCCCTATGTTTGACGGAGTAGAAAACAGAGTTGCGGTCGCTTTATTCGGAATACCCGCGGTAAAGGGTGTGGAATTTGGACTCGGCTTTGAGGCTTCAAAAATCAAAGGCTCCGAAAACAATGACCCTTTCGAGATAAGGGATGGAAAAATAAGAACTGCTTCCAACAATGCAGGAGGTATTCTGGGTGGTATAACAAACGGCGAGCCTTTGAGAGTCAGAGCCGCTTTCAAGCCCACTCCCTCGATTTCAAAGGAGCAGAAAACTGTCAGCCTTTCCAAGATGGAAAACACAGCTCTCGTTATAAAAGGCCGTCACGACCCTTGTATCGTGCCCAGAGCCGTGCCTGTTGTGGAGGCTGTGGTTGCCCTTGTTATACTTGATATAATAAATGAAGGTGAATAATATGGATCTTAAAGAGATACGGGATAAAATTGATAAAATAGATGATAAAATCCTCGCCCTCTTTCTTGAAAGAATGGCGATTTCAAAGGACGTTGTAAAATATAAAATAGAAAACGGACTTCCCATACTTAACAAAGAGAGAGAAAGAGCGATTCTCAAGGACGTTCAGGAGAAAGCGGGAGAATATGAGGAATACGCCTATCAGCTTTTCTTAAAGCTCATGGAGCTTTCGAAGGCTTCACAGCGTGAGATAATGAGCGGCAATACCGAGATAAAGAAAAAAATTGAGAAAGCGCTTCTCTCTGCAGACAAGGTATTTCCTAAGACGGGAAGGGTTGCCTGTCAGGGAGTTGAAGGCGCTAACTCACAAATAGCCGCAGACAAGCTTTTACCGAGAGGCGACATAATGTACGTCAAGACCTTTGAAGCGGTATTTGATGCAGTTGAATCAGGTCTTTGCGACTTTGGCGTTCTCCCTATTGAGAATAACACTCACGGCTCGGTGAGAAAGGTTTACGAGCTTTTACAGAAGAAAAGCTTTCACATTGTTCGTTCCACCTCTCTCAATATTCGCCACGAGCTTCTCTCAAAGCCCGATACCAAGCTTTCGGACATAAAGGAGATACTCTCTCACGAGCAGGCTATCGGACAATGCTCGAAATATCTTGCCTCCCTCCCCTCAAGTATTAAGATAACCCCCTGTGCCAATACTGCAATGGCGGCAAAAGCGGTGGCAGAATCCGATGGAAGCATTGCGGCTATCTCATCTCACGACTGCCGTGAAATATACGGACTTGATTGTATTTCTGCCGACATACAGGATAGCGACAACAACTATACAAAGTTCATTCTTATTACAAAGGAGCTATCAGTTTATGCAGGTGCAAACCGCATAAGCATAATCCTCGACTGTCCCAACAAGCCCGGCGCTCTCGGCGATATTCTCCAGATGTTTGCATCTCACGGTGTGAATATGTTGAAGCTTGAAAGCTGTCCCGTCACGGGAAGAAACTTCGAATTTATTTTCTACATTGAGCTTGATGCATCGGTACGTGATAGCGGTGTCCTTCCGATGCTAGAGGAGCTTGAGCGTGAATGCAGCAGCTTCACCTTCCTCGGCAACTATCCCGTAGTATGAAAGGTATCTTTTTTGGTCTTATCGGAGAGCATCTGTCTCATAGCTTTTCTAAAATGATACACCGCGAAATGGGGTGTGAGAGTTACTCGTTAAAGGAGCTTTCACCCGATGAGCTTGAGACATTTCTCAAAAGTAACGTTTTCGGCGGACTGAACGTTACTATTCCCTATAAAAAAGACGTAATGAAATACTGCGACCTGCTCACTCCCGAAGCCGAAGGTGTGGGGTGTGTGAATACGGTCGTCACCGACAAGGCAGGACGTCTTGTCGGGCACAATACCGACGTTGACGGATTTCTTTTTATGGCAAGGAATGCAGGAATCGGTCTTTCGGGCAAGAAGGTCATCATTCTCGGTTCGGGAGGTGCTTCTCTTGCAGTCGGTTACGCACTTAAAAAGGCAGGGGCTAAAGAGGTTATAACTGTATCGAGAACAGGCAAAAACAACTACGAAAATCTGCATCGACACTTCGATGCGGAGGTTATAGTAAATGCCACACCTGTGGGAATGTACCCAAATTCGGATGCAAGTCCCATCGACCTCTCCCCTTTCAAAAAGTGCCGTGGGGTACTTGACCTCATTTACAATCCTTTCCGTACAAATCTGCTCATTCAGGCAGAGGAGCTTGGAATTCCCTCATCTAACGGACTTTCAATGCTTGTTTCCCAAGCACTTTTTGCCGAGGAGTTTTTCAAAGGCGAAAAGCTTGACGAAAAGGAAATAATTCGTATAATGAAAATCGTAGCAAAGGAAAGAAGAAATCTGGTGCTTGTAGGAATGCCGGGTGTGGGAAAGAGCACAGTTGGCAAGGCTCTTTCGGAGTTATCCGGAAAAGAGGTTATCGACACCGACGAGGAAATAGTAAAGACTGTCGGAATTTCCATTCCCGAAATATTTGAAAAGGGCGGAGAGCCGTTTTTCAGAGAGCTTGAAAGAGAGGCGGTGAAAAAAGCCTCGGAGGGATTTGGCAGAATAATCGTAACGGGCGGTGGCGCCGTAAAGACGGAGGCAAATTTTCTCCCCTTAAAGCGCACCTCGAAGATATATCATCTTGAAAGAGACGTCGCCACCCTTTCAAGAGACGGAAGACCTCTCTCACAGGGTGCTGACCTTGAGAAAATGTACAAGGAAAGACTTCCCATGTATAAGCGTTTTTGCGACGACGTTATATCGGTTGAAAAAGAGGCAGAAGTGACTGCTCGAAAGATATGGAGTGATTTTTGTGAAAATTCTTGTAATTAACGGTCCTAACATCAATATGCTGGGCATAAGAGAGCCTGATATTTACGGCAAGAAAACATACGAGGACCTCTTGAATTTAATAAAAGAAAAAGCCGATACCGATGGTATCGACGTGGAATTCTATCAGTCAAATCACGAGGGTGAAATTGTTGATGCCATTCAAAGGGCTTACGGCGTTTTTGACGGAATCGTTATAAATCCCGCCGCATATACTCACACAAGCGTTGCAATACTCGATGCCTTGAAGGCGGTGGGGATTCCAACTGTCGAGGTACACATCTCCGACCCCGACACAAGAGAGGATTTCAGAAAAATCTCTTACGTCAAACTTGCCGCTATAGCAACGGTAAAGGGCAAGGGATTTGAAGGTTATCTTGAAGCGATAGATATAATAAAAAAGTCGCCTTCGGCAACCGATGTTCGCTAACGCTCACGATTTTTATAGGTAGACTTTATTTGTTACATGCAAATTGCCATGCAATTTCCTAGTAAAAAATAAGATTGGGTAAAATTTTACCCAATCTCAGTCTGTCGAAAAAGGTCACTCGAAAGAGTGGCTTTTTTGTGTTAAATATGGTATAATAGAGGTAGAAAAAATGTGAGGTAAAAATATGTTAAGTAAGGGACAAAACGGAAGAGACCAAATGGAAATGGTATGGCTTG
>JAZNYT010000049.1:0-2103 GCA_045594565.1 Eubacteriales bacterium
CATTTTATCGGTTACCTTCCATGGCATTTTTTAGCACCGCCTTTCGGCTTTATTATACCATGGGCTTACCGATGTGCTGACACATCACTTACCGATGTGCTGAAACTTTCAACTTACCGATGTGCTGAAACCGCACATTCCTTCGGAATTTTTCTATAATATTTATAGATAGTTTTGCCCTAGCAAAAGTTACCTTAATTTTCAATTTTCAACTTTCAATTATCAATTAAGCAGATCTTCACCATTATGTCAAAGAAAGCGGGGTGTTACCGATGGGTCTTGAAACAGAAGAAAAGCAGAATAACGTCACTGTGCCCGAGGGTAGCACCGTAAGGCGCAGAAGACAGACCTTGACCTCTCTTTATAGGAGGTTCAGGAATTCGGGGCTTTCCAAGCTTGATTCCGCCTTTAACGCTTTATACATATGCCAGAGTAATAAAATGTATAATAGAAAGCTTGATACCGAGGATGCAGGCGAAGGATTTTTCCGTCATCCTGCAGGCTGGTATAAGGCGGGCTGTGAGAGGGTAAGACGTGCCGCAAGAACGAAAACGCTTCGTGCGCTGGAGCTTCTTGCAAGGGTAATAGCTCCCATATCACGCAGTGTTGAAAGAATCGGCAAGAGGGTTGACTTCTTCGGAGATAACAGTACGGTTACCTTGAAGCGTGCCGCATCACTCTTTAAGAAAACGGCTCCCATGCTTGCGGTTTTTGCACTCGCTTTTGTTCTTTTCTTCAATATATATAATAATGGCGAAAAGGCGACAGTTATAGAGGTTGATATCGACGGCGTGACTATGTTCGAGGTTGCTTCCTCCAAGACGGTGGAAACGGCATTGGAAAGAGTAAACTCCAGAATCTCGGATATAACCGGAAAGGCGTTCTCCTTCCCTCATGCCATTTCCTTCAAGACAGTGAGAAAGAACGATGATAACTGCATTGACGTACCCGCGGTATGCGATATCCTTTTCTGCTATACCGAAAGCTACGTTACCGAAGCCTACGGACTTTACGTTGATTCGGAGCTTGTTGCAGTACTTGAAAAGCGTTCGGACATAACCTCTGTCCTCGAAGAGCTTTGTCTCGAGCACATGAAGGAAACGGGCGAGGAAGAAAACATATCCAACAAGGTAGAAATCAAATATCAGGAATATTCTGCCGCGGATATCATTGATAAGGAAAGTCTTCTTTTGATGCTCACTCCCGTAAAAGCGGAGCAGCCAGAGGAAGAGCCTGTATATACAAGAGCACTCCTTTCGTCGGGTAGCGACCGCACTACTCTTACCATCGATGCCGAAGCATCGGAAATAGAAGAGAAGATAGCGGAAGCGGTAGCCTCAAGCGAAGAGAAAAACAGTGCGGTTGAGCTTGAATTTGCGGTATACTACGAAAAGACCGTGAGAGAAAGCGTTGCTTACACCACGTCCTACGTATCCGACGATAGTCTTTATGAAAATCAAGAGCTTGTCAAGACCACAGGCAGAAACGGACTTGCCAATAACACCTACAGAATAAAGTACGTAGACGGTGTCGAGGAAAGCCGTGAGCTTATTTCACAGACCTTTATAAGAGAGCCTCGCGAGAGTGTTGTTAAGGTTGGTACAAAGAAGCTTCCCGAAAGAATGACCGACGAAGAAAACGGCGGTAAATATATGATAAACCCCGTTCCCGGAGCAAGAGTTTCCGACCACTTCGGTGAGCGCGTTCTCGGCGGAAGAAAGGATTATCACGAAGGCCTTGACCTTGCCGCCTGGGTCGGCACTCCCATTTTTGCCGCAGCATCAGGCGAGGTAATCTATGCAGCCTTTAATTCCTCTTACGGCTACGTTGTAAAGATTCTCCACGATGACGGACTTGTAAGCGTGTATGCACACTGCTCCAAGCTTCTTGTGTCCATCGGAGACCTTGTTCATCAGGGCGACGAGATAGCGGAGGTCGGCTCTACGGGCTACTCCTTCGGCTACCATTGTCACTTCGAGGTTATTTCAGACGGCACAAAGGTCGACCCCGAAAATTATATTTATTCTATTGATTAAAATTCTATCGATTAAAAGCAAGGCTTTTTTAAAGCCTTGCTTTTTTGTTAGGTAATAAGTAATAGTG
>JAZNYT010000050.1:0-33456 GCA_045594565.1 Eubacteriales bacterium
CGAACTCCGCTTATCTTGAAAGCGTTGTTACAAATGCGGTTAACAACCCATCGTCCACCTTCCTTAGCACAGTTGTTACACTGGTAACTAATCCCGCAAATTCCACTTATCTTGAAAACGTTGTTACAAATGCAGTTAACAACCCATCGTCCACCTTCCTTAGCACAGTTGTTACACTGGTAACTAATCCCGCAAACTCCACTTACCTTGAAAGCATTGTTACCAGCGCTGTTAATAACTCTGACTTCCTTAACACTCTCGTTGGGGATCCCGACATATTGGATGCAGCGGCTAAAAAAATTCTTTCAAAGAAGGACCCGAACGTTGATGGAGACGACTTTGACAAGGCTGTAGACAAGCTCGTTGCAACGATGACGGCACCCGAAAACAAGGATGCTACTATTGACAAGGTGCTTTCAATCCTCTTCGACGGAGACCACTTCGATCAGCTGGATGAAGCAATCAGCATCGTAGTTCACGACCTTTCCACAAACTCCGCACTTCTCGAGGACGTTGTAGGAACAATAGTTGACTACATCAACGATCCTCTCCATCCCGACAGCACAAGAAAAGAACAGCTTGTTGAAATGGTTGTTGACGTATGGTACAAGGACACCATCGACCTCTTTGCAAAGCAGCTTCGAGAGGAAGAGCAGTTTACCGTTCACGATAACTTCACCTCTCTTATTGCCATGGCAATGTACAACAAGTACAACGGCATGACTATCGACGGATTTATGGAAGAGGTAAAGCTTCCAGACTCCTTCGACAAGGTGCTTTCAAACGAGGCAATTCGCGATATTGTAGAAAACATCTACTACAAGTCGCTGACTCCTTACCTCGCTCAGCTGAAAAATGCTCACGATAGCTTTGAGGCTGACCCTGCCGATAACAAGGGAACCTACTACGTTGACACCTTTGTAACCGTTAAAGTTAATCCAATTGTTGAGCTTGTGAATCCTCTCTATGATGAATTCAGAAGAATTCTCAACGAAAAGATTGATGACAAGCACTACTACAAGGATAATCCTTACACCGTAGCTCTCGTTGACTTCCTGTCACCAAAGATTCTCCTTAACAAGATGGCAGACGGAAGCTTCGATGAGAACGTATCAAGCGGTTACACAGTTCCTACCGCAGACGAGCTTTACACCATCATCTACACCACGGCGGTTCTTGCAGACGATGCAGGTAAGTGGTACTACGATGAGCTTGGTGACAAGTACGAGCCTGCAGTTGATAAATTCGAGGACAAGATTCTCGAATACGCAAACGTTCTCATAGGATTTATCAACGAATATCACGAGAACGGCACTATCCCGAGAGTGGAAGACCTTCCCGACGACAAGCTTCGTGAGCTTCTTGAGAAGTATGACATTCAGGGTGTGTATGACAGAACCGAGCAGATCCAGGCTATCAAAGACAAGATTGCAGCAAACGATAAGTTCAATTCTGTTATTGATAAGTTCTGCAACTCCAAGTTCAACAGACCCATCACCGGCGAGGACTATGACAAGGCAAAGGAAATACTTGACATCTTCTTCTACGGATATGCAGACGAGGAGATGGGTATTGACTATGTATTCGATACGCTTCTTGTAAAGAGTGTATTCGACAAGGTAAGAGTAAACGAAGACAAATATGAGGTAACCTTCAAGGAAAATATCGTAACACTTACACGTGAGATTTACATGGACTAAATTAAAAAATATACAAAATGGGCAGACTACCTGCCCATTTTGTATCGGAACAAAAGTGC
The DNA here is from genome assembly GCA_045594565.1 of Eubacteriales bacterium. Classification (GTDB taxonomy): domain Bacteria; phylum Bacillota; class Clostridia; order Oscillospirales; family SIG627; genus RGIG6353. Next base: position 1,760 of record JAZNYT010000050.1, read on the forward strand.
TTTATAATCGTCTAAAAGAAAAAACAAAAAGGATTCTCTTATGAAAAAAATTATTTTAGCAATACTTGCAGTCCTTCTTCTTTCCACCACCGCCCTTGCGGCAGACTTTCCCGACGTGCCTCGTGACGGAAGCGAGAAAGCAAATGCAATTTACAAGCTTGCTGATGCAGGAATCGTCGGAGGCTACGAGGACGGAAATTTCCGCCCCGACAGACATCTCACCCGTGCCGAGCTTTGTAAAATTGTAAACCTCATATTCAATTACAATTTGCCCGACGCCGAAAACTTCAAGGACGTAAAGAATACCGACTGGTTTTACGGCTACGTGCTTGTAGCAAAAAAAGCGGGTTATATCAAGGGCTTTGAGGACAACACCTTCCGAGGAAACACAAATCTCACAAGAGAGCAGACCTGTATTATCATCAGCCGTACCGCAGGACTTTACGATATTCCCACATCTGCCGTAATAACCGACAAGGTTTCGGATTGGGCAGTGGCTGACGTAAAAAAGGTTATTGCAAACTACGTAATGCCTCTCCCCTCCGACGGAAAATTCCGCGCCACCGAGAACATTACGAGAGGTGAGCTTGCGATGGCGCTCAGCCGCTTTGTAAAAGCGTCCTCAACTCCATCTACACCTTCCGCCCCCTCGGACCCTTCTTCACCGTCAGTTCCCTCTATTCCGTCAATCCCTTCAACTAATACCACCTACACCGTAAAGTTCTATGACGGAGACGGTAAGGTTATAAGCACTCAAGCCGTTAAAAAGGGTGACAGCGCGGCAGTTCCCTTAAATCCCTCGAAGACAGATAAGGAATATACATATACCTTCAAGGGTTGGGACAAGGCATATACAAACGTGCAGTCAAACCTCGACATACATCCCCTTTTCGATATCGAAAGAATAAAGTACACCATAAAGCTCAACTACGGCACAGGTACAACGGGTACTATGCCTGCAAGCATTACGGTATATTACTCCACCGATATCGGCAAGGTGCTTCCCACAGAGGGCTTCTCTAACGGCACACTCTTTTTTGCAGGCTGGTATGAAGGAGACAATCTTATCGATGATGAAAAATTCTACGACCTTTCGGGAGATACACTTACTGCAAAATGGGTTACTACCTTCACGGTCAATTTCTACGACGGCTACGGAAAAATTATAAAGACACAAAACGTAAAGAATGGCGGTAAGGCAACTGCACCCACCTCCCCCAAAAAAGACACCGACAAGGAATTCTCATATAAATTTGAAAAATGGGACAAGTCCTTCTCAAACGTACAACAGAATCTCGACGTTTACCCCGTATATGAAAAAACACCTATCATTTATACCATCACCCTTAACTACGGAACAGGCGCTTCGGGTACACTCACTCAAAAGGTTGAGGTTACCTTCCACCAGCTTCTCTCGGAGGTTCTCCCCACAACAGGCTTCAAGAGAGACGGCTACGTTTTCGAGGGTTGGTACTATAACGGAAATGCCGTTAACGGTAAGAAGTATTCTGACATTAAACCCACCGCTCTTACGGCGGTTTGGACAAAGCTTTACACCGTTCGCTTCTACAACGACGAAAACGGAAGCGTTATATTTACCCAGATAGTAAAGAAGGGTGAAAGCGCAACCGCTCCCTCAAACCCCTCAAAGGCAGAGGACAACGTTTACAAATACACCTTCAAGGGTTGGGATAAATCATTCTCAAGCGTCAGCTCCGACCTTGATATATACCCCGTTTACACAAAGACCGAGAAGACCTACTCTGTTACACTCGACTACGGCACGGGCAAGACCGAAAAGCTGACTCTCACCTACTATCAGGAGCTTTCTTCCCTTCTTCCCAAAAACGTTACAAACGGCTCAAAGCTCTTTGGAGGCTGGTACGTCGGTGACGAGCTTGTGGACAGCGAAAGATACTGCGACCTTAAGGGCTCGACAATCGTTGCAAAATGGACGGACGTATTTACAGTTCAGTTCTATGACGATGAAAACGGCAACGTTATTTCAACACAAAAGGTAAATAAGGGCGGAAATGCAACCGCTCCCACTTCTCCCTCAAAGGCAGAGGACGACGTTTACAGATACACCTTCAAGAGTTGGGACAAGACCTTCACAAACGTTCAGCAGAACCTTGACGTCTATCCCGTTTACACAAAGACCGAGAAGACCTATTCAGTTACTCTCGATTATGGCAACGGCACCACGAAAAAGGTAAGCTACAAGTTCAACGATAAGCTTGCGGATAAACTCCCCACAAGCATTACAAACGGAAATAAAACGCTCATCGGCTGGTATGCGGGAAGCACCGAAATAGGCGACCAAACCTACGGTGACCTTCGTCCCGAAGCAATCACGGCAAAATGGGCGAGTGCACTTACCGTAACCTTCTACGATGCTTCAGGCAATAAACTGAAGTCACAAGAGGTGAAAATCGGAGGCAAAGCAACCGCTCCCTCGTCACCTAAAAAATCATCAACCAATGAATACACCTATTCCTTTATCGGATGGGACAGTAACAACGATGGAGAAAAGGACGAGCTTTACAAAAACGTTCAGACAAACCTTGAGGTCTATCCACTCTATAAAGAGTCGGTAAGATATTACACGTTAAGCTTGAACTACGGCGAAAATACCGAAGGCACTATGCCTCAAAGCGTTGAGGTAACCTATAGCGAAGCTGTAGCTGACGTGCTTCCCACAACAGGATTTACAAATCATCCCTTCCTCTTTGACGGTTGGTATGCAGGAGATGACCTCATCGAAGACCAGAGCTACTCGGAGCTTTCCTCCAAATCACTCACTGCAAAATGGAAGGCCGATCCAGAGGTGCTACTTGCAAACAAGCCCGTAATCGATGAAATGGAAGGCGTCCTTTACGATATTGATAATCCTTTGGCTGACGGCTTTACCAAAAAGCAGAAAAAGGTGCTTAAACCCGTTCAAGAGGCAATTCTCCTTGCTATCGCAGATGCAAAGGCGGGTTATATCGTAAATAAGCAATACATCCTTGATAATTACACCACACAGGTAAAAACGGCATCAGACCTCTATCACGGACGCGATGAAGAAGGAGAAGGCTTCCAGACTGACGATGAAAGAGAAGATTTCTACTTCGCCGTTGGAAATAACCTTCCTTCCTACACCGTAAAATATCTCATTGAATTCTTTGACGTAGATATAAACAAGCATTTATAAAATGAAAATTTGAGTTTATTTAATAGAGGGGACTTTTTGTAAAAGTCCCCTCTATTAAACTCTCCCGAAAAATATTATTATTTTTGCAAAGCATAATACAATAAATATAAACTTTTTTACTTCTATTTCTTTAAGTTACCTATATTTATAACTTTTATATGTTTTTTTCTGTTAGCATACGTAAACGTTTTATATGCTCCTCCCCAAGTATGATCAATATAAGAGATAAGATATTCACTGCTATTTACCATATATTCATTTGTTTTTATAATTTTTACTCTTGGAAGAGTGTTTTGCGGAATATTAGCAATTATTATATTGTTAAAACAACTGTAGTGCTCTTTATTGCATATTATTGTTTTTGTTAAATACGGAATTACCAGCTCAAGCATTATGTCGGTATACTTCTTTTTTAGTTTTTCAATAGCCGAAGCAGAATATCTGTCAAAATCACCGTAATTGCCTACCCAAAAGGTTTTTACTCCATCTTCTACATATAATCGCTCTGCTTCTATGTAAATTTTTTCTTTTATGGTTTCGTCGTGTATATCACCGTGACCTGCAAAACAACATTTCTTCATAGCACGCCTCTTTTTAATATTTTAGATATACTGTATATCTATTTTTAACATTATACCACAAAACAATGTAAAAATAAATATATAAAATATTTATTATGAGGTTATAATATGTCTGTGAAAAGTGTATCGATAAGAATTGAAGAAGAAATGCTGAAAAAGATAGGTTATATTGCCGACTATGAAGGTCGCTCTGTTAACAGTCATGTTTTGGTTTTAATTAGACAAAGCATTAAAGCCTTTGAAGAAGAAAACGGCGTGATAGACGGTGATATTAAACCTGACCTTAATGTAAAAGTAAAAAAATAAGGCTTTAAGCCTTATTTTTTTATCATTTTAAGCGTATGGCAGAAGTCTGCAAGAGGAAATCCCACAACGTTGAGATAATCGCCGGTGATTCCCTTAACAAGATATGCTCCAAGTCCCTGCACTCCATAAGCGCCGGCTTTGTCATATGGCTCACCCGTATCAAGATACCAGTTTATCTCTTCATCCGAAAGATTATAAAACTCCACCTCAGTAGACACTACCTTTGAAAGGGATTTACCTTTATAGAAAACCGCATAAGCAGTAAGCACCCTATGGACTCTGCCCGAAAGGGCGCGGAGCATTCTCTCACCGTCTTCTCTGTCACGAGGCTTTCCCATAATCTCGCCGTCAAGTACTACAACCGTATCGGCAGATACCACAATATCATCGGGGTAATTTTTCTTGGCGTCTCCCCCTTTTTCCACCGCAAGATACTGTACAGTGTCCTCGGGCGACATCTCCTTTTCGGGCGCTCTTTCTTCAGCAGAAGGAACCACCTCAACCTCAAAGCCCATTTTGCTCAAAATTTCGCGGCGTCTGGGCGAGCCTGATGCAAGAATTATCTTCATATTATTATATTATCCTTTTCTTGTAAATTCTTTTGTAGGTGATTTTCCCGAAATGACCTCTTTTACGGTCTTCACGCTATCCTTTTCATCGGTTATAAAAATAACTCTGAAGGACACGCCGTCGGTTGGCTTTTTGTCTCCACTGAAGACGGGAACACTATTGAAAATCTGGCACCTGTGGAAATATTCGGGAAACACCGGAAAGCGCACACCCTGTCTGTCCTGTAAAACAACACTCTTTCGACAAAGCTTAAAATCGGTACACTCACGGCAGCCGTCCCTCAAATTCATAATACAGTTTTCCATAATCATAAGAGGAAGCCTTCCGTAAAGCGTCTCTCCCACGGGAAGCACCTTTACAAAATCCCTCTTTTGAGGGGGAGTAAGCTCGGGCGAAAGCATCACTTCCCCGATTCCGAGGTCTGAATAAACCTTTGCCGTATAAGAGTTATAAACGTTGAGTCTTACGCCACCAAGAATCTCGAAGCCAAGAGCTCTCGCTATTTTAACACCGCCTAGGTTTTCGGCATAAGCTCGTCTCACTCCGAGATTATAAAGACGGCGAAGCTCACTCTCAACCTCTTCCCTTTCGTTGTCCTTTATAACAATGGGAATTACAACACCCACCTTCTCGTAGGAATCAAGCAAAGGAAATCTGAAAATAGGAAGATATACTCTCTCGGTCATACCAAGGAGAGCTTCTACCTCATTCTTATCAGGTATTCTGTGGGGGGCTAAAACAACGTAGCTTGAAAGGGTCTCTGCCTTTTCGGGAGTAAGTTTTTCAATGGCTTCTCTTTTTGAAAGCGTATTCCCTTTTGTCAAAGCTAAAATCAGCTTTTCTGCCGCCTCACGTCTTGCGGCGTTTATAAGAGAGCGAGGATATATAAAATCTCCATCTGCCGAAAAGTCAAGCCTGTCGAGCTCAAATGGGGTATCTCCAAGCTTTGACAGCTGGGCTTTGGCAAATTCATGGTCAATGGGTCTGTTTTCCGCTACATCGGGCTTCGGCAGAGTAACCTCTACCGCCTTCTCCTCTGCTCTGAACTCAAGAATCCCCCCGAGGCTTGTAACGGAAAGCTTTGCATCTATCTTCTTTTTAGGTACAGTATACTCCGTTGACTCAACAAGTCTTGTTTCCTTTTTGTCCTCGGCACGTCTTACTCCGTACATTCCGCGTCCCAATTTTTTGGCATAGTATCCGTCGGTAAACCCGTTTCGTGAGAAAAGCTTTGCAAGATGCTTCTTTTCTTCGTCGTTTATATTACGCCCCTCGTCAAGAAGCTTTCTGAAAACCGAAACAACTCCCCCAACGTATTCGGGACTTTTCATTCTGCCCTCGATTTTGAGAGAGGAAACTCCCATTTCACAAAGCTCGGTTACGTAATCCGAAAGGCTTAAATCCGAAAGGCTCAAGGGATATTCCATACCGTTTCCCGAAAAAGGAAGGCGGCAAGGTTGTGCGCACTCTCCCCTATTTCCGCTCCTTCCTCCCACAAGAGATGAGAAAAGGCAGGCACCGCTATGGCAGACACAAAGCGCTCCGTGAACAAAAGCCTCTATCTCTATGGGCGACTCACGACATATTCGGTATAGGTTGTCTCTGTCAAGCTCACGGGCAACTACTGCTCTGGTTGCTCCCATATCTCGTAGTGCTTTTATCTGTTCAAGAGAGTGAGTAACACATTGGGTGCTTGCGTGAATCACTATATCGGGAAATGCCTTTTTTAGAGCATAAATAAGACCGAGATCTTGCACAATAAATGTGTTTGCGCCGAACTTCCTCAGCTCATCTACGTAGGAAAGCACCTCCTCAAGCTCTCTGTCGCAAAGAAGAGTGTTAAGTGTTATATATATTTTTTTATCCAATACTCCTGCAATGTCAAAGGCTTTTTTTAAGTCTTCTGTGTCGAAGTTTTTAGCGTTGACTCTTGCATTGTGCTTGGGGGTGCCGAGATACACCGCATCAGCACCACTTGAGATTGCCGCCTTGAAAGCATCAAAGCTTCCTGCGGGAGCAAGCAGCTCCGGTAATTTTTTATTTTCCATATAAACTCTCTTGAATGACTTGAATTTTTCTTATATTATTAGTATAATACAAATTAAGGATAAAGTGAAGTCTTTTTTTAAAAAACGGAGAATACTATGGAAGAAAAAATTGTAAAGCTTCAAAAAATAAAAGAAAAATGCGAAAAATGCAAAAACTGTCCACTGGGTGAAACCAGAACTAATCTTGTTTTCGGCAGAGGAAACGTCAATGCCGATATCCTTTTCGTAGGAGAAGCGCCGGGTGAAAAGGAGGACCTTTCGGGAGAACCCTTCGTCGGTGCGGCAGGAAAGCTACTGGATAAATTTCTTGTTGCCGTAGGACTTGACGAAAACGATTATTACATAGCTAATATTATAAAGTGCCGTCCTCCCCACAACCGCGACCCAAAGCCCGAGGAGGAGGATGCCTGTATCGGTTTTTTGAGAGAACAGGTGGCGGTAATAAAGCCAAAAATGATAGTGTGTCTTGGCAGAATATCGGCAAAGCGTATAATAAAGCCCGATTTCAAGATCACCGAGGAGCACGGTGTATGGTTCAAGCGCGGTGATACGCTCATTACCGCCGTATACCACCCTGCCGCAGTACTTCGCGACCCCAGGCGCAAAGCGGATATGCTCGTGGATTTTGAAAAAATTGCCGAAATAAAAAATGAAATAAAAAAATAAAACGGGATATAATATGAGTGTGACCATTCGGTCACACTCAAAATTTTTTTGAGAGAGTTATATGAAAAGACTTTTGTTTTTGATATTCCTTTTAACTCTCCTTACCGTAACCGCAGCAGCGGGCATAACAAAAAACAGAATAGAGTGGTACTACAATCCCACCTGTGACGGGACACGCCCGTCGGGCGCGGTTGAAGCACACTTTATGTCGGAGTACGACGCACATTTCATCGGTAAAGATGAGAAAAAGGTTTATCTTACCTTCGATTTAGGCTACGAAAACGAAAACGTGTTTAAAATTCTCGACGTTTTGAAGGAAGAAAACGTTCCCTCGACCTTCTTCCTTTTAAGGCATACAGTTGTAAACGGAAAAGCGGTGGAGAGAATTATAAACGAGGGACACGTTGCAGGTAATCACACGTCGCATCACAGAGATATGACGAAAGCAGAAGACGTCAGCACCTTTAAAAACGAGCTTGAAGGTCTTGAACGGGACTTTAAGAGAGTGACCGGTAAAGACCTTGCAAAAATCTACCGACCTCCCTGCGGAGCTTTTTCGGAAGAAAATCTCGCTTGGGCAAAAGAACTCGGTTTTAAAACAGTATTGTGGAGTCTTGCTTACGCAGACTGGGACGAAAAGGCACAGATGGCGCCGACGGCGGCTCTGAACAAGCTGAAATCCCGAATGCATAATGGGGCGGTCATCCTCCTGCACCCCACGTCAAAGACAAACGCACTTATACTGGGCGATTTTATCAAGTATCTTAAAAGTGAAGGCTACACCTTCGACACAGTCGACAACTTGTGACACTTATGTCCTGTGTTGTGACACAAAACGGCAAGGGGTCTCCCCTGCCGTTTTGTTTTACATATCTCAATGTTTCACGTGAAACATTAAAAAGGAGTTATTATGAAAAGATATATAGCAAAACGTGAACCCAGTATAAACAGAATACAAGCGCTTATGATATCGGGTCAAATAGAAGGACACTCTTCCCTGCCCGAAGGAGTAAAGGCGACAAAATACGAAGAAATTATACCCAAAATACTAAATTTAGAGGAAAACCCTCTTGTTTCCGGCGTTCTTATATTACTGAACACAGTTGGCGGAGATGTGGAGGCGGGACTTGCTATTGCAGAAGCTATTTCCGGGATGACAAAACCAACAGTATCTCTTGTTCTGGGGGGCGGTCACAGTATAGGAGTCCCTCTTGCAGTATCAGCAAAAAAGTCCTTTATAACTCATAGTGCTTCAATGATAATACATCCTGTAAGAATGAACGGCGTTGTTTTGGGAGTACACCAAGCCTTTGACTATCTATCAAGGATGCAAGACAGAATAAACGCTTTTATAATAAATCACTCTAACACTAATATTGATACTCTCCGCAAGTTAATGTTAAATACAACAGAAATGTCCTGCGACATAGGCAGCATCCTGTACGGACAAGAAGCAGTGGATGCAGGAATAATTGACGGCGTGGCAACACTAAGTGAAGCGTTGAGTGAACTTAAAGAAATGAGTAAGAACACCATCCTTTGACAATTTTTTCCTGTAAGCTACTATATAATGTGGCTTAGGAGGAAAATAAAATGGAACTTAAAAGAATTAGTATGAATAAGATTATGCTTTCTAAAGGGAAACGGCAGTTTAATGAAGGAGAAGTGTTTGCCCTTGCCAAAAGTATTGCACTCTGTGGAATGCTATCGCCAATAACGGTAAGACAAATACCGCTTTCAGACAGGTATGAAATTATAATGGGTATCAAGCGGTTTTATGCCCATAGACTTCTTGGGCTAAAGGATATAACGGCACTGATAATAAATGCCGACCCAAGCTTTTCAAGAGCGCTGCTTAAAAAAGGTGATTTTAATGACGTATTTGATGAAGCAGACTCTATTACCGCTGCCATACGAAACGCGAAGCTCACTATAGAAGAGATGGCGTCCAGATCGGGCTACAGTGAAAAAGAAATTAAAAACGCACTGAAAATTTCCAATATGACCGAGCTTGAAAGAGAAACTGTAAGGATAAACGAAATACCGGACTCTATAGTATCCGAGGTTGCAGTTTTGGAAGATAGCAGAAAGCGAACTGCCATACTTTCGGAATGCATAAGAAAAAGGCTAAAGCTCTCGGAGGTACATACACTCTGCGAAAAAGAAAGGCTTGGTGGAAGAATAATATCAAAAAGCACCGCCCAGAGAACTGTTAAGTTTAAGGATTTAAGATTGTTTGACAACACGTTATCACGCGCATTAAGCCTTTTAAAATCAGCAGGTGTTGACGCGGAAATGAAAACCGAAGAGGGGAAAGACTCAACCGAATACAAGATAAAAATACATAACTCGCGATGAATGTTTCACGTGAAACATTCAATTTCACTTGACATTTACCCTTATTATTGGTACAATATATATGTCGGATTTATAAACCAAATAGCATATAATAAGGATATAATATGTGTAATATAATTGCTTTTGCCAACCAAAAAGGGGGAGTAGGCAAAACTACTTCCGCCGTAAATATTGCGGCAGACCTGGGTTGTCTTGATAAAAAGACTCTCCTCGTAGACTGCGATGCGCAGGGTAATGCATCTTCTGCGGTTGGAGCCGAAAATCACACGCCTACACTTTGCGACGTGCTTCTTAACGGAGCGGATGTAAATGAAGCGATATTTACTACAAAATTTAAATATCTTGATGTTTTACCGTCGGATATGAATCTTGCAGTAGCAGATATAGCCTTGGCAGATGAGGAAAAAAGGGAAGGGAAGCTTAAAAATATTCTTGCTCCCTTAAGAGAAAAGTACGACTACATAATTCTTGACTGCCCACCTTCTCTCAGCCTTATAACAATCAATGCTCTTACCGCTTCGGACTACGTTGTAGTGCCTATGCAGTGCGAATACTTTGCCCTTGAAGGTCTTTCACAACTTATTTTCACTATAAAACAAGTAAGAAGAGTATACAACCCTTCCCTTGACCTTTTAGGCGTTATTCTCACTATGTATGACGGACGACTTAACCTCACCGTTCAGGTAATGGAAGAGGTTAAAAAGCATTTTCCGGGTAAGGTGTTCAAAAACTCCATCCCTCGAAACGTAAGACTTTCAGAAGCCCCCAGCCATGGAAAGCCCATCAACTACTATGATAAATTCTCTCGCGGTGCCCTCAACTATATGGAGGTGGCGAAGGAATTGATTTCAAGAGCAGAACACTAGATGTAGTATATATTTTTATCTATTATACAATATGAGGTATTTATGGAAAAGAAAGGATTAGGAAAAAAGGGACTCGATATGTTCTTTGTGGAGGAAGACCCGAAGGATGTAAGAGAACTTGATATAAACGAAATTGAAAGAGACCCCGATCAGCACAGAAAGACTTTTCACGACGAAACCATTGCCGAGCTTGCAGAGTCCATAAAGATACACGGAATTATTCAGCCCCTCATCGTCAGACGAGAGGACGGCAGGTACAAGATAGTTGCAGGCGAAAGAAGATACAGAGCCGCAAAGCTTGCAGGTCTTGAAAAGCTTCCCGTTATTATAAGAGACGATATTTCACTTCGAGATGCGGCAGAAATTGCACTTATAGAAAACCTTCAAAGAGAGGACCTTAACCCGGTAGACGAAGCTCTCGGATATGAAAAGCTTATATCTGACTTTGGAATAACTCAAGAAGAAGCGGCAGACAGGGTAGGTAAGTCAAGAAGTGCGGTCACCAATGCAATGAGACTTTTAAAGCTTCCCAAGGATGCCCTTGAAAAGCTACGTGACGGCTCGATTTCGGCAGGTCATGCAAGAGCGCTTCTTCCTCTTAAAAACGAAGACGATATACTGGAAATGCTTTCCAGAATCATTGTTGAGGAGCTATCCGTAAGAGATACCGAAAACGAAGTACGTTGGATGGTAAACACCTTCCCGGATGGTATTATAAGAGAAGAAAAAGAGCCCCCAAAGAAGGAATTTTCTATTACTAACGAGTATCTTTTGTCGGTTGAAAGACTTGCCGCCGAAAGAATGTCGAGGAAAGTAAAAATAAAGGCAAAAGAGGGAACAGGTAAAGGCAAAATCGTCCTTGACTACCATTCCTCAGATGACCTTGAAGAAATCCTTACCGCCCTTTGCGGAGAGGACTTTGTAGAACTGCTTGACAGATAAAGAGGTTTGTTATGACGGCAGATACACTTATACTTATCATTTATTGTCTCACCTACGGCATTGTAGCGGCTTTTATATGGTCTCTTATTACAAAAGCTATATACGGTAAATTGATAGACGAGCTTATAAAAAACGAATGTGAAAGCGAAAGCGGCGCGAGAACCCTCGAGGAGCTGAACGTTAAAAGAAATTTTATTTTATCAGCATCTCTTAAAAAGGGACGCGCTCTTGACAAGCTTCTTACAAAGACGGAAGGGGAGCGCTACTACCTTTCTCCCGAGAATAAGCTGAAGGCGCAATGTCTTTACGGCAGAGAAAGAGTATCGGTATTAACGGTAATCTTCACCTTTATTCTGTTTGGCGCAGTGCTTGCAATTTGCACCTACGTCGTTCCTCTCATTATGAACTAAAGATTAAAATATTACAAAATCTGTCTAATATTATCTATAGATATAATTGATATAATCCTTATAATATTATAAGAAAGGCAAAAAATCCATGACCAAAAAAAGACTTCATCCTCTTGCCATAATATTTATTGCGGCAGTTGTATGTTTATGTGTTACGTTTATCGTCCTTTACGCTTTTGTTGGACTCAGATACATAAACGACAAAACAATGGAGCTAAAATTTATCGGCAGAGTGCAGAACGGAGTACCTGTTTCGGGTAAGCTTTACTACTACGACGGCAGAGTAGGGGAGCTTGATGCAGTAAAGAAAACAATCACCACCGACGTTGGAGATAAATATATCGGAGGTCTCTCCGGTTACCGTCCTCACGGAAAGGGAATTCTTACAAAAGCCGACGGAACAATATTTGAAGGCGACTTCTACGAAGGATATTGTACCGGTCAAGCCACCATTACATATACCGGCGGCGACATTTATTCGGGTCACGTAGACCATGAAAAAAGAGAAGGCTTTGGAAAATACTTAAAGCCCGATGGAACAGTTTACGTAGGTAACTTCAAAAACGGTGAAAAGAACGGCTTTGGAAAAACAACCTTCTCGGATGGGTCCATATATCTTGGTGAATATTCAGACTCTATAAAGCATGGAAAAGGCGCTTATCTCTTCTCAGAGGGCGACCTCTTTATAGGCGACTTCTATCAGGACAAGCGCACCGGTAAGGGCATATATCTTTGGGCAAAGAGCGAGGAATACTCCAGCGAGTTCGATTCTCTCTTTGATATAGAGCCTACAGATGAATTCAAGTCTTCCTTCCTCGCATACTTCGAGGGAGATTTTGCAAGACATTTTTACGATAGTGAGAAAACTGACGCTACCACTACAAATCAATTCTTCATTTCCTTTGAAGAGATAATAAAAAGAACACAGCTTGAGATATACATAGGCGACTTCGTGGAAAACGAAATGTCGGGCGAAGGCAAATATCGTTGGCTGTCAGGACGTGTCTATACAGGACGCTTCGAAAAAGGAGCCGTTCTTAAAGAAGAAAATATAATAAACAGCGAAAGCGAGGAAAATTAAAATGGCTATCAAAATCGGAACTATAATACCTCTTGACCCTGCGAATCTTGAAAACAAGTTTATTCAGATGAAGGAGCTTGGAATGGAAAGCTTCCAGCTTTCATCCTGGAATGCTAAGGTTAGAACAGAGGAAACTGCAGAGCTTGTCGTAAACCTTTGCAAGAAATATAACGTTGAAATCTCTTGTCTCTGGTGCGGTTGGACTCCTACCTGCTTCTGGAATTTCTACGAAGGACAGGAAACTCTCGGTCTCGTTCCCGTAGCATACCGCCAGCACAGACTTGACGAGCTTATGCAGGGTGTTCAGTGGGCTGAAAAAATCGGCACAAAGGACCTTACAACTCACGTAGGTTATATGCCCGAAAACCCCTATGACCCCAACTATGCAGGTGTTATAACCGCTCTTAAGATTCTCTGCTCAAGCCTTAAAGCAAGAGGTCTTTACTTCAACTTTGAAACAGGACAAGAAACTCCCGTAACTCTTCTCCGAGCAATCGAGGATATCGGAACAGGAAACGTAGGTCTTAACCTTGACCCTGCAAACCTTATCCTTTACGGCAAGGCAAACCCCTGCGATGCAATGGACGTTGTAGGTGACTACATAAGAGGTATTCACGTTAAGGACGGTCTCTATCCCACCAACGGCAGACAGCTGGGTAAGGAGACAAGAGTCGGCGACGGAAAGGTTAACTTCCCCCGTCTTATCGAGCTTCTCAATCAGCACAAGTACAAGGGCCACTTTACTATCGAGCGCGAAATCTCAGGCGACCAGCAGATAGAGGACATCAAGCATGCAATGAACCTCATTACAACCGAATACAACAAGTACAATTGGGATTTTGAATAAGATATATTTTATTAAAGAGAGGGGGATTTTATAAAAATCCTCCTCTCTTTAATAAAAAAATTATTCAATAATTTTCGTTTTTAGTAAGCTTTATTAAAAGGTCGTTATTGTCATCATCGGCGGCCTTGTTGCGGACAATTTCACCGCACTTTTCACATTTGAAAACAATTATAAACCCTTTTTTGGGGTGGGGAAGCGTCTGTATAGGCTTCAGCACTCCGCGGCAACCGTTCGCCCTGTCTCCCGGCATTACGTCAACGTGGAGAGAGGAGAGACAAAAGGGGCAGTGATTACGTGAGGTGTATCCGAGAGGCTTCACCTCTTTTTTACAAACCTCGCAAATAAATCCGTTATCATTTTTCTTAAAGCGTTTTTCGTCAAGCATTTTCTTTCTCTCTTGTTATTTGTGATATCTTCCTTTTGCGTTTATTGTAAGCGCTCTGTAAATCTGCTCTGAAAGTATAACCCTCATCAACTGATGGGGGAATGTCATTTTTGAAAAAGAAAGCCTTATATCTGCCGCCCTTTTAACCTCTGCCGACAGTCCGTAGGAGCTACCGATAACAAAAATTATCTTTGATGCCCCCTCAAGAGGCACTTTTTCAAAAACCTCTGCAAGCTCCTCGGATGAAAGCTGCTTTCCCTCAACACAAAGAGCAATTTTTTTCGCCCTTGGGTCAAAACGGGAAAGAATTTGCTGACCCTCGTCGGAAAGTGCTTTTTCGATTTCGGTGTCGCTGGGGTTATCGGGAAGAAAGGTCTCCTTAATAGTTATATCCTCAAACTTCGCATAACCCGAAATTCTCTTTGTGTACTCCGAAAAAGCCTCTTCAAGATACTTTTCTTTAAATGAGCCTACGTGTATTACCGTAATATTCAGCATTTTTTAAAAAATCTCCATTTCCACTCTGCTATACGGATTTGCAACGGCAAGCCTTACGTCAAGTCCCGAGAGCTCGCTCTCTACTGCGCGCCTTGCCTCTACGGGAGTGTTGTTTTCTTCTGAAAGGTGAGCAAGAAGTACACTTTTTGTTCCGCTTTCCGCAAGCTTTCTTACAAAGTATGCACAATCAGCATTTGAAAGGTGTCCTCTCTCGGAAAGAATTCTTATTTTCAAATGCTCAGGGTATGGCCCGTTTTTAAGCATTTCGATATCGTGATTGGATTCTATTATTACGTTTTTCACGCCAAGCATATTTTTCACAATATCCTCAGTAATATGTCCGATGTCTGTAGCGTAAGCAACACAGGTCTTATCCCTGGTAGATTCTATTACAAATCCTATACTTGACTCAACGTCATGAGGGGTAGAAAAGGGCTTTACTATAAAAGTTCCTATTTCATAAGCTTTATCGGGCTTTACCGTCATAATCGAGCATGCCACCCTTCGACAGTCGGAAAGGGGAAGAGAGCAGGTGGGAGTACATATCGCCCTTGCCGTTTCAAGAGTTGTAAAAATACGGCAATCATACTTCTTCGTAATATTGTAAATCGCCTTGGTATGATCGGAATGCTCGTGGGTAATGAAAATACCCTTTATATTGTTAAGATTGTCTCCTAACTCCTCAAGATTTTCACGTATCTTTTTAAGGCATCCGCCGGCATCAATGAGAATTGAAGTCTCGCCGTCGGTTATATAAGTACAGTTACCCTTGGAGCCGGAATAAAAATTATATATTTTCATCTACATTTTCCTGATTGTAAAAGAGAGCGTTTTATCTGCTGCGAGTGTACCCGAAAAGGACTTTTCGGCAAAAGTCGAAATTTCTCGGGACAGGGAAGTAAATATCATTGAAATATCTTTTTTTCGGCTTTTGAAAATACCCTCGCCCGAAATCTTACTTTCTGCTTCTTTTTTCACCCAAAATTCAAAAAAAGAATTAAGGTCGGTAATTTTCTCCGCATCTTCATCCGAAAAAAATCCTTTTTTTATCTTTTCAAAGTCTATTTCCCGTATTTCCTCTATATCCAGTCCCACAGGGGTATCGGATATAACAACCGCCGTTACGCCACCGCTGTGGCTTACTGATATAAAATATCCTTGGGGATTTATAATAATCGGCTTTCCGCTTTCAAGTCTGCCGAGCAAGCAATCTCCAAAATAATCACGAGTCGCCGCCCCTTTCAGGGCGGCGGAATCTTTTTCTTTTGAAAGATAAAGAATGGTTTTATTCTTCATCTTCGTCTTCTTCGGTTTCTTCTGCTTCGGGCTCGTCAGGCTCGTCGGTTTCGGGAAGGTCTTCTACCTCCTCATTTTCGTCAAGCACCTCGCCACCTTCTTCGGTTTCTTCGATTTCATTCTGTACTCGCTGAAGACCTACTATGGAGGAGCCTTCGGACATTCTCATGATGATAACACCCGTTGATGCTCTTCCCGTTGTGGATATCTGGGAAGCGGGAACTCGAATCAGAACACCCTCGTTGGTAATAAGCATTATATCGTCCTCGGGACAAATCTCGGTAATGCCCACAAGAGCACCTGTCTTTTCGGTAATCTTCTGGCATCTTACGCCCTTACCGCCTCTTCCCGACAAACGGAAGGAGTCGATAGCAGAACACTTACCAACACCGTTTTCGGTAACGGTAAGAAGGAGATGCTCATAGCCCTCCTCGCTCTTCTTTGCGGTGAGCATACCAACAACCTTTGCGTTCTCGGAAAGTCTTATTGCTCTTACACCTCTTGCGGTTCTGCCCATAACTCTGACCTTTGTTTCGTCAAACTTAATAGCAAGACCCTCGCTTGTTGCGATAAGTATTTCCTCGTCCCCCTCTGTCTTCTTAACGAACATGAGCTTGTCGCCCTCGTCAAGTCTTATGGCATTTACACCGCCGCGTCTTATGTGACGGAAGAGGTTTAAGGGTGTACGCTTAATAATTCCCTTTTCGGTAACCATTATAAGATTTTCTTCGGTATTTATCTTTGCAACCGAAATAAATGCAGTTATCTGTTCGCCTTCCTGAAGAGAAAGAACGTTGTTCATATGAGAGCCCTTTGCCGTACGGGAGGCTTCGGGTATCTCGTAGCACTTCTTGATATAAAGTCTTCCAAGATTTGAGAACATAAAGAGGTAATTATGGCTGTGAGAGATAAACATACTCTTAACCGAATCCTCTTCCTTGGTCTTCATAGCGTTTATACCCTTACCGCCTCTGTTCTGTGCGGTGTACTCGTCAGCGGCAATTCTCTTGATATATCCGTCGTGAGTGATGGTTATAACGCACTTATGCTTTTCGATGAGGTCTTCGAGGATTATATCATCCTCCGCCTCAACGATTTCAGTACGTCTTTCGTCACCGAAGCGCTTCTTTATGTCGAGAAGCTCTTCTCTCATTATATCGAATATTCTCGTCTTGTTTGCAAGGATATCCTCAAGGTCTGCAATGAGTGCATGAAGACGAGCGAGCTCTTCAAGAATAGTGTTTATTTCGAGAGAAGCAAGGTTTCCGAGAGGCATTTTTACAATCGCCTGTGCCTGTGCATCGGAGAAATCAAATCTTACCATAAGATTTTCTCTTGCATCTGCAACAGTCTTGCTTCCACGGATAATTTTAATTACTTCATCAATATTGTCGATAGCTATCTTGTAGCCCTCATAGATATGCGCCTTTGCCTTTGCTTTTTCAAGGTCATAGCTTACACGTCTTGAAACTACGTCCTCGCGGTGACGGATATAATGAGAAAGAATATCCTTGAGGTTCAAGGTTTTAGGCTCGCCGTTAACAAGGGCAAGCATATTCATAGCACAGGTATCCTGAAGCTGTGTGAATTTATAGAGCTGATTTACGATAATGTTTTCATTGGCGTCGCGCTTGAGCTCAACCACGATTCTCATACCGTTTCTGCCCGATTCGTCCTGAACGTTGGAAATTCCCTCGACTCTCTTATCCTTAACTAGCTCTGCTATGTTTTCAACAAGCTTTGACTTATTTACCTGATAAGGAATTTCGGTATAAATAATGCTTTTCCTTGAGTTCTTTTCTTCTATATGATACTTTGCTCTTACAAGAACGTGTCCTCTTCCCGTAAGGTAAGCCTGCTTTATTCCCGAAGTGCCGTAAATGGTGGCTCTTGTGGGGAAATCGGGACCCTTGATATATTGCATAATCTCCGGAATAGTACATTCGGGGTTATCCATTACGAATAAAGTTCCGTCGATAACCTCGGATAGGTTATGAGTAGGAATATAGGTCGCCATACCTACCGCAATACCAACCGAGCCGTTTACAAGGAGGTTGGGAAAAGCTGCCGGAAGAACAACAGGCTCCTCGTGCTTGTTATCGAAGTTTGGCATAAAGTCAACTACGTTCTTTTCGATATCGGTAAGCATTTCGGAAGCAATTTTTGACATTCTTGCCTCTGTATAACGGTATGCGGCAGCACCGTCTCCATCTATATTACCGAAGTTACCCTGACCGTCAACAAGAGTATAACGAAGTGAGAAGGGCTGTGCAAGACGTACCATGGAATCATATACCGCAGCATCACCGTGGGGGTGATAGTTACCAAGCACGTAACCTACTGTTGTAGCCGATTTACGATAAGGCTTATCATAGGTAAGATTCTGCTCATACATCGAATAAAGTATTCTGCGGTGTACCGGCTTGAGTCCGTCTCTTACGTCGGGAAGTGCACGGGACACGATAACCGACATAGCGTATTCAATGTAGGACTGCTTTACCTCTTTGTTAATTTCGACGTTTCTTATAGCCTGTCCTTCAAGATTTATTTCCATAATTTCTATTTTCCTCTTTCTTTCCACAGCTTTTCAAGAGCCTATTGTGGAAAAGTTTTTCTTTGAATTTTTTGTGGGTAAATTCAGAAGAATTATATTTTTTAAAATTTTAGTTTTTTCCAAAAATTTACTTTTATTTTGAAAAACCTTTAACCTAAAGACATTTTTTTGATTGATAAAATTTTAACTTTTATTTACTGTATACTTTTTTATCCTCAATAGTTTTACACAGAGTTTTCCACACATTGTGGAAAACTCGTGCTTTTGTCGTTTTTTATCGGAGTTTGTCACAATTTTTTAAAATTAAATATCAAGATTAGTAACGTATTTTGCGTTTTGCTCAATAAATTCACGTCTGGGCTCAACCTTATCTCCCATAAGAAGAGTAAAGGTTTCATCCGCAGCATAAGCGTCTTCGATAGATACCTGAAGAAGAGTTCTTGTTTCGGGTGACATTGTAGTTTCCCAAAGCTGTTCTGCATTCATTTCTCCAAGACCCTTGAAACGGTCTGCCTGCGCATTTCCCATTTCAGAGATAAGCTTATCTCTTTCCTCTTCGGTAAAAGCATATTTCTGTGTAGTACCTCTGTGTACTCTGAAAAGGGGAGGCATTGCACAGAAAATGTGTCCCTGCTCAATGAGAGGTCTCATATGACGGAAGAAGAAGGTGAGAAGAAGTGTTTTAATGTGAGAACCGTCTACGTCCGCATCCGCCATAATAACAACTTTTCCGTAGCGAAGCTTTGTTATATCAAATTCGTCACCGATTCCTGTTCCTAGTGCCTGAATAATGGGAATAACCGAAGGATTTGAATAAATCTTGTCAAGACGTGACTTTTCAACGTTGAGTATCTTTCCTCGAAGGGGAAGAATAGCCTGGAATTTTGAATCACGTCCGTCCTTTGCGGTACCACCCGCAGAGTCTCCCTCGACAAGAAATATTTCTGTGTTTTCTATTGTCTTATCCTGACAGTCGGCAAGCTTACCCGGAAGGACTGTGCTTTCAAGTGCCGACTTACGGCGAGTCTGTTCTCTTGCCTTCTTTGCCGCTTCTCTTGCGCGAGATGCGGAAAGTGCTTTTTCTATAAGTATCTTTGCAACAGATGGATTTTCTTCAAAGAATTCTCCAAGCTTTTCTGTTATAAGAGAATAAACGATAGGTCTGATTTCGGAGTTGCCAAGCTTACCCTTGGTCTGTCCTTCAAACTGCGCCTCGGGAAGCTTAACGCTGACTATCGCTGTAAGACCTTCTCTTACGTCCTCACCGGTAAACGCTTTCTGCTCTTCCTTATCCTTGTTCTTTCCGTTTTCCTTAAAGTATCCGTGACTCTTTGCATAGTCGGTAAATACCTTTGTTATAGCCGTCTTGAAGCCTGTTTCATGTGTACCGCCTTCAATGGTATTGATATTATTTGCAAAGGTCATAAGGTGCTCGGAAAAGCCTCCGTTATACTGGAGAGCTACCTCTGCAGTAATAAGGTCCTTCTTTGCTGAAACGTAAATTACGTCGGGATGTATAGGCTCCTCGTGCTTTTTAGAGTTAAGGAACTCAACGAAGCTCGAAATACCACCTTCATAGCAGAATTCATTTATCCTTACAGATTCTTCCTTCTTGTAGTGAACGTTCTCTTCAAACTCGTTATAATCCTCACCGCTTGCTTCCTTTGCTATGGCATCGGCAGAATCCTTTGCCTCCGAGCCCGCGATAATATTCTTCACGTCTCTGTTATCAATGAGGTCAATTTTAAGTCCTGCATTAAGAAACGCCTGTTCACGAAGTCTGTTAAGTACCGTGGTATAGTCAAATTCTATTGTTTCAAAAATTTCAGGGTCAGGCTTGAAACGAACTGTGAGTCCGTGCTTTTCAGTCTTACCTATGAACTTTAACGGACGCGCCACAAAGCCTCTTTCAAAGCGTTCGGTATGCATCTCTCCGTTATAGCAGTTTTCTATCTCAACCCACTCTGAAAGAGCGTTAACGACAGAAGCACCAACTCCGTGAAGACCTCCGGATATCTGATATCCGCCGCCTCCGAATTTACCACCGGCATGAAGTACAGTAAATACGACTTCAACGGTAGACGTACCCGTCTTTTCATTGATACCTGTAGGAATACCACGTCCGTTATCCTCGACTGTTACGGAATTGTCACTTTCAAGAGTTACCTTGATATGACTGCATCGTCCTGCAAGAGCCTCGTCGATAGAGTTATCCACTATTTCATAAATAAGATGGTGAAGACCTCTTTGTGAGGTAGAGCCGATATACATACCCGGTCTCTTTCTTACCGCCTCAAGTCCTTCAAGTACCTGAATTTGTTCGGCACCGTATTCTTCGGTGACTTTCTTTTCGTTTTCGTTCACTATATTTTCCTTTTAAGCCTTTCTGCAAGCGTTGCTACCGCAAGCTGAGATATTACAGTTTTAGGCTTCCTTTCTTTTCTTTTACAGGTAAGTATAAAAGATTTTGGTATTTCTGTAGTTGTATTTTCAACCTCTCCTCTTTTTTGAGAGGCAGAAAGAAAATTTTTTGTGACACGAGAAACCGTTGAGGTATCCATATCGAAAATTCCCACAATATCCCGTGTTTTAACACTATTTGAGTGTCCTACGTGTAAAAATATTGCCACTGCTTTTTTCCTTTTCAGGTATATTTTCCTTTTTCGACAAAAATTTTTTTTCCGGAATATATTCCTTCCTCCGACCCGAGACAAGATGTTATAATAACCTGCTTATTGTCAAGCCTTTTCAAAATATATTCACGCCTTTTTGCATCAAGCTCGGATAAAATATCGTCAAAAAGATATATCGGCGCAGATTTTTTGGTTTCCTCTGCTATCTCTCCCTCGGCAAGCTTCATTGCTATTACTGCAGATCTCTGCTGACCCTGTGAGCCATATTGACGAAGGGGAACACCCGAAAGCTTTATTTCAAAGTCATCTCTTTGAGAGCCAACAGTCATAGACTTATATAAAATATCCTTTTTCCTTGCTTCCGTCACTACTCGCCTGAAAAAATCTTCTTCGTTTTCTTCAGAGGTAACACCGGAAATTTTGAATTCTATCGACAATTTATCGCCAGACATATCAAAGAGGTGCTTTTCTGCTCTTAAAAAAAGCTCTTTTAAGTATTCACGTCGCGTTTTTGATATCTTTGCCATAATAGGAATAAGGGACTCGTCGTAAACGTCGAGAAGCGCGTTATTTTGAGAATTATCTACGTACTCTCTCAAAACCGCATTTTTTTCAGATGCAAGCTTTGAAAATCTGTACAGGTCGGAAATATAGCTCTTTTTTAACTGACATATTGCTCCGTCTATAAAGGAGCGCCTTTCTCCCGGTCCGTTTTTTACAGTCTTAAGATGCTCGGGAACAAAAAGAACTGCTCTGAAATTTCCGAAAAAGTCACTCATTTTAGATATTTTTATGCCGTTATAATAAAAGGAGCGCTTTTCGTTTTTGCTTATTTTTATGTCATATCTGCAAGACCTTCCGCCCTCTTCGAAAATTGCGGTAAGCCTTGCCTCGTTTTCGCCGAATCTTATAAGGTCACGGTCAGTAGCGGTTCTGAAGCTCTTTGAATTTGCAAAATAGTAGATTGCCTCAATTATATTTGTTTTTCCTTCGGCATTGCTTCCCCATATAAGATTTGTTTCGGGTGAAAAGGTGATTGTTTCGTTTTCTATATTTCTGAAATTTTCAACCTTTAGCTCGTTAATTTTCATTTTCTTCTTTCAGTCTTACAGGAAGTACAAGATAGAAATATTCATCGTGCTCTGTTGAAGTAATACTCATTCCCACAAGAGGAGAACGAAGCTTCATTATTACCTCCTCGTCGGAGCTTATGGTAGCAGCTCTGAGAGAATCGATAAGATATTTATTATTGAATCCTATTTCAAGGGGATTTCCCTTTACCTCTGCCTTGATTTCATCTCTTACCTTTCCGTTTGCACTGTCACAGGAAAGAATAAGTCCATCGGGAGCAACTTCAATTTTAACAGGACTCTTAACTCTTTCATCAATTACAAGTCCCGCTCTTTCAAGGCTTCTTATAATATCGTCAAGCTTTACTTTAACCTCTGTCTCGGAATCCTTGGGGATAGTTCTCATATAGTCGATGTAATCACCTTCAATGAGTCTTGAGAAGAAATAGAGATTATCAAAGTGAAGAATAATATGCTTTGTTGTAAGCTCGGCATAAATTACGTCATCACTGTCATCAAGAAGCTTTATAAGCTCCTGAAGTGTTTTACCCGGAATAATAAACTTCATTATTTCTTCGGATACTACCTTTTCATATCTTATGGAAAGTCTGAAGCCGTCGCAGCTTACAGCTGTAAGCTTACTGCCGTCAATTTCAAAATTTACACCTGTGAGAACAGGTCTTTTATCATCAAGAGAAACGGAGAAAAGAAGCTGCTGACAAAGCTTTTTAAGTATCCCTTTAGGTATTTCAAATTTTCTGTCTCCTGAAAGCTCGGGAATAGAAGGATATCCTTCTGTAGAAATACCTATAATTTCAAATTTAATTCTTCCGGAAATTATAGTTACCTTCAGATCCTTATCAACCGACATTTCTACCATTCCGTCGGGAAGAGCTCTGATAATTGAACTGAATTTTTGAGCATTGAGAAGAAGCTCACCTTCCTCCTCTATCATAACGGAGGTTTCTGTTTTAACACCTTTTGCAAGGTCATAGCCCGTAACGGTAAGGATTCCGTTTTCAGCCTTAAAGTATATACATTCAAGAGAAGGTATAAGTGCCTTTGAAGAAAGTGCACCGAGTGTGGGAATAACTGCATCGAGAAGAACCTTTTTATCAGCTTTAAGTTTCATTTTATTCTCCTTTTATTTTGTGTGTTTATTTTTTCTGACATACTTTCACTTTTTATTTTTTAAAGTCAGAGAAAAGCGCAATATATATATAAATATATATTAGCAGTCGTAGTAGTATAGGTGGAAAATGTGGAAAATAAGAAAATGCCTTTTACTGTCTGAAAAATACAGAATTTTCCTTTGTGGAAAAACAGTATACGTCCTGTGAATACAAAATACGACTGAATTCTACACCGATTTTTTCAATGTGGAAAACTTTTTTTATTCCACAACTTTTCAACAGATTTACTGACCGGTAATTTCTCTGATAATGGAATTTATATCGTGCTCAAGTGCGGGGTCAATTTTTATATCCTCTGCAATTCTTGAGCAGGCGGATAAAACGGAAGTATGATGCATTCCAAAATATCTGCCTATATCCGTAAGCGACATATTGGTGATGGTACGAAGTATGTATATAGTAATATGACGGGCATTGGAAAGCTCTTTCGTTCTCTTTTTACCCTTTATTTCTTCAATGGGAATACTGTATTTCTTTGAAACGTTTTCAAATACCGAATCAATTGTAATTCCAACAGGAACGGCAGATGAGAAAAGGTCCTGAAGAGTTTCCTTTACAGTTTCGATATTAAGTTCCTTTTCAGTGAGAAGTGAGGTTGCGCGAAGACGCTTTACGGCACCCTCAAGCTGACGGATATTACTCTTGATATTATCGGCAAGAAAAATAAGAATATTGTCCGAAATATTGAGATTCAAATTTTGCGCCTTATTTTTAAGAATAGCGAGTCTGAGCTCGTAATCCGGTGGCTGCACGTCAACTATGAGTCCTTGTTCAAAACGAGTTCTGAGTCTGTCCTCCAGAGTTGACATTTCCTTTGGAGGACGGTCGGAAGCAAGAATTATCTGTTTTTTATCCTCGTAAAGAGCATTAAATGTATGGAAAAACTCCTCCTGTGTAGAGGGTTTACCTGCAATAAACTGGATATCGTCTACAAGAAGCACGTCTGCAGTTCTGAATCTGTCACGGAAATACTGCATAGGAACTTTTTTTGAAAGAGATTTGATAAGCTCGTTTGCGAAATCCTCACCTCTGACGTAAACTACGTTTGAATCCTTACGTCTTTTAATTACTTCATTTGTAATAGCGTAAAGAAGATGTGTTTTACCAAGTCCCGAATCGCCGTAGATAAAGAGTGGATTGTAGAAATGATCTTTATCCGCCGCAATAGCACGGCACGCCGCATGGGCAAATTTATTGGTATTTCCTACGATAAAATTTTCAAAGGTGTACTGTGGATTGTACTTCATGTGTACTTCTCCACCTTCACCCACCTCGCCCTGTATGCCTTCATCCTGAATGGTGTCATCGTAATAAGAAGGTGTATTATCTATGATATTAACCTTATCATATGCAGGTGTATCGTCTATGACCTCAAGGTTTATATCAACCTCAAAGCCTATAACCTCTGCAAGATATTTTTTGAATATTCCTATGTATCTTGAGGATATGATATCGCGACGGAGCTGAGTCTTTACGTTTATAGTAACAAAGTTATTTGTAAATTCAATAAGCTCTGTATCTCTAAACCAAAGATTGTAGGTAGGCTCTGAAAATTCACCGCTTTCGGCTATCTTTGAGAGGACACATGCCCAAATTTCTTTAAACGAATCCATTTTTTTACCTTTCGAAATTTTCTTCATATTATATAAATAATAATCCACCAAGATTATAACATAAAATCATAATTTTTTCAAGAGTTTTTAACATTTTGCGGCTTTTTAAATTGCTCTAAAAAAAATTTTTAAAAAAATGTGATTTTACATAGATTTAACACTTGTATTTTTCCATAATATGTGTTACAATACATCTACTTTATTAAAAGGGGGCGCAAAATTGAACGCAGAAATGATAAAAGAGATACTTTCCTCTTTTTTTCTTGAAAATCCGGAATGGAATTATCTACTCAGAATATTTATTGCCTGTCTTTGCGGCGGTGCTATAGGAATAGAAAGAACTCTCAGACAAAAGGATGCAGGATTTAGAACACACGTTATAGTTGCCCTTGGTGCGGCGCTTTTTATGACTGTTTCAAAATACGGATTTCTCGATATTCTTGAATATGAGGGGCTGAGAGCTGATGCAGGAAGAATTGCATCAAACGTCGTTACAGGAATTTCCTTCCTTGGTGCAGGTATGATATTTATAAAAGGCACCAATATCAAAGGTCTTACTACGGCAGCAGGTATCTGGTCGACGGCGGCAGTAGGTATGGCTATCGGATGCGGACTTTACATAACGGGTGTCGTTTCAACGGTTATAATTATCGTAATACAGATACTTTTCCATACCTTCCTTATAGGGTTTGATAAAATTCTTGCAAATGATAATTCTTTTGACATAATTATAAGACTTGAAAACACACCAAGCTCTCTTGAAAACTTCAAGAAGGTTTTAACACAGAACAAAATAGTCGTGCGTGATAGTAAGACTACTATCGATGACGACGGATTTTTCACTATTGTTCTTTCTGTTGCGGGAGAAGCAGACCTTGATGCAGTAAAGGTGCTTGAGCTCTTCAATGCAGAGAAAACAATAAAAGCAATTACTATGTAAGAACTGATTTTTAGCGAAAACAGAAATTTAATATTTCTTTGTATAAAAAATGATTAAAAAAATCCCCTATGACAGTTTATTTTCTGTCATAGGGGACTATTTTTATTACAATTCCAAAAGCTTTCTTGGATAGTTTGTGAGGTTTTCTGCTTCGTTTTTGCCGACCCTTATTACGTCTTCAATTCTTATACCGTGCTTTTTCTCGTGGCTACCGAGAAAAATATCGGCACAGAAGGTCATATTTTCTTCAAGCAGATAATTTGAATCTGTTTCTACCCAAGGCGCTTCTCCCTCCATAAGTCCGTTTCCGTGGAAAGGACCGTAAAGGTAGTAGCTTTCGTAGCCTGTTTCCTTTACAAGCTTTAAATGAAGCTTTGCTACGTTACGTGCAGGAACTCCCGCTTTCATTGCCGAAATTACTTGTTCTTGAATAAAATAACCGGTTTCTATAAGCCTTCTTTGCTCGTCCGTTGCCTTGCCGAAAACAACTGGACGTCCTATAGAAGAAGCATAACCGCCGTATCTTGCTCCTATTTGCAGGAAAGTGAGATCGCCCTTTTCTATAGCCTTGTGTCTGGGACGGCTTATTGCTTGATCCGATCCGTCTCCTGTGAGCACCCAAAGAGGATAACTTTCTCTTTCAGCTCCAAGCTCATGCATTTTACCGAGTGCCAAGCCTACTACCTGGCTTTCTGTCATGCCGACTTTTATGTTTTCCAAAACATAGTCCATAGTTTTTCTTGTAATCTCTGCCGCACGGCGCTGACAGTCAAGCTCGTTTTTACTCTTTATCATGCGCAGTGAATTTAGCAGAAAATCTGCTTTTTCCGGCTCAATTTTGTAGGGGATAAGAGCTTCGCAGAGTGCTTTATATACACCTATTGTCATAAGGGGATATCCGGCAACGCCAAAGCGTGAAATTTTGGTTTTACCCATTTCTGCAAATACGGAATTGAAGGTGTCAAGAGGCTTTCCCGGATATTCGGGCTCTGATGACTCACGAAAAGCCTTGAGTAGTCTTATTTCGGGAAGTCTTGAACGGTCTGATGCATAGGTAAAGCTTTCAGGTCCTATAAGAAGAAATGCATCTCCCTCGTCGGGCACAAGAACACCCGCAGTTTCAAAAGATGGCCAGTAGTCCGAGAGATATCTTACGTATTGAGGCTCTGCCTCATTGCCATAAGCAAGGATAAAATCATAGCCTTCCTTTTTCATAAGAGCCTGAAGCTTTTTTATTCTTTCTTGAAATTCTGATGTAGGTATCATTTTTATTCTCCTGTAAGAAATTTTGCAGGGTTATTCTTCAGCATTATTTCGATTTCTCTGTCGCTGATACCTTCCTCCTTCATCATAGGAAGAACGTTTAAGAGAAGATGATCGTAGCCCCATCCGCCATAGCTTCTGAGAAGTGTTTTAAGGCAAACGTCACAGCTTAAAAGAATTTGTGAAAGATATCCCTTGTCAATAAGCTTTTTGAGAAGCTCAACTCTTGCCTTGTCACTCACAAAGCAGCCGTATCCGTCACGTCTTGCATCCTTTTCGACGTAATATTCCTTACCGAAGTTGTCAAACTCTACGTATACGCCTTTTTTAAGAAGCGAGAAAATGTATTCCTCACGGTTTTCAACGTCAATGTGAGAAACGGCAATTCTGTCGGGCGCAACACCGCCACGAAGAAGTATGTCGGTTGCTTCATCTCCTGCGGTAGTCCACGGATTTATATGCAGAAGTACACCTACACCTGTCTTTTTATGGGCAATGGCGGCGGCACGAAGCACCTTTCTTTCGGCATCATTGAATAGCTCGCTTATGCCTATTTCTCCTATAATTCCTGCCTTAACTCCCGATACACCGTCCCTTATCTCACAGCACATCAGCTCGGATATTTCTTCCTCGCTCATCTTTTCAAGCTCGTCCGGATGCGTTGAAGAAACGTAAAAGCCTGTACCCATAATAATATTAAGTCCCGTTTCCTCAGACATACGGCGAAGCCTTTCGGGGTCTCGTCCGATACCGTCCATTGTGGCATCGACTACCGTATTACCGCCTGCATTCTTGAAAAAGAGAAGCTCCTTTTTTTGTACCTCAAAATCGTCCATTTTAAGATTATCCTTTAAGGCATAGGGGTCGCGGTTAAGCTGACCTAAGTTTTTAAGGCTTACCTTTTCTTCGGCGGGCTTTTCTACGTAGCGCAAGGGTCTTTCTTCAAAAAAGGCTGAAAGGTCGATAAAAACGTGCTCGTGCGGTGTGATTATTCCAAGCTCGCTCTTTGAAAGCTCACCTGTTACGCTATTTACTTTCATATTTCCTCGTCTCCGTGTTCTGCCATCCATTCGAGAGCCGCGTCGTATGCCTCATAGTCAAGGTCAGCCATAGTGTTTGTATGGAATACTACACCCTCTGCCTCACCTGCAAGAATCTTTTCGCGATAGAAGTCAAGCTGCCATTTTACTGCCTTACCCGTTGCCTGCTTTTTCTCACCGAAGTTATAGAGATAGCAGCCGAACATACGGCGGTTGTTGGGAGTCATTTTCTTGAATATCTCGAATTTTTCGGGAATGAGAGGCACGTCCTTTTCCTCCCATGTCCACATAATGATTCCGTCGAAGGGATCAAGGTACTGCATAAAGTCTTTGTCTTCTTTTTCGTCAAGACCGAATTCATTGGTATAGAATACCATCCACATATCAATGGGGCGCACTTCGTTGTTGTTGAGTCTCTTTCTGAAATTCCAAAGGGCTTCAGCCGAAGCTTCTATGCCTTTTTCTTTAAGCTTGTTTGCCTGTCCCTTATAGTCGTCGAAAACTGCCGCAGTGATATTGGGAAATTCCTTTGACTCTGAAATAATTTCCTCTATCTTTTCGGGGTTTGTGAGAGCGCCGAAGCATTCCCAGCCTACCGCAGATAGAGTCTTGAAGGACTTATTGTACTGACGTCGGTTAATTTTAACGCCGCAAGGCACCATAAAGGTCTTGCTTATACCGAGATAAAGACAGCCCTCCATAGGTGTCATTCTTGAATAACCTGTATTGCCAAAGGGTTCAACTTTGTCGGGATTATAGGAACCTTCCGGATGTCCCCACTGCCAGAATAAATCGCGTAGCTTCATAAAATTTTCTCCTTTCGGGGTTGAATTTTTTTGTTTCTAATTGTATTATATATGTGTATTCAAATTAAAACAATGTAAAAATCGACCAAAAATATGGAGAAACAGATATAATGAACATCAGGGAGAGCAGTATACTTTCGGAAAATTCAAATAACGTAAAGCTGAACGTGGTGTCATCGGGTCATGCGATAGTTGATGAAAACTGGCGTGATACTGTAATGAACAGTACCTTTTCGAGAATATACTTTATTTTGAAAGGGAGCTTTCAAATAACCGATACGTCGGGTGAGGTTTTTGATTTTTCCGAAAACGGAGTTTTTATAATTCCGTCCGGTTATTCATACAGCTATAGTTGTATGGAGGAAATGGAGCACGTTTTCTTTCACGTAAGGCTTTCAAGCTTTGGAAAAACCGACCTTTTGAGAAGCCTGACAAGACCTCTCGGTTTTTCTGCGGACCTGAGCGATAAAGAAAAATATATAAATCTTGCTCTCGGGGAAAAAACGCTTGATGCAGTACTGGCAGAGGCAGAGCTCTTTTCGGCAATAGCAAGATTTCTTGAAGAAAATAACGTTTCGGTCAAAAATACAAAGTACACTTTTGGTATCTGTGAAGCAATAAAATACATTGAAGAAAACCTGTCCGTACAACTGACACTTGAAGAAATAGCAAGAGCGGTACACCTTGCGCCCAGTACAATGACAAGGCTTTTCAGAAAAGAGACGGGAATGAGCGTGGGAGAATATCTGGATAACCTGATAATGCAGGGAGCAGAGGAGAAGCTGAGATTTTCCGAAATGTCCGTAGGCGAAATAAGCGAGCATTACGGATTTTGCGACCAGTTTTACTTTTCAAGACGCTTTAAGGAAAAGTACGGAGCGTCGCCAAGAGAATACAGAAGAAGTGTAATACTTTAAAATGACAATATTTTGAAAATTTAGAACAATAATTCTATTGACTTGAACATTTTTGTGTTATATACTCATAACGTAAAATGTTTTTTCAGAAAGGAATTTATACTATGAAAGTAGCGGTACTTGAAAATCTATTCGGTCATCTTACATTTGAAGAGACCCTTCAGAAAATTTCTGCTCTCGGAGTAGAGTATATAGAGGTAGGCGCAGGCGGTTACCCCGGAAAAGCTCATTGTGACCCTGCAGCGCTTCTTGCAGATGAAAAGAAATACGAGGAATTTATTGCACTTATAGAAAAATATAATATGAAGGTTTCCGCCCTTGCTTGTCACGGAAATCCCGTACATCCCGATAAGGCAGAAGCAAAGGAGTGCCACGACGATTTTGTAAACGCAATACTTCTTGCAGAAAAGATGGGTGTTGATACTATCGTTGCATTCTCCGGTTGTCCGGGTGACTGCGAGGAATCCAAATACCCCAACTGGGTAACCTGCTCCTGGCCCACCGCTTATTCCATCGTTGTTGAATGGCAGTGGAAGGAAAAGCTTATTCCTTACTGGTGCGAAATGGCAAAATTTGCTCTTGAGCATCACGTTCCGCGCATCGCGTTTGAAATGCACCCGGGATTCTGTGTATATAACCCCGCAACTCTTTTAAAGCTTCGTGCGGCGGTAACAGAGGCTTGCGGTGAGGAGATAGGAAACGTAATCGGTGCAAACCTTGACCCCTCACACCTTATCTGGCAGGGAATTGATCCCGTAATGGCGGTAAGGGACCTTGGACGTGCTATTTATCACGTTCACGCAAAGGATACCAAGATAGATAAATACAACACCGCAAGAAACGGAGTTCTCGACGTAAGACATTACAGCGACGAAATAAACCGCTCTTGGGTATTCAGAACCGTAGGCTACGGTAACGGCGAAAGCTATTGGAGAGATTTTGTATCTGCTCTCAACCTTTACGGCTATGACAGAGTACTGTCAATAGAGCACGAGGATAGCATTATGACCAAGGAAGAAGGACTTGAAAAGGCAGTAAGATTTTTGCAGACTGTTGTTATAAACGATAAGAAGCCCGGAAAAATAACCTGGGCATAAAACAATTAAAAATAAGAGAGTGTAATCTAAAAAATTACACTCTCTTTTCGTTTTGGTTCTGTGGAAATGGGCGCGTTTGATATCGCCCTCCCATTTTTATTTATATTAAGTATTTACTTTCTTCCCGAAGAATAGGTCTCCGACCAGTTGTAGCAGTTCATGGGAGAACGGGGCTCGGTGCAGGTATGGAAGTAAGGAAGTCTCTTTTCTTCAAGCTCGGGAAGGGATGCTCTCTCGCCCTTGCAGTAAGCGGTAATTTCACCTGCAATATCTTCAAGTCGGAAAATAAGTCCTCCCAGTCTTGTATCGAAGTTTTCAAGACCGAAATCCTTGTTAACGAGTCTCCACTGACGGCGGAAAAGGTCGCAGTATTCACGTGTGCGCTTTATTACCTCGGGGATATCATTTTCGGCAATCCTCATAAGCTCACCCAAGTCATTTTTGTCGTATGCTTCTTTGGTGCGGATGCCCAAATCCGACTTTATTTCAAGCACTGCCGACAGCTTTTCGAGAGTTCTGTA
>JAZNYT010000051.1:0-4626 GCA_045594565.1 Eubacteriales bacterium
CAACGAGAAAAGAATCAAAGAGAAACTTGGGTGGATGAGTCCGGTACAATACCGGCTTAACGCCTTGGCTGCATAAAAATAGTGTAGCAGTCTTAAAACTACTACACTATTAAAAGTCTAACTTTTTGGGGTCACATCAAAAGCAAACTTCTTTTTTTGTGTCTTATTTATTCAAAAGATCTACTGCAATCTTTGCGCACTCTTCCTCAAGGTTAGGATTGAAGGGTGAGCTTCCTGCTTCATATCCGCCCTCTTCAAATGCCTCTTTGATGGGAAGGTATCCCTCACCGCCGTTTGTACAGCAGGAAGCAATAATGAATCTGTCGGGACAAGCCTTTCTTACGTTATCGGCATATCTTGTGAAGGGCTCACCGCCGAAGCCTACGAAGCCGATTTCGCCAAGGTTTATAACCGAGATGGGCACCTTCTTGTAAATAGGAGCGTTCTTGAGATTTTTGATTCTTGTAGCTTCTCCGAGGAGAGTATAGTTGATGTCCTTAACTCTGCCGGAATAGTGGTCGTCAAGAAGCTTGATAGCCTCCTCTTCTCTGTCCATACCGTCGGTACGTGTCTGGTTGTAGAGTACCTCGATATGAGAGTCAAGGCAGTCAGCCTTCTTCTCCGTGGTATCATTCCACATCTTAACAACTGTGTCTGCAACTACTCTGCCCATGTGCTGACAGTGCTCGTAGCCGTCTTTGTATTGAGGAATAGTAAAATCACAGTGGTTGGAGTCGCCCTGTACACCAACGGTGAGGATACATTTTACGTTGTCGATATCTTCTTCAACGAACTTTCTTGCAAAGCCGGGCCAGTCGGCAGAGGTGAGGTGCTTATGTATAACGTCTGCATGAGTTGAGAAGTTTACAAGAGCGATAGTAGGAGCGTCCTCTCTCTCGAACTTGAGAAGTCTTACGTTGTTATCGGCATCTGAATACGGACGGTCAACCTCTTGGTATCTTCCGATGGGGTTTGTTTCGATAGCACCGCTCTTCATATAGTAACGGCGAATGAATGCAATCTGCTCGTCGGTCTCTCTGATACCTGCCGAAAGCTTTGCTTCCTTCATATCGTCAAGAGCCATAACGGCTACGTCACCGAACTTGCGATAAAGAACGCTGAGGTAAGAATAGTCGGTAAGTAAGTTGTTGCCCTTTCTTTCGCTGAGTCCTATAGCAGAGTGCTGATGGAGAGAGCAGAGCATTACGTTTTCAGCGTCAATGCCTGTTCTTTCAGCAACGATTTCACGAATGTGGTCTGCATACTTCATCTGAATATAAAGGAAGTCACAGGCAATGATAACCGCTTTATTTCCGTCTACCTCAAGGGCAAGTGCGTTGAGGTAAATGGGGTCAAGTACCGTCTTTGAATATCTTTCGCTAAAATCACCGGGAACGAAAGTGCCAAGGGGTGGTGTTACGTCAACTCTTGAAAATCCTGCTTTTAACATATCATTTTCTCCTTTATTTAATATACTTTTTTGAATTCTTTCATAAACTCCTCTTCGATTACAGGGGTAAAGGGAGAGGAAATAACCTCGTATCCGCCATAGCCGTAGGCTACCTTTGTGGGAAGATATCCCTCGTGGCCGTTAACCTCGGCGGCGCTCATAATAATCTTATCGGGATAGGCTTCACGGAGGAGCTTCGCATAGTTTACGAAGGGCTGACAGCCTGTGCCGAGAATTGCGAAGTTTTCGATAGCGAGTACCGATACCGGTATTTTTCTGTAAATGGACTCTGATTCCTTTATGTTGAAAATTCTCTTTGCTTCAACCGATGATATTCCCGAGTCGGTTTTATTACTTTTAAGCTTTCCTTCTTCGTCAACGTCGGAAAGGAGAGCTGCGCACTCGTCGTAGAACTCCTCTTTGTCGGTGCTTGTTCTTGTGTATACCATGCCTTCGTTTACAAAAAGCTCTTCGCCTTCAACGGGTGCAGTCTTGTCCCAAAGGTCAACTGTTGTCTCGGCAAGAATCTTGCCCATTTCAAGACTTCTCGGAAGGAGTCGTTTCTTTTCACCCATAAAGTTTACGTGGTTTGAGTCTCCCATAAAGCCGATAGTGGTAATGCAGTAAACGTTCTTCATAAGCTTCTCAACGTTTCGTCTTGCAAAGCCGGGCCATTCTGCCGAAAAACGGTCTCCGCCTATAACGTCGGGGTGAGTGGAGAAGTTGATAAGCGCGATGTCGCGTTTGCCCTCTCTTTCAAGCTTCAGAAGACGAACAAAGTTGTCGGGCTCCTCCGAGGGTCTTACTATCTCACTCTCTCGGTTATGAGGGTTTGTCTGCACTTTTCCGTCCTTCATAATATAACGGCGGATAAAGGCAAGGGGTTCGGGTGTTTCCTTTTCTCCGTAGGAAGGCTTCGCCTCCGACATATCCTCTATCGCCATCACCGACACGTCAACAAACTTGCGGTAAAGGACATCAAGATAATAAGAGTCCTCCAGAACGTTATTGTCAAAAGGCATAAGTCCGGGGTCACAAAGTCCGATGCTCGCATGAGTATGGGTTGCGTGAATCTGTATGTATTTTGTTTCAATGCCTGTCTTTTCTGAAATAAGCTTACGGAGCTTATTCACGTACTTCATCTGAATACCCACAAAGTCGGCAACGATAAAGAGCGCTGTCTTATCTCCGTCAGAAAAAGCTACGGCACAAAGCTCGATGGGGTCGTGTACACCTGCTGAGGGTCTTCTGTAGAAGTAGCCCCAGAGATCAATTCCAAGTGGCGGTGTTACGTCTACTCTTGAAAATCCTGCTTTAAGCATTTCTTTTTCTCCTTATTTCATTATAGTCTTTATTGACTCAATGCACTGGTCTTCAACCGAGCGTGTAAACGGTGAGGTTACAACCTCGTAGCCTCCGAAATCAAAGGCAACCTTTGTGGGAAGATATCCCTCGTTTCCGTTTGTAAGACAAGCGGTAAATATTTTCTTTTCGGGGAAATCACCTCTCACTGCTCTCGCATAGTTGGTAAACGCCTCACATCCTATGCCTACGATAGAAAATCCTCCAATAGATAACACAGATATAGGTATCTTTCTGTAAATAGGAGAAGCTTCTTTAATCTTCACAACTCTGCATGCCTCGGTGTAGCTGATGCCCGAAGGAGTTTTTTGAACTATGGCGTTTCCTGCCTCGTCACGTTCAACGGTGTCGAGATAATGACGGCACTCATCGTAGAACTCTTCCTTATCGGTGTTATTCTTATTGAACACCAAATCCACCGCACCGTAAATTACGTCTCCTTCTCCCTCCTTGGTGTTGTCCCAAAGGTCGAGGACGGTATCTGCGATAACTCTGCCCATTTCCAAGGCTCTCGGCATTCCGCGCTTTATACCACCCACAAAGTTAAGGTGGTTAACGTCGCCCTGAAAGCCTACCATAACGGCGCAATGAACGTCTTTCAGATCCTTTTCGATATTGCGTCTTGCAAAGCCGGGCCAGTCTGCCGAGAACTCCTCGATGGCAACAACGTCGGCGTGGGTGGCAAAGTTTACAAAGGCGATATCCTTCTTTCCTTCTCTCTTAAATCTCACAAGCCTTACCGTGTTGTCGGGCTCCTCGGAGGGCTTCACAATATCCTTTTCAACGCCGAAGGGGTTTGTTCTGACAAGACCGTTCTTCATAATGTATCGGCGCACAAAGGAAAGCTGCTCTGCCGTTTCCTTCTCGCCGTAGCACCACTTCGCTTCCGACATATCCTCTATTGCCATAACCGATACGTCACCGAACTTGCGATAAAGAAAATCAAGATAGTCATAGTCCTCCATAACGTTGTTTACGTTGGAGTCAACAAGTCCGATGCTGGAATGAGCGTGAGTTGTATGAAGCATTATATATTCGGGCTTCACTCCCGTTCTTTTAGTAATAAGTTTTTTGATTTTAGAAGCATATCTTATCTCTATACCTTCGAAATCGGCAATTATTATAAGCGCCGTTTCATTTCCGTCGGAAAGGGCAATTGCCGAAATCTCTATGGGGTCGTTTATTCTCGTTGCATACCTTTCTCTGAAATATCCACAAAGGTAGGTACCAAGCGGAGGAGTAATGTCTACTCTTGAAAATCCTGCTTTTAACATATCTTATTCCTCATTATTTCATGATTTTTTTAATAACTTCAATACACTCGTCTTGAACAGATGGAGTAAATGGTGAGGTTACAACCTCATATCCTCCGAGGTCAAAGGCTGTCTTTGTGGGAAGATATCCCTCATAGCCGTTCATAAGACAGGCGGTAAATATCTTCTTTTCGGGGAAAGTGTCACGTACGGCTTTTCCGTAGTTGACAAAGGGCTCACCGCCGATACCCACAATGGCAAGCTCACCGATAGTGAGAACCGAAACAGGCACCTTCCTGTACATAGGCTCAAGCTCTTTGATATTAACTATTCTGAGTGCCTCAACGTAGCTGATACCCGAGGGTGACTTCAGAACAGGAGTCTTGGCCTCGCCCGACTCGTCAACTTCTTTAATATAGCGCTTACACTCTTCGTAAAATTCTTCCTTGTCGGTATTGACGTTGGTGTATACCATATCCACCGCACCGTAAAGAATGTCGCTTGTGCCGTCTACGGTCTTGTCCCATGCCCCGATTACAGTATCTGCAATAGCGTTTCCTA
>JAZNYT010000052.1:0-2446 GCA_045594565.1 Eubacteriales bacterium
CAGTAAAAGTCGTGACCGTATAAGCTTCCGTCTGCCGAAACGCAAACCGCTGTATATGAGTTATCACCCGGTGTGCGGAGATACCAATAAGAATTGCCGCCATCAACAAACAAGCCCTGACATTTTGCATAATCCGTGCCGGTTGCGTCTCTTTCTTGGTTTTGACTGTTTTTCACCTCGTTCACTGACGGAAGAAAAACCCTGTCTTCAAAAGGAGCCCATAAATCGTCAATATAGTTATATTCAAGATTTGCTTTTTCCTCTGCCGTAAACGCACAGTTAAGGAATTCATTATTCAGCATATTCCTTATACTGCTGACAACAAAATAATTTGAACAATCATAATACTGATAATCGGAAAAATACTGCCATCCGTTGTAATAAATCATATTCTGAAACGGCTGTGAATCAATAATGGAGTCGCATATTGCATATCCTGACTTTTCGTCAACAACACGCCATTTAAGTGGTTCGTAGATGAACCAGTATATTTTGCCGCATTCGTAGCCGTTGTTGTCCTGATATGTGTCACCGACGGTTGTTGATTCAAAGCCTGTAAAATACGGTCTGTATGAGTCAAACTTTACTGCTCTGTACTTGTTGCCGTCAAAGTTTACATCAGCATACTGCATATAGTCAGCAGTGTGCATTTTTCCGTCATTCCATTTGCCCGTACCACAGTAATAATCATAGCTTTTCCACTGAAGCTCGATACCGTTAAGTACAGATAGCAATTCAGAATCTATAACCTCACTTTGCGGATAAGAACCGAAAAGAAAAACGTTATCAGACACGGTTGTTTCCGCTGCCGAAGAAGCCAAAGGCAGAGAAGTTATTATAATAGCGATAACAATAAAAAAGGATAATAATTTGTATTTGTTTTTCATAAAGACCTCCTGTATGGTATAAATTGACCGTCAAATTCTTATTTTCCTAACTTTTCGACCTATTGGAATTTGTCAATACCTATTACCATAAAAAGCTTTTGCTTTTTCCGTATATTTCTTTACGAACTCGGTCTTTGCGTTTGTATATGCATCTCGATTATGCTCGTATTCTTTCCATAACGAGAGCTTTAATTTTTCATATTCTTTTGCAATATCGGGAAACTCGATAAGATAATCTCTAAAATACAATTCATCGTTATCCCCTGCATATCTCAAATGCAAATGAAATACTTTCTCGGAAAATCCATTTTCGGTATATCCTTTATTAAAAGAAATTCCATCTTCGCTTTGCGACATACAAATATACCCGTTGTTTGCAATCGAATCTTTATAATCAAGCAAGTTGCTTTTCTTGGGAACTTCTACAAGAATGTCAATGATTGGTTTTGCCCATATAGCAGGGATTGCCGTACTTCCTATATGGCTTATTTTTTTAACCTGCGGAAGAATATTTTTCAATAGGTTTTCTTCCTCAAAATACCATTCCTTCCAATGTTCTTGATGTTTCGTTAAAATGATAGGAAACAACTGCCACAGTTCTTCCAAACTCATTTCTGATAATTTCTTTCCCATAATACACTCCGTCAAATTGGAATTTGTCATAAAAATCGCTCTAACATCAATAAACAATATATATCGGTGTATTGCTGACAGTCAGCTTCCTGCCGATTTGTATTTTATTGCCGTACATATCATAAGCGGTGTAATCACCTTCGGGTGCAGCGATTTTAGTTTTATTACCAAGGCTGTAATATACTTCAATTTTATTCCCGCTTGCCTTGTATTCGTCAATCACGAGATTCTTTTCGCTTGAAATATTCTTAACGAAATCCGCATTGCCGAGAAAACGGATAACAGTTGCGTAAGAAATTACAGCTTCGTCTGGCTGCAAATATTCATTGAAAAAAGCAAAATCGTTGATATCGTTTTCGGGTGTAACAGTTTTTCTGAATGCGAACGAAACAAATCCGCTTGCTCCTGTTGAACGGGTGTAAAGTGCCTTGCAGGCGATTGTAGCCGCATCTGCACCTCCTACTCCGCTTTCGCTGTTGAAACCGCCATTTGAAAGTCCTGCAGATTTTGTAAGCGATAACATTTTGCCCATATAATTATAGTAATTATCGAGTCCGTCGTGGTTGTGATAACCGTAATTATCGAGCAGATTTTTATTCATCAGCTCTGCTGATTTCTGATAGAAAACAAGGTTACTTTCTTTTTCTGCAACAGCAAGTCCGCCCGAATAAACATAGGCAGACTGATTTTCGGCTTTGATAATTGATGCCGTGTTTTCAAGAAGCGAAAAATATTCTTCGGGAGTGCCTGCGAAGAAATACCAGTTCGGCTCGTTCCAGATTTCCCACAGAATGTCGGTATTGTCTGCGTAATGTTCTGCAATCTTGCCTGCAAAACCCGACCAAATATTTTCATCGGGAGGGTAAGTCCAACCGATTGATTCATCGTAATTTCCTTTATATTTTTCTGCGGCAGACCATTTGCCT
>JAZNYT010000053.1:0-11236 GCA_045594565.1 Eubacteriales bacterium
TCTAAAACTATTATATCATTTTGGAGTGTTGTCAAGGTAGTAGGTAGTATTTTCTTGCGAAAATCTCCACCTCTCCACCTTGACAAGTGCTATCGTTTTTTATTTTTACAAAAAGTGTCACCCATCATTGACAATTACACAGAGAAATTTTTTATTCTTCAAAAGTTCTTCTTGACGAAAAAGGAAAAATGAGTTATCATAGTAATACTCGACTAAAAAAAGAAAGGAGCAGTAAACGTGAGCGATACCGAAAATAGCTACAGAATAAGGAAGAAGCTTATGGAAGATACCTTTGCGGTGCCGAGAAAGCTTATAAAAAGACTGTCAGGGGCAGGTCAGCACGAGCTTAAAATTTTCCTCATTCTTGCTGCTCTTGAAGATACAGAGGATTATTACACAGAGGAAGCACTCTTTGCCGAGGCAAGTGAGCATATGTCCGAGGACGAATTTCTTGAGGGTCTTGCATTTCTTCGCGGAGCAGGACTTATCGAAAAGCCTGCGGGCACAAGAAAGAAAATATCTGTAGAAGTAGTGAAAGAGAAGGAAGAGCCGGTAAGAAGAGCTCCTCACAGAGCGTCGTACACCTCGGAGTTTCTTGCAAAAGAGGCGAGCAACGGCGACTTCGGTGAGCTTGTAAACTACGCTACCATGAGACTTGGAAAGAGCTTCAGCAATGCAGACCTTTCAACTCTCTATTCCTTTAAGGATCAGCTTCTTTTACCCTGCGACGTTATTATGCTCGGTATTGAGCATTGCGCATCCGAGGGCAAGGCATCTATCAGATATATAGAAAAATTCCTTCAGGATTTTGCCGACAGAGGCATTACCGATTACGAAAGTGCGGAAAATTACATAAGACAGCGCAACGCTTATCTTTCCTTTGAGGGTAAGATAAGAAGACTCGCCGGAATAGACAAAAGAGCGCTTACCGCCCGAGAAAAAGCCTTTATATCGGCATGGCAGGAGATGGACTTCCACTTCGATATGATAAAGCTCGCCTATGACAGAACGGTGGACAACACCAAGAGCTTTTCTATGGGCTATATGAACAAGATTCTTGAAAGCTGGAAGAATGCAGGCTTTAAGAACGTTGAAGAGGTAGAGAAGGGCGATATCAAGCCCGAGGCTTCGGATAACGGTGACAGCTTTAACCTTGACGACTTCTTTAAGGCGGCAGTTGAAAGAAACCAATAAAGGAAGAAACAAATGAGTATTTTCGATACGTTTAAGAATAAGGCTGACAAAGCACGAGAGGCAGCCGACCTACGCTCCCGTGAGGTATGGGAGAAGGACCCTGAAATAAAGAGGGTAGAGGATGAGCTTTCAAGGGTCGGTATGGCTTTTCTTGCGGCGGCTCTCGGCGATGAGGAAAGGCGAGAGGCTGAATACAAAAAGCTCGAAAACAGAATAGCGATTCTTAAAAATGAAAGGCGTGACAGACTCGTGGCTTTAGGGTATCCCGCCGATTATACCGACGTAAAGTACGAGTGCGAAAAGTGTTCGGACACAGGCTACGTGGGCATCAAGATGTGCGATTGCTTAAAGCGTGAAATTATAAAAGAGAATTATAAAAGCTCGGGTCTTGGCAGATACCTTGAAAAGCAGACCTTTGACAATTTTGATATAAATCTTTATCCCTTCGGTGAAAAGAGAGAAAAGATGAAGAGGATTCTCGACAAGGCGAGGGCATATGCCGATAGCTTCACGAGAGATACCTCCGATTCACTTCTTTTCCTTGGCGGTACGGGTCTTGGTAAGACCCATATTTCATCCGCTATTGCAAAGGTTGTTATAGAAAAGGGCTATTCGGTGTGCTACGAGAGCGCGCAGAATATAATCACCGCCTTTGAAAGAGAGCGTTTTTCCAAAGAGGGTGAAAAATCGAAGTGCGACGTGTATTTCAACTCCGACCTTCTCATTATTGATGACCTTGGTGCCGAAATACAGAGCAAAAACTCGGTCTCTTATTTCTATACCCTCATAAATACAAGGCTCATTTCGGGCAAGGCGGTCATTGTTTCCACGAATCTATCACCCGAGGAGCTGAAGCGTCACTATGAATCGAGAATAGTATCCCGTCTTCTCGGTGAATATAAAGTATCGCTCTTCGAGGGTGAAGACGTGAGAAGAAAAAAGATACAGTAAATTAAAAATGGAAAATGGAAAATTGAAAGTTGAAAATTAAGGAAAATTTTGCTTAAGGCAAAATTATTTGATTATATTTCTATATAAAAATTGAGAATTTGCTTTAGCAAAATAACAATAATTTTCCATTTTCAATTTTCCATTTTCAACTAAAAAAGCACCCAAAGCGGTGTTCAGTTAGGGATAAATTGGTTTTAGAATGCTCTTTTCGGTTAATACTTCACAAAAAAATCACGTAATACGTCCAGTATTACGTGATTTTTTATGTTTTGTGTTAACACAAAAATATCTATTCTAAAACTGCTTTGCACCCGAAAATTCATAAGTTCGGATGGAGAACAAGGCGAAAATGCGAAGCAATCCTTTACGGATTACAAGCGTTTTCAACGCAGTTATACGCCGAAATCATGAATTTTGGGCAAATAATCCCTAACTGAACACCGCTAAGAGGGTGCTTTTTTATTACTTAACTTCTTTACCTGTAAATCCGAGGGTAAGCTGTGCGCGGGGAACACCGCGGTTGAGTGCTCTCGCCTCAAGAGAAGCCTTGAATTTGCCACGGGGAGCCTTGAAGCCCTCCGACTTGAACCATACGGGCATCTCGTTGCCGAAGCGGTCGATGGATTTCGCTTCCTTGCCGTCAAATTCGATGAAGTCGCCCGACTGGAGCTCACATTCGAACATAACGGAGGTGTCGCCTATCTTCACTGTGGGATTCTTGTATATCTCGTAGGTGTGCTCGTATGCCACAATAGATGACATTCTGACACCAGTCATATCTCCGTCGGTTTCAACTTCAACGCCCACTATTCTGTCGTTGTTGAGTGCTGCTCGGAAAATCTTGTAAATGTGGTAGTTTTTCTCGAAATCATGGTCTCCTCTTTCTCCGTTGTCGGATTCAAGAAGAATGAATTCACGCCAGCCCTTGAAGTCTACGTCGATGATGTATTCGCCGTATCCCAGCTCACCGCTTGTAGCACATTTGAGGTTGATACAGATCTTTCCGCCAAGTCCGTTTCCGTAAACGCGAACTACCTTGGCAAGATTTTCTGAAAAGTCCATTTCTATATTGTAGTCTGCGGCACGCTTCTGACTCATAAGCTCTTCATTCTCATTGAGTCTTAAGAGCATCATGGGGTTGTTTTTGAGGGTTGAGTACATTGCCTCAATTCGAACGAAGGGTACCTGAGCGCCGAAGGGGTTAGAAAACTCTCCGAAGTTTCTTTCACTGTCTGAAAGGTCGTAAAGCTTCACCGTCTTATAGTCCTTTTCAACGAAGGTGTATTTACCTCCGCGCTTTTCCTTCAGATGATATTCATATTTACCTGCCTTCAGCTTTTCACGGTATTCCTCCGAGAAGTACTGTGCTTTGCGAAGGTCGTCGTATTTCTTGTAGATGGCAATATTACGTCTCATAGCGTAATATCTGTCGTAGAATTCTTTTCTCGTTCCGTTGAAAACGGTACCGAAGTCATACATAACGGCAAGAGAGCCCATGTGGTCAATGGCATCGGTGTGATGATACTTGGTATGCTCGTTTCCGGGATATGCATTTGACGTGGGATAGAAGTTATACCATCCGAGACTTGTTATATGGTGTCTGTCAACGAAATCAAGGTTTCTGTTTCTGTGAAGGACGTTCCATCTCTTGTATCCGCGGCAAGGCGTATCGAGAACGCCTGTTCTGCCTCGGCTTCCCCACATAGAGGGCCAGTATCCTCCTGCTTCCATAATGGGATCTGTCTTACAGTACTTGAGAACCTCAAGAACGAATCTTGCCGACCAGAACCAGTCCTCCTCTCTGGGAGCGTGATATAATATACCGTCGAGAGCATCGAGGTATATCATATTGAATCCGCCCTCGTTATAGACGTTAGCGGTCTCTCTTGCAATCTCGAAGAAAAGCTCTGACCCGAATATGGGAACAAGTCCCATATAGTGTCCTTCAAGGTGCTTTATCTTGGCGCCCTTTTTGTGACAAGCTGCTTTAGTTCCCGAGCAACCGCGCCTTGACATTTTGAGTCCCGTGGGGAGAATGTCGAAGTATATAATTTCCTCGTCTATAAGGAAGAAGGGAGAGTTGTTCTTGGCTGAACCGCGGTCGGTGGGAATGAGGTTGAAGTCCTCGGAAATTTTTATACTTCCGATATCATCCGAGATATCCTCTGCGAGAGTGTATTCACCCATATTTTTCAGCTGCTTCTGATATTTGGGGTCTGCAAGATATTTTTCTACCTCGTAGTTTATGTAGAAGGAGTAGGTGTGAAGACCTGCCGACATTCCGTTCTCTGTAAGGACGTCTGTAACGTTCTTTTTGAAATCGGCGGCGTCTTTGTATTTATAGAACTTGAAATCACCCTGACGGAAGGTTGTGATACAGTGGTGGAAGTCTATCTGGTCAACACCGATATACTTGAAATACTGAAGGTTTTCTGCGAGCCATTCCTGCGAGCTGTCGGCTGCAATAATGTAGTTGGTATAAGGAAGACGCGAGTTGTGGGCAAGTACTCCTCCCATTTCGGAAGCGATGCCCTTATTTCTGTCGATGGTAAGAGTAACCTCTCTGAGAATATCGCGATGCTCGATAATGGGTGCGATAATAAGCGCCGCCTTGGCTTCTACGTCGCCAAGCTTGCGGAAGATTCTGCCTATCGTTTCACGTGGCTTTCCGTCGGGAAAATCCACAGGGTCAACGTAAACCGTGAGAGGAATAAGGATAGCACCTGTGTTTTTCTTGTCCGCATA
The DNA here is from genome assembly GCA_045594565.1 of Eubacteriales bacterium. GTDB lineage: Bacteria > Bacillota > Clostridia > Oscillospirales > SIG627 > RGIG6353. Next base: position 4,891 of record JAZNYT010000053.1, read on the forward strand.
GTCGTAATCGTATTTGATATGCGCCATATAAAGTCTTGCTATACCTTCGGGAAGAGAGGTCATCACTTCGAACGTGAAGTAATCCTTGAAGATTTCAATCTTGATGTCAAAGCTTCCTTCATCACTCTTAACGGTGATGACGTCCCCGTTGAGAGTCATTTCTGTTACGGGAATATTTTCAAGAGAGGGGGAGAGAAGCTCAAAGAAGGACGTTTCTTCTCCTCTGATGTCTTTCTTCGTTTTTTTGTCGATAACCTTTTCTACAAGTGAATTTTTCTTTGATATGTGGATTTCAGCAAAATTATTTTCAAGAACGAGAGAGTTTTTCAATTCTTTTATGCCCGCCATAATATCCTCCGCAAAAATTTAATACAAATTCAGCTTTTGAAAAAAACATTTTCCTTCATTTTTCATCAAAAATGCAATGTCAATAGGAAATTTGGAATTTAATGAATAGTGAATAATTAAGGACAATTTGCCAAAGGCAAATTCACTTTTAATCCTAAGTTTTCACGAAGTGAAAATTTTACTGTTCTCTTCACTTTTCACTCTTCTTCTCTTAAATATTCCCAAAGCATATCTTTTCTTCTTAACGCTGTCTTAAGTTAAATTATAATCAATTTTTTAAAATACGTAAATAACTAAATCAAGTATGGCACGCTATATACGATTTTGTATAGCCGAAAAGAGTTCGGCTCTCTTTGACTATAGCCGAAAAGAGTTCGGCTCTCTTCGGCTATAGATAAAAGGTGTTGACTTTTTTTACTTTATTTAACTTCTTTACCTGTAAATCCGAGGGTAAGCTGTGCGCGGGGAACACCGCGGTTGAGTGCTCTCGTCTCGAGAGAAGCCTTGAATTTACCGCGAGGCGCCTTGAAGCCCTCTGACTTAAACCATACGGGCATTTCGTTGCCGAAACGGTCGATGGATTTCGCTTCCTTGCCGTCGAACTCGATGAAGTCGCCCGACTGGAGCTCACATTCGAACATAACGGAGGTGTCGCCTATCTTCACTGTGGGATTCTTGTATATCTCGTAGGTGTGCTCGTATGCTACGATAGATGACATTCTGACACCCGACATATCGCCATCGGTTTCGATATCAACGCCTACCATTCTGTTATTATTAAGAGAAGAGCGGAACGTTGCATAGCAGTTGCTATGGGGCTCGAAGGGGCTGTTCTCTCTCTCGCCGTTATCCGACTCGAGAAGAACGAACTCACGCCAGCCATTGAAATTCAGGTCGATGATGTACTCACCGTAGCCCAGCTCGGAGTTTGTAGCGCATCTGGTTTTGATGCAAATAGTACCGCCAAGTCCGTTACCATAAACGCGAACAACCTTTGCAAGATGATCGGAGAAGTCTATTTCAGCTCCGTATCTTATAGAAAGCTTCTGTGAGAGCAGGGGCTCGTTTTCGTCGAAGCGAATCATAAGCATGGGATTCTCTCCCAGAGTTGAGTGCATGGCCTCAATTCGAACGAAGGGCACCTGCGCACCGAAGGGGTTAGAAAATTCTCCGAAGTTTCTTTCACTATCGGAAAGGTTGAAAAGCTTTGCCGTCTGATAGTCCTTTTCAACGAAAACGTAGTTACCGCCTCGCTTTTCTTTCAGGTGGTATTCATATTTACCTGCCTTCAGCTTTTCGCGGTATTCCTTCGAGAAGTATTCCGACTTTCTCAAATCATCGTACTTCTTGTAGAGCGCAATATTACGTCTCATACCGTAGTATCTTTCCAGCTGTTCCTTTCTTGTGCCGTTAAAAACGTTACCGTAGTCGTACATAACGGCGATAGAGCCCATGTGCTCAATGGAATCGGTGTGGTGATACTTGGTATGCTCGTTTCCGGGGTAGTTGTCTGTCATAGGATAGAAGTTGTACCAGCCGAGACTCGTTGCGTGATGGCGGTCTGTGAACATGATGTTTCTTTCGTTGTGGTATTTGTTCCACAGCTTATATCCACGGTAGGGGGTGTCAAGCACGCCTGTTCTTCCACGGCTTGCCCACATGGATGGCCAGTATCCGCCCGCCTCCATAATGGGATATATCTTACAGTTTTTTAGAACCTCGTTTACAAAGCTTGCCGCCCAGAAAGCCGATTCTTCCTTGGGACAGTGGTGAGATATACCGTCGAGAGCGTCGAGGTAGATCATCTTGAAGCCGCCCTCATTGTAAACTCTTGCGGTCTCTCTTGCAATCTCATAGAAAAGGTCGGAGCCCAGCTTGGGCATAAGTCCGCCGTAGTGTCCCTCTATGTGTATAGCGGCAGCACCCTTCTTGTGATGTGCTATCTTTGAGCCTCCGCATCCTCTTTCGGTCACTTTCAGTCCATTGGGGAGAATAGCGAATTTTACAAGCTCCTCGTCGATGAGGAAGAAGGGAGAATTGTTCTTGCAAAAGCCTCGGTCGGTAGGGATAAGAGTAAAGTCTTCTTCAATCTTTATGTCCGTCGCATCCTCGCTGAGGTCCTCAGCAAGAGTATAGTCTCCCATACTTTTCAGCTGCTTCTGATATTCGGGCTTTGAAAGATACTTGTCAACGTCGTAGTTTATGTAGCAGGAATATGTGTGAAGACCTGCCGACATTCCGTTTGCTTCAAGTACGTCTACAACGTTCTTCTTGAAGTCTGCGGCGCTTTCATAGCACATAAACTTAAAGTCGCCCTGACGGAAGGTGTATGCACCCTTGTGGAAGTCTATCTGGTCAACGCCAAGGAACTTAAAGAAATCAAGATTGTCTCTCAGCCATTCCTTCGAGGATTCGGTAACTATGGTATAGTTTGTGTAGGGGAGGCGTGATTCAAGGGCGAGTGCTCCGCCCATCTTTGAAACGATACCCTTCTCCTTGTCGATAGTGAGGGACGCTTCCTTGAGAATTTCCGCATGGTCAACGAGGGGCGCTATAACTAGAGCCGCCTTTGCTCCTACCGCACCGATTTTACGAAGTACTCTGCCTACAGTCTCGCAGTTTTTTCCGTCGGGGAATTCTACAGGGTCAACCAGAACGGTGAGGGGTATAACAACGGCACCGGTATTATTCTTGTCGGTGTAGTCGTAGTTGTATTTAATATGAGCAAGGCATACCTTTGCAATACTCTGAGGAAGAGCGCTTGTTATTTCGAGGGCAAAGTAGTTATCGTAAATTGTAACGTCTACGTTGAAGGAGCCGTCGGATACCTTTACTGTTATGACGCTGCCTGCGAGGGATATTTCATATCCCTCGACAGGAGTAGAGTCTTCTGCAATAAGGTCAAGGAATCTTGTTTCCTCACCACGAATATCATTGCCCGTTTTCTTGTCAATTACTTTTTCTACAATGGAGTTCTTTTTGGATAAGTGGATTTCTGCACGATTATTTTCGAGAATGATGCTTTTCTCTGTTTCTCTTATTATTCCCATAATAGTCTCCGTAGTTTTTTATTATTTAACTTCTTTACCTGTAAATCCGAAGGTAAGCTGTGCGCGGGGAACACCGCGGTTGAGTGCTCTCGCCTCGAGAGAAGCCTTGAACTTACCGCGAGGTGCCTTAAAGTTCTCCTGCGAGAACCAGATAGGTCTTTCGTTGCCGTAACGGTCGATTACCTTTGCTTCCTTGCCGTCCCATTCGATGAAGCTGCCCGATTGAAGCTCACACTCGAACTGCACCCAAGCATCGCCGATTCTTACGGTAGGATTCTTGTAAACCTCGTAGGTATGCTCATACGCTACCACGGATGACATTCTGACACCTGTCATATCGCCCTCGGTCTCAATATCAGCACCAACAATTCTGTGAAGATGGAGTGACGAGCGGTAGATGGAGTAAAGACCTTGATTTCTTTCAAAGTTGTGGTCTTTTCTTTCACCGTTGTCAGATTCAAGAAGAATAAATTCTCTCCAGCCCTTGAAGTTTACGTCGATAATATATTCACCGTATCCCAGCTCACCGCCGGTGGCACATCTGAGATTGATACAGATCTTGCCTCCCTTTCCGTTACCGTATACCTTTACAACCTTTGCAAGGTTGTCTCTGTAGTCATTTTCGGTACCGAATTTAACAGCAAGCTTCTGACTTGTAAGCTCTTCATTTTCGTTGAGCTTAAACAATACCATAGGATTGCGCTTGAGAGTGGAAAGCATAGCCTCGATTCTTACGAAGGGAACCTGTGCACCAAAGGGATTCTTGAAGCTTCCAACGTTTCTTTCTTTATCGTTGAGGTCAAAGAGCTTTGCTATCTGGTAGTCCTTTTCAACAAAGACGTACTTACCACCGCGTTTTTCCTTCAAGTGATATTCCCAAGGTCCGTCGATGAGCTTCTGACGGTATTCCTTCGAGAAGTACTGTGCTTTACGAAGGTCATCGTATTTCTTGTAAATAGCGATGTTTCTCTTGAGGGCAGCTACCCTTGCGATAGTTTCCTTTCTCGTGCCGTTGAAAACGTTGGAGAAGTCGTACATAACGGCAAGAGAGCCCAGATGATTCATAGAGTCGGTATGATGATACTTTGTATGCTGGTTCGGAGGGTACATATCGGTTGTGGGATAGTAGTCATACCAGCCCAGTGTACAGGTTGCGTGTCTGTCAACAAATTCAAGGTTCTTTTCTGCGTGAATCTTGTTCCAATCCTTGTATCCGCGATAAGGTGTGTCCCAAGCACCGTAGCGTCCGCGTCCCGCCCACATACCGGGAGCATAGTCTGCGCCTTCAAGAATGGGGTCGGTGTTACAGTTCTTCAGAACCTCCTGAACGTAGGACGTGATATAGAACCAAACCTCGTCCTTTTTGTCGACGTGATGGTTGATACCGTCGAGAGCGTCAAGGTATATCATATTGAAGCCGCCCTCGTTGTAGGCTTTCGCGGTGTCTCTTGCAGTCTTATAGAAAAGGTCGGAGCCGGGTATGGGAAGGAGTCCGGAATAATGGCCGTTAAGGTGCTTGACCTCCTCGCCCTTTTTGTGAGATGCTGCCTTTGTACCTGCGCAGCCTCTCTGCATAACCTTAAGACCGTCCTTTGCAATCTCAAAGTTAATAAGCTCCTCACCGATGAGAAGGAAGGGTGAGTTGTTCTTACAGAAGCCACGGTCTGTGGGAATTATATCGGTGTTTTCTTCAATCTTGATGAAGGCTGTGTTCTCGTCGATGTCCTCTGCAAGAGTGAGGTGTGTGAGAACGTCCAGCTGACGCTGATATTCGGGCTTTGAAAGAATGGTATCAGCGTTGTAGCTTATGTAGAAGGAATAGGTGTGAAGACCTGCCGACATTCCGTGCTTTGCAAGAACGTCCGAAACGTTCTTCTTGAATTCAGCGGCACTACTGTATCTCTGGAATTTGAAGTCGCCCTGACGGAAGGTGCCTCCGCCCTGATGGAAGTCTATCTGGTCAACGCCGATGGACTTGAAGTATTCAATGTTATCTGCAAGCCATGCGGGAGTCGTTTCGTGCTGGATGGTGTAGTTTGTATAGTTGAGACGGGAATCCTGGCTGAATGCACCGCCTGTCATTGATACGATACCAACGTTCTTGTCGATGGTAAGACAAAGCTTCTGAATGATATCCTTGTGTTCAACGATGGGGGCAATAACGATACCGAGCTTCGCACCCTTGTCACCGAGGTGAGGGAAGGTACGTCCGATGGTAGCGCAGGATTTTGCGTCGGGGTAGTCAACGGGGTCAGCCCATTTGCTCATAGAAATGGCTACAGCACCGGTGTTCTTCTTATCCTTCCAGTCGTAAGAGAGCTTCATCACAGCAAAGTGAAGCTTGTATACGCCCTTGGGAAGATTTGTTACAATTTCAAATGTGAAGTATGAGTCAAAGGCGAGAGCTAAAACGTCAAACTTACCAAGCTCTGTGTCAACGGTTATAACGTCGCCCTTGAGAGAAAGACCGTTAATTCCGATTTCATCTGTCTTATTTTTGTAAACAGAGAAAAACTTTGCGTCCTCTCCTTTAATGTCTTTACCCGTTTTCTTGTCAATAACCTTTTCTACGAGAGCGGTTTTTGCAGAAACGGATATTTCGCAATAGTCGTTTTCAAAAACGATACTGCCTTTTGTTTCCTTAATGCCTGTCATAATATCCTCCGTATAAATTTGGTTACTTTACCTTACCACAGAAATAGAGTAAAGTCAATTATAAATTGAAAATTGAAAATTGAAAATTATTGTTAATTTGCTAAAGCAAATTCTCGATTTTTTATAAAAATATAATAAACTGATTTTGCTTTAAGCAAATGTGCGGTTTCAGCACATCGGTAAGTTGAAAGTTTCAGCACATCGGTAAGTGATGTGTCAGCACATCGGTAAGCCCATGGTATAATAAAGCCGAAAGGCGGTGCTAAAAAATGCCATGGAAGGTAACCGATAAA
>JAZNYT010000054.1:0-66238 GCA_045594565.1 Eubacteriales bacterium
TGGGCCAAGGGGTTGTCACCTTAACTTGTCTTCCTAAGACCGCTTGGCCTCCGACTTCTTGCTTTTTTCTCGCGCCTCGTCTGACGGCATTTTTGCTCCTTTTGTTGTGGGTAAATGGCGTGATACTTCGTTACTTCGAAAAAAGCGGCTCGACTTACGTAGAAGTAAGCCATCGCCTTGCTTTTTCCTCGTGCCTCGTCTGACGGCATTTTTGCTCCTTTTGTTGTGGTTGAAAATACCGTGATACTTCGTTACTTCAAAAAAATCGGCTCGACTTACGTTTTACTTTGCATTTTCTGGTGAAAACCATAAAAAAACATTAAAATTAGTTTTTCGGAATAGGGGTTTGGGGAAAGGGTGCTTTTGACTTCAAAAGCATTCTTTCCCCGAATATTATCTGCACAAATTCATTTAAAAATTATTGCAATATTTTTTCTTTTGTGCTACAATTTTCGCCGAGGTGAAAAAATGAAAGAATTCAAAATAACAGACGTGAGAATTCATCCCGGAGATGCGGGATATCTTATAGATGACGGAGAGGTTGCCATACTCTACGATACAGGCTTCGGTTTTACGGGCAAAGAAATGGCAGAGAAGGTGAAGGATGCGCTTGGGGATAGAAGGCTCGACTACATTTTTCTTACCCATTCCCACTATGACCACGTGCTTGCCGTTCCTCATATATTGAGGCTTTTTCCCGATGCGAAGGTAGTTGCAGGAGAGTACGCCGCGGCAATTTTCAAAAAAGAGTCGGCAAAAAGTCTTATGAGGAAGCTTGACCATGATGCAGCGGAGGAGTCGGGATACGGTGAGTATGAGGACCTGACCGATCTGCTTTATGTGGATATTACTGTTAAAGAAGGGGACGTTATAAGAGCAGGAGACCACGAGTTTCGTGTTATAGCGCTTCCCGGTCATACCAAATGCTCTATCGCTTTCTACCTTGAAGAAAAGAAGCTTCTTCTGGGATGCGAGACCATGGGAGTATATAACGGCGAGGACAACGTTCTGCCATTCTATCTTGTGAGCTACAAAATGACTCTTGATTCACTCGAAAAGGCGAAGAGTCTTGATATAAAGAACGTGCTTGTACCACACGTAGGCTATCTTACCGAGGAGGAAACGGAGTTTTATATAAAGAGAGGCAGTGAGAATGCCGTGTCCGAGGCAGAGCATATTGCAAAAATGCTGAAGGAAGGTAAGGACACAGAGGAAATATTCGAGGACTTCAAGAGAAGATTTTACAAGGGAAAGATGGTGGAAATGTATCCCCTTCAGGCAATGATACTCAACACACACATAATAATAGACGTAATAAAAAGAGAGCTTTTATAAAATCTGAATGGATGAAAAAAATAAGAGAGTGAGCGTAATGCTCACTCTCTTTGAGTTTGAAGAAATGTTTTTTACTGTTTGTTGTCGGGGACTCTTGCGCTTGTTCTGCCCTCCGGAGTTATTTCTCCTGCCTTGGTAAGAGCAATCTTTGTAAGGAGGGGACCCACAAGCTCATAAATAAGCACTGCAAAGAGTGTAATGTTTGCAACCACCGCACCCTCGGGTCCGAGTGTTTCTGCCTTTATTGCCATACCGAGTGCTACACCTGCCTGAGGAAGAAGGGTAACACCGAGGTATTTTACGATGGTGTCTTCGCACTTAACTGCCTTTGCGGAAGCATATGCTCCGAAGTACTTGCCGAGTGATCTTGCAAGTATGTAGATAACGCCGACTGCAACGATTGCGAAATCCGAGAATACAGAAAGCTCAAGCTCTGCACCGCTGAGTACGAAGAAGAGTATGAAGAGAGGCGCTGTCCAACGGTCAAGCCTGTCCATTAGCTCTTCGGAGAAGTCGCAGAAGTTGCAGAATACTGTACCGAGCATCATACATACGAGAAGCGAGGAGAATGCTACGTGGATTCCGAACACCTCGAATTTGAGCATCGAGAGACCTACTGTCAGAAGCACGAAGGCAACCGACATAGAAAGACGCTTGGAGCGAGAATGGAAGAACTTTTCAAAATAAGTGATGAGAAGTCCCATAACAAAGCCAAGCACGAGAGAAAGCACAACCTCGACGATAGGCTCAATTACAACCGAAATAATATCAACGCTTCCCGACATAAGAGCTTTTGCAACACCGAAGGAGGTAGCGAAGAGCATAAGACCTACAGCGTCGTCAAGGGCAACGATGGGAAGAAGGATATCGGTAAGGGGACCCTTTGCCTTGTACTGACGTACTACCATAAGGGTAGCGGCGGGAGCGGTAGCGGCAGCTACTGCACCAAGCACGATAGCGGAGGGAAGGGGAAGCTTATCGGGCATAAGGAAATGGAGTCCGATGAGCACTGCGTCAACGAGAAGAGTGGTTATTACCGCCTGAAAGATACCAATGATGGTTGCCTGCTTACCCGTAGTTTTGAGAGTTGAAAGTCTGAACTCGTTACCAATGGAAAAAGCAATAAAGCCGAGTGCTATATCAGAGAGAAGCGCATAGGATTTAACGTCGGCGTGACTGATAAATCCGAGTCCCTTTATTCCGAAGGAGCCGAGGAGATAGGGACCGATAATTATACCTGCTACAAGGTACGCCGTAACTGCAGGAAGTGAAAGCTTCTTCGCAACTCGGGAAAGCATAAGTCCCACGAAGAGAGCTGTTGAAAGTGAAAATAGTATATTCATATCAAACCTCTGAAAAAATAAATTCCAAGGTAGCATTATAGCACTTTTTTATAAAAAGTCAAGTGCTATTTTAATTTAGTTAACGACTCGGTATTTGCAATAACGACAAGAGAGGAGCTTTTTTCGAGAGGGGCTGTGGGGTCAATGTTTACGTTTACGTCCTCACCTTTTACCACAGCAACTACGTTAACCGAGTATTTACTGCGGAGTCCAAGCTCAGAGAGACTGTATCCTACCCATTCATCTTTAACGTCAAGCTCAACGAGTGATACGTCGCGTGCAAGCTCGACTACGTCAACGAAGCCCGATGAAAGAAGATTTTTAGCAAGACGTACTCCTGATTCATGCTCGGGTATAACCACCTTGTCTGCACCTACACGGGTAAGTATTTTCCCCTGCATTTCATCAGCACATTTAACTATTACCGTTTTTATACCAGACTCCTTGAGAAGAAGAGTTGACATAACGCTCGACTCAAGACTTCCTGCCATTGCCACAATTGCCACGTCAACGTTCTCAACGCCAAGTTCCTCAAGAACGCCCTTTTCAGTTATATCTGCACATTTTGCGAATGGAATATCCTCTATTACTGCATTTACTATATCCTCGTTTTTGTCAACGGCAAGTACTTCTACTCCGTTGCGTACAAGCTCTCTTGCTATTGATGACCCATAGCGTCCAAGCCCGAATACTGCATAAACTTTATTTATTGCCATAATTTACCCCACACTTATTTTCTCGCTCGGGAATTTTACCGAGCGTATTTTTTGTTTTTTCGTTTTGAAGGCGAGTGCCAATGAAATAGGACCTATTCGCCCAATATACATTGTAAAAATTATTATTACTTTACCCCAAAGACCGAGTGTCGGGGTAAGGTTTCTCGTAAGACCTACCGTAGCCGTCGCACTTACTGTCTCATAAATTACGTCAAGAAGCTGTGCGTCGGTAAAGGTGAGAAGAAGGAGTGTTGAAATGAAAACGGTGGAAAGCGACATGAGTGTTACGGCTATCGCTTTTTTTACTGTTTCTGAGGGTACAGTTCGTGAAAACACGGTAGTTGACTCCTCGTTTTTTACGGCTGAAAGTCCCGCAAACACAAGCACCGCAAGAGTTACCGTTTTAATACCTCCCGCAGTACCTACGGGAGAGCCTCCCACAAGCATGAGAAAGAGCGAGAGAAAAGCCGACGAGTCGGTAATGAGGGTTTGGTCAACGGTAGCAAAGCCTGCCGTTCTTGTGGTTACCGATTGAAAGAAGCACGCTTGGAGCTTTTCAAAAAAGTCAAGACCTTTTAACGCTGTGCCGTTATACTCGAAAATAAAGAAAAGAACGGTGCTGAAAAGAAGCAGAATTGCGGTTGTTGAAAGGGCAATTTTTGAATGAAGGGTGAGATATCTCACCCCTCTTTTTTTCTTGAAGGTGTCGTAAATATCAAACCATACCGTATAGCCGATGCCTCCCGCTACAATGAGAATAGAGGTAGTAAGATTTATCACGGGGTCGGTTAAGTAATTCATGAGACTGTTTTCACCTATAACGTCAAGCCCTGCATTGCAGAATGCCGAAACCGAGTTAAAAAGAGAATACCATATACCACGTACACCAAATTCAGGAACGAATACCGTCAGGTAGACAAGCATACCTGCACCCTCAAAGAAAAGAGTAAAAAGAACCACCTTTTTTACAAAGCGTGAAATTCCCGACAGGGTATTGAGGTTGAAGGAGTCCTTTATAATAACAGAGTCCCCAAGTCCCAGCCTCTTTTTTAGCGTAAGCATGATTGCCGACATTACGGTGATAATACCAAGTCCTCCTATTTGTATAAGAAAAAGTATTACCGTCTGTCCGAAAAAAGACCAGTGCGAAAAGGTCGGGAGTACCACGAGACCCGTAACGCAGGTAGAGGTGGTAGCGGTAAAGAGTGCATCCTCAAAAGATGTTACGACTCCGCTTTTAGTGCTTATTGGAAGCATTAAAAGACAAGTACCCACTATAATAGCAAGGGCAAAGGTAAGCATTACGAGCTGTGTCGTACTTAATTTAAGCTTCATTTTCCGCCTCCAGAAGAAAGCTCACGGGACGGAAGCCGTCGTTACAGGATATCATGGCAGACATTGGGTTCTTCATCCAGCCGTCGAAGAAGTTTCCCTCTCCAAGGGATAGCTTTTTTACAAAGTACTCCATGCTTTGCCATGCACTCTCACAAAGTCCCTCGGGTATCTCTCCGTTTACCGATATAAAAACGTCGCCCTCTTTGAGGTCACAGGCGTGTTCTATGGGGTTTTCATATAATTCTATAAGCTCTCGGTGGAGCGTTTTTTTCATAACTGTAATTTTTACATTCTTCAAATCAGTCACCTCACATAGAATTGTATCATAAAACTCAAAAGTGTCAAGCTTTTTGCGCTTTTTGTGTTGACTTTTCGTATTAAAAATGTATAATTTAATATGTAGATTTTGAAAAAGGAGGAGAAGTGTCTTATGAACGGTAAACTCAAAGAGAAAATCAACGAGTCGGTATCCAGTGTTTTGCCTATTACACTCATAGTACTTCTTCTCAGTATCACCTTCGTTCCCATGGATATTGGTACTCTCGCACTCTTCGTGGTGGGGGCGGTGCTTCTTATCGTGGGAATGGGTTTTTTCCAGCTTGGTGCAGAGATGTCCATTTCTCCTCTGGGCAGAAGCATTGGTACGAATATTATAAAAACGGGTAAGCTAGGGCTTATCCTTATAATATGTCTCTTTATGGGAATAATCATAACGGTTGCAGAGCCTGACCTTATGGTACTTGCAAATCAGATTGCAACACTCTCTAACGCTACCATAATTTATACCGTTGCTATCGGAGTAGGTATTTTCCTTCTTATAGCATTTCTCAGAATTTATTTCAAGATAAGTCTCGCAAAGCTACTCACCGTATTTTACGTTATAGTATTTGTGGTATCCTTCTTTGCACCTGCCGATTTCCGTCCCGTTGCCTTTGATTCGGGCGGTGTTACCACAGGTCCTATGACAGTACCCTTTATTATGACTCTCGGTATAGGCTTTTCGGCAGTAAGAACAGATAAGGAGGGAACGGGCGACAGCTTCGGTCTCATCGCTCTTTGCAGTGTAGGCCCTATTCTGTCGGTACTGGTACTGGGACTCCTCTTTAACGTTACAGAGCTTGCCCCCAATACCTCCGAGCTTGCTCCCGTAATTTATTCAACCACCGACGTTACAAAATATTTTTACACAGCATTTCCTCATTATGCAAAGGAAGTATTCATAAGTATGCTTCCAGTTGTGGCGGTATTCTTGGTGTTTGAGCTTATTACCCGCACCTACAGGCTTCACCAGATGCTTCGTATCTCGGTAGGCTTCGTATATACAGTTATCGGACTTGTGCTATTTCTTACAGGCGTAAACGTTGGATTTGCTCCTGTGGGAAACCTTCTCGGAAGTGAGCTTGGCGCAGGGGAGTTCAAATGGCTTCTTATACCCGTTGGTGCACTTGTAGGTTACTTTATAGTAAAAGCCGAGCCTGCGGTACAGGTGCTCAATGCACAGGTTGACGAAATAACGGGCGGTATGGTATCTCATAATATGATGAACACCGCCCTTTCAATCGGCGTTGCCAGCGCAGTTGTGCTTTCTATGGTAAGAGTCATTACGGGCATCAATATATATTTTATTCTTATCCCCGGTTATATAATTGCTCTTGTTATGGCAAAGTTTGTTCCGTCGGTTTTCGTAGGTATTGCTTTTGACTCAGGCGGAGTTGCCAGCGGACCTATGACCTCTACCTTCCTTCTCCCCCTTGCAATGGGTGCTTGTGCGGGAGTTGGAGGAAACGTCGTTACAGACGCCTTCGGTGTAGTTGCTCTTGTTGCGCTTTCTCCCCTCATTACTATTCAGCTTATGGGGCTTGTATTTGCATACAAGTCAAGAGCAGTAGCGACTGCCGAGGATACTCTTCCCGACGAAATCGTTGAGTTTGAGGAGGACTAACAAATGGAAAACACTATAAAGCCCCGTATTCTTATAACTGTTTCAAACGTGGGCGATGAAAAGAAAATTAAAGAAATATTCGATACTACCGGAGTACCTATGGCTTTTGCCTGTCCCGCGCAGGGCACCGCCCCTTCTGCAATTATGGATATCTTCGGACTTAGCGGAAGAAGTAAGATAATTACCGGAGGACTTACCCTTAAAGGACGTGTAAAAGAAATTTTCTCCCGCCTTTCCTCAGACCTTTCCTTTGCGGAAAAGGGTAAGGGAATAGCGTTTACCGTACCCTTAACGGGACTTCAAAGCCACGTGCTTTCTTCTCTCGAAAGGGAAAACCAGAACATATCCGAAGGAGATGACGTAAAAGTGAGTGAAAAGACGTATTCCGCAATATTTGCTTCCTGCACTGCAGGCTACAGTGAGGACGTGTTTGAAGTGGCTCGAAAAGCAGGAGCGGCAGGCGGTACTATAATCAAGGGAATGAGAGAGACCAGCGAAAATCTTTCGGAAAATCTCGGACTTCCACGTCTTGAAGAGCAGGATTTGATACTCATCGTCACCACAAAGGAACAAAAAAAGGACATAATGACGGCTATTATAAATGAGTGTGGCACATCTACCGAGGCTCATACGACGGTTTTGTCCTTCCCTATAGAAGAAGTACTCGGACTCAGATAGAAAAATTGTATTTAGACGATAAAATTTAAAGAGAAAGAAGTAAGCATACCCTGTGTATACTTACTTCTTTTTTGTTTCTTTGAAAAGCAAAAATCAAAACTGTCTTTTCTGTGATTATTTATCATTTAATAGCCTATTATACCGAAATAACTTTTATATCCTCTTCATTTTTCATATCATAAAGAGTAAGACTTTCGCCGTCGGTGTTCTTGAATGGTATTTCGGTTATACGGCGGTTTGTGTAGGTAGTGTAGTAAAGAGAAAGGCTCTCTCTTGAATAAGCCGAGGAGTAGAGGGTCATCTCATTTTCTCCCTCTCTCACCTCTGCCGCGCCGTCAATTTGCTCAACCGACGAGAGCAGGTGGAAAAACTGCGATATAGTGTCTCTTTTTGAGTTTTCTTTCATAAAGGAAGCTCTCACAAAGCGTGAGGCGGAAGAAAGGTCTCCGGGAAGTCCTATTCCTCCCATACCTCTTGAAAAAGGGGTAATATCAAGTCTTTTCGAAAATCTGTTTTGAGGAGTACTGCTTGTTATATTGAGATAAAAGCGGAGAAAAGAAAGCTGATGGGGGAAGGGGGGATTGTTTGCAAGGACTCCTACGGGGTTATCGAAAAGTGTGAGTCCCTCTTTGGTCGATTCTACAACGAGGCTTCCTTTTGCATCCGACACTATCCAGTGAAGTGGAGAGGGCGACAGCTCTTTGCTGAAAGGCGCATTGGTTATAACTGCGTTTTCGAGAAGGCTTTTAGCCTCTTTGACGCTCGTCACCTGTGACAGAACGAAGGGGATTACGTCAAAGGAGGAAATGCATTTTTTATCATTGTCACATTCAAAATAGTGGGCGTTTTCAGGAAAGTTAAGCCCTGCCATTCCCACTCCTTTTTCATTCATTGCATCAAAATAGAGGGGATAATTCATATTTATTCCGATACCGATCATAGCATAGTGCATATTCGAAAAAGAAAAGGGATATCGGCGTGGAGTCAAGATGACCTTTTCACCGAATCCGTGCTCAAAATCAAGATTTCTGCCAAAGAAATTTTTGGTATTTATAGCGGTACACATAAAAACACTCCTTTTTTCATAGTATTGACCTTTGAATAAAATTGATACTTGAAAAGGGTACGTGTATCTGCTATAATTAACTAAAAAATATAAGGAGTTTTTTATGAAATATACAGTTGCTCCCGACAGATACGAAAACGTAGAATACAGAAAATGCGGCGAAAGCGGTCTGAAGCTTCCTCCCGTGTCCCTCGGCCTCTGGCATAACTTCGGTGACAATGCGGATTTTGACAATATGTGCAAAATGTGCTTTACTGCCTTTGATAAGGGAATTACACATTTTGACCTTGCCAACAACTACGGGCCCAAGCCCGGCAGTGCCGAAAGGAATTTCGGTAAAATACTTCGTGACCACCTCTCTCCTTACCGAGATGAAATGGTAATCAGCACGAAGGCGGGTTATTATATGTGGGAGGGTCCTTACGGAGATTTCGGCAGTAAGAAATATATAGTAGCAAGTCTTGACCAGAGTCTTAAGAGAATGGGTCTTGATTACGTTGATATCTTTTACCATCACAGAATGGATAAGGACACCCCTCTTTATGAAACCATGTGGGCGCTTGACGGCATTGTAAAGAGTGGAAAGGCTCTCTATATAGGTCTTTCCAACTATGATGGCGAGACTATGGAAGAGGCGGCGTCGATACTGAGAGAGCTTCACTGTCCTTTCATAATAAATCAGAACAGATATTCCATTCTCGACAGAAACGTTGAAAGAAACGGAATAATAAAGAGTGCAATAAAGGAAAAGAAGGGGATGATAATTTTCAGTCCTCTCGCCCAAGGACTTTTAACCGAGCGTTATCTTAACGGAATACCCTCTGATAGCAGAATAAAGACTGACGGAAGATATCTTAAGGAAAGCTCGGTTACACCTGAAATGCTGGAAAAGATAAAAAGGCTTGATGAAATAGCGGCGATGCGGGGACAGACTCTTGCACAAATGGCGCTTTCATGGGTTTACAGCAAGGAAGGGGTCACCAGTGTTCTAATCGGCGCTTCAAAGCCCGAGCAGATAGAGGAAAATCTTAAAATGACGAAAAATATCTACTTTACAAGGGAAGAGCTTGAAATGATAGATTCTGTTGTTTTATAAAAGTTTAACAAAAAGGAAGTACAAAAATGGAAAAAGTAATATCAAAGGAAGCTATTTCTATAATCAAGAAAATGCAGCAAAACGAGCTTACCGAAAGCGTAATTTACCGTGAGATTGCAAAATTCGCCAAAGGAGAAGAAAACCGCGCAACACTCCTTCGGCTTTCTGCCGAGGAGAAGGCACACTATGAAATATGGAAGAAGTACACGGGTGCTGAGCTTAAGGTACAAAAGGGAAAGGTCATGAAGTACAAGCTTCTCGCAAGGCTTCTCGGATTTACCTTTGCGGTAAAGCTTATGGAAAAGGGTGAGTCTCTTGCACAAAAGGAATATGAGATAATCACATCCGAGGTAGAGGAAAGCGTACATATTAAAGAGCAGGAGGAGGAGCATGAGGCGGCACTCCTTGAATTGCTTGATGAGGAAAGACTTCAGTACGTGGGAAGCATGGTGCTTGGTATGAACGATGCTCTCGTTGAGCTCACAGGCTCTCTTGCAGGCTTCACCTTCGCTATGCAGAATACAAGACTTATAGCTCTGTCGGGTCTCATTATGGGAATTTCCGCAACCTTTTCCATGGCATCCAGTGAGTTCCTTGCGGCAAAGAGCGAGGGTAGAAAGGACGCATTCAAGTCCTGTGCATATACGGGAATCGCATATCTTATTACGGTAGCGCTTCTTATTTTACCTTATCTTCTTCTCGACAACTCACAGTATATGACCGCTCTTTTCTCGATGATAGGAGTAGTTATTCTCATAATTGCAGGCTTTACCTACTATATTTCGGTAGCCAAGGGCGAAAGATTCAAGCCGAGATTTCTTGAAATGACTCTTATCAGCGTTGGCGTTGCAGTGGTTTCATTCTTTGTTGGAATTCTTGCAAAAGAGTTCCTTGGTGTAGATTTATAATATGTTTATTATAATCAGAATACTCGGAATGGTGGGACTTGCACTCGGACTTCTTGCCTTTCTGTTCAGACATCATAAGCAGATTGTAATGTGTAAGATGTTTTCGGTGCTTTCCTTTTCTATGCAATATTTTCTTATAGGTCCTTCTGCATATACTGCGGCGCTTCTTGACCTGTTTTCAGCTATTCGTAATTTTTTCTTCTATAGGCTTGTTGAAAAGAAAAAATCCACAACACCTATTATAATTATTTCATCCGTGGTTATGGCGACACTCGGCATCGTTTCCTGGGCAGGCCCCATAACGCTTCTTGCGACGATACCGAAGATTATGACCTCCGTTTCCTACGGGCTGAAAAACGAAAAGCTGTTAAGACTCATAACCCTGCCGTCCTGTGTTTGCTGGATTGCCTACAATCTTATTGTGAAAAACTATGAGGCGGCAATAGGAGATTTTGTAAACTTCTCCACAATCATTTTTGCAATAATCAAATACGACGTAATAGAAAGAAGAGAGAAAGCGTAAGCCTTCTCTCTTCTTCCCATATATACTATAAAATTTCTGCCATATCAAGTATGAGTCTTTCGGTCTTTTCCCAGCCGAGACATGGGTCGGTTATGGATTTCCCCCATACGTTTTCACCTATCTTCTGTGCTCCGTCCTCAATGTAGCTTTCAATCATAAAGCCCTTTACCAGCTTCTTTATATCACTGTTGTGACGGCAGGAGTGGAGCACCTCCTTTGCGATACGTGTCTGTTCGAGATACTTTTTTCCTGAATTTGAGTGGTTCGTATCGACGATGAGGGCGGGATTCTGAAGTCCCGATGCGGCATATGTTTCGGACAGATGCAGAAGGTCCTCGTAGTGATAGTTGGGAATCGCTTCACCGTGACGGTTGACATATCCTCGGAGTATGGCGTGAGCGTGGGGGTTACCCTCGGAGTTTACCTCCCAACCTCGATAGATGAAGGTGTGCTTATGCTGTGCGGCGGTAATGGAGTTCATCATAACCGAAATATCTCCGCTTGTAGGATTTTTCATACCGACGGGCACGTCGATTCCGCTGGATACAAGGCGGTGCTGTTGGTTTTCTACCGATCTTGCACCGATTGCAACGTATCCGAGCACGTCGCTGAGGTATCTGTAGTTTTCGGGATAGAGCATTTCGTCGGCACAGGAAAAGCCTGTTTCGGCAAGTGCTCTCATATGGAGCTCGCGGATGGCAACGATGCCTTTATACATATCGGGTTTGGAATTGGGGTCGGGCTGATGAAGCATTCCCTTATAGCCGTCTCCTGTTGTACGTGGCTTGTTGGTGTAGATTCTTGGCACAATGAAAATCTTGTCCTTTACTTTTTCCTGCACCTCGCGTAGTCTTGAAATGTAATCGATAACGCTATCCTCGTTGTCGGCAGAGCAAGGACCGATAATAAGGACAAGTCTGTCATTTTTTCCTTCAAAAATCTGCTTTAATTCTATTTTACGCTTTTCAACCAAATTCTCAAGCTCAAGGGAAAGGGGATAAAGCTCCTTTACCTCCTGCGGAATGGGAAGCTTTCTTTCAAAAATCATACTCATCTTAAAATCCTTCTTTCTTTATCAAAAAAATAAACCTCACTCCGTTACGAGTGAGGTTTTTGTTTTCAAAAACTAATATTTCTATCTCACAGGTAACTTTTGCACGACGGAATAAGCACAGTAAAAAAATACTGCGCTAAAATAAAAAAAGAAGCCTGCAAAAATGTTTGTGAACATAGTTTATTTCCTTTATCGGTTTTTGTTGTGGATGATTATACTCTTAAAATTTTCATTTGTCAATAGCTTTTTTAAAAATTTTAAAGTTTTATATTTCTGACTTTTTCACGCAGCCTCAGAACGTGGGGAGGTGATACCGAGAGTTCGTCTATTCCCATTTCAAGAAAGTCCTTTGTAAGAGAAAGGTCAGCGGCAAGTTCACCGCAGATACCTATCCACGCACCATGGCGGTGGGCATTATCCGACGCCGTACGAATAAGCCTCATCACTGCCTCGTGATGAGGATTTGAGAATTCCTCAAGCTTCGGGTTCTGTCTGTCACAGGCGAGGGTATACTGGATAAGGTCGTTTGTTCCAACGCTGAAAAAGTCGAAAAGGGGCGCCAGTCTGTCGCTTATAATTGCGGCGGCAGGTGTCTCTATCATTATTCCAAGCTCAATATCACGGCTATATGCCGTGCCCTTAGCATCAAGCTCCTTCTTTACATCACCGCATATTTCAAGTATTTTTTCCGCCTCCCATACACTTGCAATCATAGGAAACATTATACCGAGCTTTCCGAAGGAGGAGGCGGCAAAAAGAGCGCGGAGCTGAGTCCTAAAGATTTCGGGGCGTGTGAGGCAGAGTCTTATGGCACGCAGTCCCAGCGCGGGATTTTCCTCGTTGTCGAGATTGAAGTATGACACTCTCTTGTCTGCACCAATATCAAGTGTTCTTATTATCACTCTTTTTCCGGGCATTGCAAGAAGCACCTTTTTGTATATCTCAAACTGCTCCTCCTCGGTGGGAAAGTCATCCCTTTCCAGATATAAAAACTCGCTTCTGAAAAGTCCTATTCCGCCTGCATCGCTCGCAAGGGCTGACCCTATATCCTCGGCAGAGCCAATGTTGGCATAAATGTTTATTCTTCTGCCGTCAAGAGTGACGTTTTCCTTTCCTCGAAGGTTCTTTAAAAGCTCCTTTTTCTCGCGACACGCTTTTTCTTTTTCAAGAAGGCGCATCTTCGTTTCGGCGTCGGGGGATATGAAGATTTCTCCCGTACCCCCGTCCACCGCAACTACGTCTCCCTCCTTCACGTTGAGAAGGAAGGAGTCGCCAACTCCGATTACCGCAGGAATATTCATACTTCTCGCTAAAATTGCGGTGTGTGAATTAGAGGAGCCGTGCGCCGTAATGAAGCCGAGTATCTTGCTTTTGTCAAAAAGCACCGTTTCTGAGGGCGTCAGGTCGTAGGCGCATATTATGGAGGGCTGCGATAGATTACTCATACCGTTTGTGTCCTCTGTCATACAAGCGATAAGTCTGTCTGAAACGTCCTTTACGTCAATGGCGCGTGATTTCATATAATGGTCGTCCATAGAAGAGAACATTTCGGAAAAATTGCTCGACGTGATAGATACGGCGTATTCGGCGTTTACCTTCTGATACTCTATAATGCTCTTTATCGACTCCGAAAAGTCCTCGTCGTCAAGCATCATTATATGAATCTGGAAAATTTCAGCCCCTGTTTCACCAACCTCGCGAAGCGCTTTCTCATAGATTTCGGATAGTATGGCTTTGGCTTTCTCACGCGCTTTTTCGAATCGTTTTATTTCCGCTTCTGCATCCTCTATCCCTTTACGGCGTATCTTCGTTTCCTTTTTTTTGAAAACGGTAACGGGGCCTTGTGCTATAGCACCCGAGATGCCTTTTCCTATAAATTTAAGCATAAATCACCTCAAAGATTTTTTTCAAAAAAGTCCTTTATTGCTACCGCCGCTTCCTCCTCGTCCTCACCGAGAATACTTATATCGATAACGTCCCCGTTTTTAATACCGAGGGACATGAGCGCCATAAGCTTTGTGGCATCCACTTCTTTCCCCGCCTTTTTTATAAGCACCTTGCTTTTACACGCCCTTGCGGTTTTGGAAAGAAGACCTGCAGGACGGGCGTGAAGTCCTATTTCGTCTTTTACTTTGTATTCAAAGGTTATCATTATTTCCTCCCGAGCTCACCTATTTCGTCACCAACGGATACCTCTCCCGTCTTTTTTGACTCAAAGGTAAATTCGTCCGAATTTGTCACTACCATAGGTGTTGTAAGCTTGTATCCGCTTTTACTGATGCCGTTTATATCAAAGGTAATAAGAAGGTCGCCGCGCTTTACCTCCGCCCCTTCCTTTACCGCTACCTTAAAGTGAAGTCCTTTGAGCTTTACGGTATCAAGACCTACGTGGAGAAGTATTTCGCCGCCATTATCTGTCTTGATATTTATAGCGTGAGAGGTGTCGAAGACGCTTTCCACCTTGCCGTCGCAGGGGGAAAAGAGCTTGCCCTCTGTGGGAAGAAAGGCGATACCTTCGCCGAGAATACCCTTGGAAAAGGCTTCATCCTCTACCTTGTCGAGAGGAATTATTTTACCCTTTACAGGAGAGAAAAGGGAAGTGGCTTCATTTTCCTTGTGGGATGAGTCCATATAGGCTTCGAGCTTTGATTTTACCACCGATACGTGAGGACCGTATATAACCTGAATACCGGTGCCCTTCTTAATTACCCCCGACGCTCCGCTCTTTTTAAGGGCGCTTTCATCGGCTTTATCGGGATTTTTGAGGGTGACTCTCAGTCTTGTGGCACAGCTATCAAGGTCGGCAATATTATCTTTTCCGCCAAGTCCTTGAAGGATAAGAGCGCTCACGTCGTCGCCCTCATGGCGACGCGTCAGATAGTCCTCTTTCGTGTAAAGCTTTGATTCCTCGCCTTCTGCCTCACGACCCGGTGTTTTAAAGTCGAATTTCTTTATAAGGAAATAGAAAACGAAGTAGTAAATAACTGCATAAACAAGACCTACAAGCACTATCCATATCCAGTTGGTTTTGGAATTGCCCTGTAGTATACCGAAAAGGGTCAAGTCGATAACCCCTCCCGAAAATGTCATGCCTACGCCGACGTTCAGAATGTGCATCAGCATATAAGAAAGACCTGCAAGTATACAGTGCACGATATACATAAGAGGGGCAACGAAAAGGAAGGTGAACTCTATCGGCTCTGTAATACCCGTAAGAATTGAGGTGAGAGATGCGGAGAGAAGAAGTCCTCCCACAAGCTTTTTCTTTTCGGGCTTTGCCGTTTTATACATAGCAAGGGCGGCGGCAGGAAGACCGAAAATCATAAAGGGGAACTTACCCGACATAAAACGTGTTGCAGATACCGAGAACACCTCGGTTGCCTTTGAGGCAAGCTCGGCGAAGAAGATGTTTTGCGCACCCTGAACGAGATTACCGTCGACAAAGACAGCCCCGCCAAGCTCTGTCTGCCAAAAGGGCATATAGAATACGTGGTGAAGTCCGAAGGGAATGAGGGCACGTTCGATGATTCCATATATCCAGGTGCCGATATATCCCGAATTCAGAACAAGGTTTCCGAGAGTGGCGATTCCAGTCTGTATAGGCTGCCATATATAGAACATCAGAATTCCGACAACAAGGTAGGTAAGCGCCGAAATGATAGGTACGAATCTGGTACCGCCGAAGAATGAAAGCACCTGTGGAAGCTTTATGGTATAGAAGCGGTTGTGAAGCGCCGCAACGCCGAGACCTACGATAATACCGCCGAAAACACCCATCTGAAGCGTTGTGATGCCAAGCACCGAGGCGGTAGTGTTTTCACCGAGTGCTGTCACTCCGCCGTTTATATTTATAAGGGCGGAAATGGCGGCGTTCATAACGAGAAAGGCGATAGCACCCGACAGAGCGGCAACCTCCTTCTCCTTTTTAGCCATACCGATGGCAACGCCGACGGCAAAAAGAAGGGCGAGATTGTCGAAAATGACACTGCCCGTTTTTGCCATAATGTCAAGAATAGAATAAAGTATACTGCCCTGACTTATGAGTCCTGTCAGTCCGTATTCCTCAAGAGTTGTGGGATTGGTAAAGGATGATCCTATACCGAGAAGAAGTCCTGCAACGGGAAGGAGCGCTATGGGGAGCATAAACGATCTGCCTACTCTTTGCAGTACAGAAAAGAATTTGTCCTTCAATGTTTTTTACCTCCGTAATTGATTACCTATAGTTTTCCTGTAATTCCACAAATATATACAAAAAAAGTTGCAGTTTTCACTGCAACTTTTTTGTTTTACTTTATAACCTCTACGTTTTCGCCCTCGCCTGTTTCGTAGCTTGAGGTCCAGAGGTTGTGGGAGTAGCTGTCGATGAGGTCTTGGATCAGGCTTTCGAGTTCCTCGTAGCCGTCATTTCCCTCGCCGATATATATATGCTCGTAAAACTTACTGAAATCGTTTTTGCATTTGACGTTTATAGAGACGGAAATGGTTTCAAGGAAGCTCTCTGTATCGGGGTACTTCTCGTAAATCTCCACTGTACCGCCGACGTTCACGTCAGCTTTTTCCTTTTCCTTGATGAAATTCCACATGTCGATAATATCTTTTTTCGACTCACTCGAGATACTCTCTACCGTCTCGGAATACCAGTCCTCCTCTTCCTCTTCGAAGTTGAAGTCATAGCTTGAATGTCCGTTTTCACGATTTATATTCACGTAGATAGAGGCGCTTTCGATATTCTTTACGTCAATCTTCGGCTCTTTATACATTCCGAATACGTCGGCAACGAAAACTACACCCAAAAGGATAGTGAGAATAAGGATATACGCCATATGACGGCTTTTCTTCAGTACTCCCGTAAAGGTCTTGTCGAAGAAGGCGTTGGTGAAAATGAAGGTAAAGAGAAGTGCTATTACGCCACCCACGAAGCACCAGATAATAGAGTCTGTTATTGCCTCAAAGAAGGTAGCCCCGAGAAGTATCACGTCAAAAGCTAAAAGATACTGTAAAGGTCTTTTCAGAACAGAAAAGGCGATAGGCTTTGAAGAATTCTCGTTTTTCTTTTTGGTGTAGCATAGGATACCAAGTCCTATCATAAAGAGCGTGCCGAGGGCAAGAAGAACGAAGGATGTCACAGTAAAGGGAAGCTCGTCTCCTGCTGTTCCCACGATATAGCGTATATAGGGGGATGAGTAGAAATAGACGTGGGGTCTGTGGTCGAGGTAGTCCATAAGACTTGAATTAAAGAGGACGTTTCCCGAAGCAGCTGTGGCAAGAACGGTTGCGGGAATATAGAAGTTTATAAAGGCAAAGGAGATAAGGGTCGAGAAGATAGTACCCGAAAGGATAGCTGCGAGCATTGCAACGGCAATGAAAAGTGCCAGATATAAAAGTGCCGTTCCGAGAGCAGGCAGCTGCATTAAAAGTGTCTTTCCAAAGGTGTAGGTGGGATATTTTGCGAGAAGGTTTAGGAAGAAAAGACCTATTACCTGAGAAATAAGGACGGTCGCTGCCGTGTTTATAAACGCCGTCAGGTAATTCGCAATATAAATCTCACCTCTTGTCACCGCCATCGAGTGATAAAAGTCGTTACCGCTTTTTTCTCTCATGTAGCCTGTAAGTGCAATTACCGAGAAGAAGGCGAGGGCGAACACTACCACCATATACATAATGGAGAATACACCGTCCATGCCGAGCATTTCGTCGAAAAGCTGTCTGACGTTTGCGTGATAGTCCTCGTAGGTGGCAAAGCCTGCTTCAAGCCTCATGGCATAGCGTGCTTCAAGGTCGGATATGGGCATAGCACCTACGATACCGCCGAGAATGGCAATGGCAAGTGCCAGTATCATGGGGAGGGAGCGGTTGACGGAGTAGTTATTCCTTATAAGTAAAAGTATTTTCTTAAAGCTTATTTTTTTCATTTTGTTTCCCCTCCTTTAACACGGCTTACTTCAAGAGTGAATATTTCGTCAAGAGTGAGGTCAACGCATTCGGAATAAACGAGAGTTACGTCACCGAGAGCGGAGAAAATTCTCTTTTGCACCTCGTTTTCGTCAAGGGCGGAAATAAAGGTGATAAGCTTTCCGCTGACGTGAGGAAGGGTAGCAAAGCTTGAAATAAAGGATATGTCCGATATAGGCTCGGAGAATATCATCTGGTATTTGTGCCATCCTTGAACGATATCGTCGATAGTCTTGTGAAGGATGAGCTCACCGCCGTCAATAAGTGCTACGCTGTCGCACACCGTTTCAATATCCGAAAGATTGTGAGAAGAAAGAACGACAGTTCTGTTATCCTCGGCAACCGACTCGGAAATCATTTTCTTTGCGAAGTCACGGGCTATGGGGTCAAGTCCGTCGAAGGTCTCGTCAAAGAAAAGGTAATCGGAGCCTGTGGCAATAGAGAGAATAACCTCTCCTTGTCTTTTCATACCCTTAGAGAAGGTGGAAATTTTTCTCGTTCTTGAAAGTCCTATTTCATCGCACATTTCTTCAAATTTTTCAAATGAGAATTTCGCGAAGAATCTCTTATAGAGCTTTGCCATATCGTTCAGTGTGAAGTGGGGGATAAGATACTGCTCATCGGATACGAAGGAAATTCTTTCTTTTATTCTGTCATTCTCAAAAACGTTTTCACCGTCAATGAATACGCCACCTCTGTCTGACTTGTATATGCCCGACATTATTCGAAGAAGTGTGGATTTACCCGCGCCGTTGGTACCTATAAGTCCAAGTACCGAGCCTTTGTTTATGTTCATAGAGATGTCCGAAAGAGAGGTGACGTTGTTGTCATATCTCTTTGTAACAGAGTCGATTTTTATCATACGTTGTCCTTTCCGTAAACCTCGTTTACTTTATTTATAACTGTTTCAAGCTCAACCTCGGCAAGCTTTAATTCAATAAGCGCCTTCTGAAGCTTTTCTATGGCTTCGGTCTTTCTTTTAAGGCTTATGAGCGAGAGGTCCTCCTCAACGAAGGCGCCCTTTCCCGCTACTGTGTAGATGAGACCTTCTCTTTCAAGCTCACTTATGGCTCTGGCAATGGTATTGGGATTTATTCCGAGCTCTGAGGCAAGGGCACGTACCGACGGTATCTGCTCTCCTGCCGACCATACACCGAGAAGTATCTGATTCTTTATCGAGTCTTTTATCTGCTCCCATATAGGCTTATTGCTTCTGGGGTTTATGGTTATCATTTTCTCCCTCCTTTGTATGAAGTGTATTAAGTGACCTAGTACACTTGTATATTAACACAACAAAAATCATTTGTCAATACCCTATTAAAAATTTTTATAAAAGAGTTTTTAGTGGGTCTTAAAGTTGTCATATACATGTCATTGTATGGCAGTCCGTGTCATGATACAGTAAGGTTGTCAGAAGAAGGGAGGTGATAAAAATGACATTCTTTATTGTAACCGTGACGATGCTTCTGCTGCTTGAGGTCATGGTTTTTGTGGGGGTAATAAAGCTTGTGTCAGAGCTTTCCGGAAGCTACGAGGAAAGTGACACTCCCAAAGTCCCCCGAGCCGAGGGACAGGACTTCTGGCAAAACATAATTTCCTACGACCATAAAAAGAAAGGAGGCGATAAGGATTGAAAAACAGAAGAAAGGAAGAGATTTCAGAGGATTTTGAGCTTCTTGAAAAGGGACGTGAATATAACCGTTCGGTAAACTTTTACGACACCGTAAACAAAAATGAACGCTTCTGGCGAGGCGACCAGTGGAACGGAGTTGTAAGCGGAGGGCTTCCCACCCCTGTGTTTAACATCTTCAAAAGAGTAATCGGCTATTTCGTATCGAATATTATGTCGGCAAAGATTGCTTTGAAGATAGATGCGGAGAGTGCGGGCGTCATTTACAAAAAAGAAGTGAGAGAGGATCTTGTGAAGGTTTGTGAGCTTATTTCCTCATACCTTAACTACCGCTTTGAAAAGGATAATATGACCTCACTCCTTTATGACGGAGTGAAGGATGCAACCCTCAGCGGAGATATGTTTCTTTACGTGTACTGGGACAGAAAAAAACGTACTGCTCAGCAGTATACGGGAGATTTTGCAACGAAGCTTCTTGATGCCACTAACGTTTTCTTCGGTGACGTAAACACGAGCGACGTACAGAGTCAGCCTTATATTCTCATATCGGGCAGAGGTCTTGTAGAGGAGCTGAGGGAGGAAGCGAGAAGCTACGGAATTCCCGAAAGTGACGTTATGCGTATCGTATCTGACAGCGATACTACCGACGAGGCGGGAGACAGAGCGAAGAGTGAGCTTCGTGATACGAAGTGTACCTACGTTATAAAGCTTTACCGCAAAAACGGTACCATTCACTACCGCAAGAGCGTAAGAGGTACTGTTATAACAAGTGAGATAGACACAAAGCTTACCCTTTATCCCTTGGTGCTTATGAACTGGGATAAGACGAAAAACTCCTATCACGGCACTGCCGCCGCAACGGGACTTATTGAAAATCAGATATACATCAATAAAGCCTTTGCCATGGTAATGAAGCATATGATAAACGTATCCTTCTCAAAGGTAGTGTATAACCAGAACGTCATTGACGAATGGACAAACGAGGTAGGAGAGGCGATAGGCGTTAACGGTCCTGTTGACAGTGTGGCAGAGGTGCTTTCTCCCGGTGTTATGCAGTCGGGATTCCTCGATGTCATTAACCTCACCATGTCACTTACCCGTGAGCTTATGGGAGCAACGGATGCGGCTCTCGGTAACGTTGAGCCCACCAACACCTCGGCAATAATTGCTCTTCAGGAGTCTTCCTCGGTACCTCTTGAAATTCAGAAGAGGGCGCTTTATATGGCTATTGAGGAGCTTGGACTTATATGGATTGACTATATTCTCCATTATTATGACAGGCACCGAATGCTTATGTGGCGTGACAAGGGAGAGCTGAGAGGCGATATGATGGAGGTGGAGCGTTACAAGGACGTAATATTCTCCTGTACGGTATCTGCAGGTATGACGGGATACTGGAGCGAGATAGCAAGTCTTAACACGCTCGAAAATCTTCTTTCATCAGGACTTATTACACTTGAGCAGTACCTTGAAAGACTGCCCGAGGGGTACATAACGGCAAAGGAAGCCCTTATCGAGGATTGCAGGAAGGTAAAAGAAAAAGAGGAGGCAGAAAATGACGGCAAGACAGGTTTATAACAGAGCGATTGCACTGATAAACGAGCGTAGCAGCGGCGGTGCATACCACGAGGACGTGGAGGATTTCGAAAAGAATGCGCCTGAGGTAATGAACTCCATTATCACTCTCTTATGGCCAAGTCAGTGCATCATTGAAAAAAAGAAGCTGAAGGCGTTGTCCTGGGACTTTAATCCCATCGGCTCGATGGATGACGAGATACCTTTGCATATATCACTTGCATCGGGGCCCTTGCCCTTCGCTCTTGCCTCATTCCTTCTTTTAGAGGAGGATGCACAGCGCGCTGATTATTTCTATACACTTTTTAAAAAGAGCGAGGAAAGCGTGATGAAAAGCTTTGCTTATGCAACTCACACTAAAATAAGGGATATATATTCAGGTGATGTAAATGGCGCGTGATTTCAAGGTACAGATAAACGGATTCCTCGGACTTAACGAAAGCGGACCGAGCGAGGGACGCATAAAATCGGGTGAAAGTCCCAAAATGAAAAATCTTAAAATTACGCCGTCCTACTCTCTTGCCCTTCGCGAAGGCTATGAGCGCCTTGCGGAATTCGGGGGAGATGGCAGAGGTGTTACTGTGTCGGACGGGGTGATTTACGCCGTTTCGGGCAAAACGGTTTTCTCCTTCGATGGTGAAATAAAGGAGGTAGGAGAGCTTGAAAGCGATAGCGGTAGGGTGTCCTTTCTCCACTTTGGAAAATGTATTTACATCCTTGACGGAGTAAAAATAAAGAAGCTTTCCGAAGGTACACTTTCCGATATTGACCCTTACGTGCCTCTTATTGCGGTGTCCACCGACGTGAACGGAGGAGGGGTGCCCTTTGAGGATATAAATCTTCTTACTCCGAAAAGACGCCAGTCCTTTACGCTGGACAGAGACCATACGCGAATAATTCTTGCAGAAAAGAATATCGATTCGGTAATATCTGTAAAGGTACTTGGTGAGGAGCTTCCGAAATCGGCGTACACAGTATACCTTGAAGAAGGCGAGATTCAGCTTTCAAGTAACAATCCCTCCACAGAAATAAACGCTTACGAGGTCACTTATTCCAAGGCAATTCCCGAGGAGAATAACCCTCACAGAATGAGATATGCGGTCCTTTGGGGCGGTGACAACGATACAAGAGTGTTTTTGTGGGGAGATGATGAAAAGCCCGACGTTTACAGATATTCGGGAGTGCATGACGGCATTTCGGATATGGACTATTTTCCCGAGCTTTCGTTTAATAAAAGCGCGACGGGAAGACCTGTGACCTCTCTTATAAGGCACTATGACAGGCTTCTTATATTTACCGACAGGGAGGCTTATTACTCCTATATCGAGAAGAAGAGTGATGCTTCGGGAAATGAGTATCTTTCGTTCCCCGTAAGGACTCTCTCCTCAGAGGTGGGGTGCGCTTATGCGGGAACTGCGGTGCTTGTGGATAATACACCAATAACTTTTTCGGGTACCTCCCTTTACAGATGGGTGTCTACTACCGTAAGAGATGAAAGAAACGCCGAGGAAATAGGCGCAAGAATCAGAAAAGGTCTTATGTTTCTATCGAAGGGACTGTCGGTTTTCGACAGAATGGGAAGCGGTGAGGTCTACCTCTGGAGAGAGGGAAAAATTTACGTTTATAACTACCGCCTCGACCTTTTCTATTATTATGAGGGCATTGACGCCGCGGCCTTTTGCGAGGACGGGGAAGGAAATTGCTTCTTTCTCACATCCGGTGGTGATCTTTGCCGTATGACAGAGGAGTCTCGTGACCTGGGACGTCCGGTAAGTTTCGAATGGGAGACGGGCTATAGCGAATATGCAGGACTCGATACCAAGAATATACATAGTATTGAGTTCGAGGTAATTCCTAAAAGCTCGGTATCCTTTGACATATTTTGGGCATCCGATACTATGACCGGCAAGGGTATTGGTGTTGGTGCCGAATACAAGGTGCTTGACTTTGAGAGTCTTAACTTTTCCCGCTTCAGCTTTAAGACTGCCATAACCCCTATAAGACTCAGAAAAAGAGTGAAGCTGAAAAGGCAGAAAAGCTTTAAGCTTATTGTGAAAAGCAGCGAAAACAGTCTTGATTTTCATCTTGTTTCCCTTTGCATCAGGGGAAGAATAACCGATGCAATATAAAACAGAAAGGAATAAAAAATGAAGAAAAATACAGAAAAGATCCTCCGTGAGCTTGATGTCGAAAAAGATGGCAACGCTCTCGATATGGAGGAGCTTGAAGCATTCCGTCTCGAAAAGAGAGTCAAGAAGAATCTGGAAGAGGAAATAAAGAAGCTTTTAGAAATCTTCCCCGACTTTGATACCGAGACGATTCCCGATGAGGTTTTCGATAAGTGCGAGGACGGACGCGGTCTTGCCGCAGAATACGCGCTTTGGTATCTTACCGAGGAGAAGAGAAAGGGAGAACAGCAGAAAAAGGAAGAAGAGAATGACAAATCTGCTCCTCCTAACGTAAAGGATTCCTCCGAGCCTCTTTACTTTACACCCGAACAGGTGAGAGCGATGAGCGAGTCGGAGATAAGAAAAAACTATAAAACTATTATGAATTCCATGGAGAAATGGAAGTAAGAAAATAAGAAAGGATTGCGGTAAAACCGCAAAAAGGTAAAAAATAATGGCAATTACAAACTTTATTCCCACAGTATGGAGCGAGGCTCTTTACGAGGAGCTTCAGAAGAACTACGTAGGCGTTAAGCTCTGTTCAAGAGAATTTGAGGGCGATATCAAGACTCAGGGCGACAGAGTAAAAATCAACGGTCTTGGTCCCGTGACCGTGTTCAACTACACCAAGAATACAAATATGCCTACCCCCGAGGTGCTTTCCGATAACACAAGAACACTCGTTATCGATCAGGCGAAGGGCTTTAACTTCTGCATCGACGCTATCGACGACGTGCAGTCATCTCCCAAGCTTGTTCAGGCGGCGATGAAGAGAGCTGCGGAAGCACTCAGCGACGTTGCAGATAAGTATATCTACTCTCTTTACGACCCTGAAGTACAGTTCATCGTTGAAGAAAATCTTACCGTTGACAACGTAGTTAAGCTCTTCAGCGATGCAAGACGTATTCTCATGGAAAACAACGTGCCCAATTCGGCAAAAATTTCCCTTGAAATTCCCCCTGCGGTAGAGCAGGTGCTCGTTATGGCAAATCTTCTTACCGACACCAACAACTCCGAAACACTTTCAAGAGGCTATATCGGTAAGATGCTCGGCTTTGATATCTACGTTACAAATAATATCGAGCGCAACGAATCCGATTTCTTCAGATGCGTTGCACGTACCGACCGCGCAATCGCATATGCGGAGCAGATAAACTCTATCAAGCCCTATGAGCCTGAACTCAGAAACGGTACTGCTGTAAAGGGTCTTCACCTTTACGGTGCAAAGATTGTATATCCTAAGGAAATGGTATTCATCGATATCGGTTCTTGTTAAAAAAGCATATTCCGATACCCCCTTTTTGGGGGTATCGGAAATAAAGGAGGATTGAACATATGAATTTTACAGAGTTTTCCGAAAACGTTAAAAACGTATCGGAACTTCCCGACCGTCCCGATCTTGAAAACGGGTATACCTCCGATATGCTCAAAGGGATTTTCGATAAGGCAGGAGAGGATATCAAGAGCTTTATCAACGGTGTTCTTTTGAAGGAGCTTACCTCCGCTGCCGATATCTTCAGCGGTGCCGACAGAATAGGCAGTGGTACAATTGATATTATCGAAGGAAAAACCGTTCAGGAAAAGCTTCAGAGTATTGCGGGGCATATAAAGGGACTTGCAAACGGAACGCTTCCCGACGGCTCTGTGACTCCCGATAAGTTTTCACCGGAAATAGCAGACTTTCTCACCTCTGCATCTATAAGACGTGAGATTTTAACACAGGTAGGTGAAAGTACCTTTGAGGCACCCCGTGACGGCATTTATAAGATAACTATGGTCGGCGGCGGAGCAGGAGGAGGACAGGACCCCGATTACGGATACCATTCCTGCGGAGGAGGCTCGGGGGCAGGTGTCATTCTTTGGTGTGAAATGAAAAAGGGAGATATCTGCACCATTCGTATCGGTAAAGGCGGAAAAGGTTTTGTCTACAGTGACGGGAATATTTCGGTTGCAACCGAGGGAGAGGATACCGAGCTTTATATAAATGATACCCTTCGTGCGAGGGCAAAGGGAGGAACTCTCGGTCTTAACGTGAGGGCGCTAGGCGAGGGCGGAGACCTGAATTTTTCAGGTGGATTTCCCAAGGTTGGAGACTACTTCAATTCAAGCACATCCCCTGCCGTTATATTTTCTATCGGAGGTGACTCCATACTCGGAAACGGTGCCGCCTTCAGAGAAGATTCCGTGGGATACGGCGGAGGAGGCTTTGCCTCCCGACGCTTCGATTCCCAAAATTACCACAACGGCACAGACGGCGGAAACGGCGCAGCTATTATAGAATATATGAAATAAGAAGGTGAAAATTTGGCAATAAAAGAATATTCATACGAAAAAAACGGTAACGACAAGCTCAGTGAGCATTTCAGAGTAAAGGAATTCCGTGCAAGAAGGGGAGGTATCCTCGACGGAGACAGAATACTCGTTTCCGACGAGCTTATCATAAAGCTTGAAAAGCTTTCCCGCGCCGTGAAATATAAGCCTGTAGTTGTAACCGACGGCTACAGGACGGAGGAATACGACAGACTTCTAACGGGAAGGACAGGTCAGCATACCAAAGGACTTGCCGCCGACGTGAGAGTGGAGGGGTATACCTCATATGAGCTTGCGGCTATTGCCGAAATGCTGGGCTTTGACGGTATCGGAATTATAAACGGCAGAGCGGTACATCTCGACGTGAGAGGATATAAGAGCTTCTTCGTTGAAAAAAGCGCATCTGCAACCGATACCTACAGCGTAAAAACCTTTCTTTGTACAGAAACCTTTATGGCACTTACGAAAAAGCTTTTCGGACTTGGCGACAATACCGTTGAGTACATGAGAAAATGGAAGTGGTTCGACCTTCTTTTCGAAAAGCTCGTAAAGGGCGCAGTATACTAATGAAAGGAGGGATAAAATGGCAAGTACGTTAAAAAGCCTTTCGAGCTCGGTGCTCAAAAGCTTCGACAATTCTCTCTCAAGGCTCACCGCAAGATATCTTGCAACCATTTCAAATATAGACACATCTCACAATAACAGGCTGAAGGAAATTTCGGGAGAGGCGCAGAAAAAGAAAAACTCTGCCGACGCTTCGGCAAAGATTGCTCTTGCAAATACGAAGGCCGGTCTTCTTCAGAAGGGCCTTTCAAGGTCGGGGGATTCGGTACAGGCGGAGCTTGACAATAATCTTGCAAGAATGTCGGCAATATCCTCCATTGAGGAAGAAGCGGAAAAGTCTAAAAGGCAGACAGAGGAAAGCAGAAGCGAGGCAAAAAACTCGGCGTTTATCGGTTATCTTAACGACGTGAACGGTCTTGAGAAGGCGAGAAACGAGGCGTATCGAAATCAGCTTAACCTTGACCGCGACTATGAGGCGGATCGCGATGACGAGATATATGACCGCTTTGCAGATAACCGCGACTACGAGGCGAAGCGTGATGACGAGATATACGACCGCTTTGCGGACAACCGCGACTACGAGGCGAAGCGTGATGACGAGATATACGACCGTTTTGCGGACAACCGTGACTACGAGGCGGAGCGTGATGACGAGATATATGACCGCTTTGCAGACAACCGCGACTATGAGGCGGATCGCGATGACGAGATATACGACAGATATAGGGAAAGTCAAAAGGATGAGGATGGTGATAGCTCAGAGGGAGCAAGCGGAGAGGAAAAGATTGTTCCCAAGTACAGTCCTAAGGTGCTGGTAGACAAGATTTTTTCTAATAACAGAACGAAATATTATTCTGATTCCAAAAAGCAGTATTCCGAGACGAAGAAAGCAATAGAGGCTATAATCGAGGATGAAAGTCTGGACTATTCCTATCGCTATCAGGTTAAAATATACGCAAAAGCGCTGGGATTTATTTAAAAATAAGGCAAAGGGAATTTCCCTTTGCCGTATTTTTGTATATTTTATCCTTTGGAAGCCAATACTTTTTTCAGGAAAAGAGGTATAAAAATGGAAAAGAGCAGAATAAAAGAAATACTTATAAAAATGAAAGAAACTGAGGGGTGGAGGGATTTTAAGTGTGAATCCTTTCGCCGTGCATACCGCACTCTTAAAAAATATACGAAAAAGGTGAAAGAAAGGGAGAGTGTAAACGGACGTTGGCTTTACGAAAACTTCTATCTGTTAGAGGAGAGCTATGCTACCGTAAAAGCCGAACACTTCCCCCGCAGTATTCGAGCCGTATCGGCGTTTCTTGTAAAGGCTATGGCGGATTCCTCGGATATACAGGATGGGATATCGGCTTTCTTCGAAACCCTTTCCGAAGCTTTTTCGGACGAGGAGATAGAAAAGCTTTACCCATCACTTCTTCTTGAGAGTATTATCCTTATAAAAAAAGAGCTCCTTTCGGGCGGTGAGGTGAGCCTTTATATAAACCTTATAAGACGGCTTTCGGAGTTTGATTTTTCCCCCTTTTATCTTGGCTTTTTTTCTTATGAGCAGAGTCTTAGGCGTGACCCTTTGTATCAAAGGCTGGATAGGGAAACGAAGGCGCTTTATAAAGAGAAGATAAAAAAATATGCAAAAAAGCGCGGTGTGACCTTCTCCGCCGCCTGTGTTAACCTTTCCGCAGAAGCAGAAGAGAAAAAGTGTCACATAGGTGAGCTTTTGGATTTTTCACGTTCAAGGAAGGGATGGCTTTTCCTTTTTGCCGCAGTTTTCGGCATCCTTTTGTATATCTCGTTTAAAACGATTTTTTTCACCTTCGAGCCGTTTTTCGCCGTTCCTTTGTTTCTTCTTTTTGTCATTCCCATGAAGGAAACCGCCTTTATGCTAACGGTGCCTCTGGTGGCTTTTTTCGAAAAGTCTGAAATCCTTCCCCGCGTTTCTATAGGAAGGGTAGGAGAGGAGAATGCTACTCTTACCGTCACCGCAACTCTTTTAACGAGCGAGGAGGAGGTAAAAAAAGCATTTCGCCACCTTGAAAATTTAAGCCTTAAAACAAGGAGCAGAGGTAAGGATGATGGAGAGGTCTACTACGGAATTCTCTCTGACCTTCCTGAAAGTGATACCAAAAAGACAAGAATAGACGACAAGATAAGGGCGGCGGCAAAAAAAGAGGCAGACCGCTTGAATTCTCTTTACGGTAACCGCTTTGTTTTCTTTTCACGAGAGCGCGTAAAGGATGAAAAAAGCGGAAGGTACGTGGCGTGGGAAAGGAAAAGAGGGGCTATAAACGAGCTTGTAAGACTTCTTTCGGGGCTTTCGTCCCGACTTGAAGCGTATGGGGCGGTGTTGCCGAAAATCAAATACGTCATTACTCTTGACAGTGATACGGATATGGAGCTTGGTGCGCTGAATAAGATGATAGGCACCATGGCGCATCCTCTGAATAAACCGCAGATAGAAGAAAAACGCGGAGTAAAAAGAGTGGTGAGGGGATTCGGTATTTTGCAGCCTACGGTGGCGACTTCACTTGAATCGGCACACGCCACAGGCTTTTCGTCTCTTATGACGGGGGTGGGAGGGGTTGATTCCTATCACGGTGCGGTATTCAATCTGAACCACGTTTTATTCGGCAAGGGTATTTTTTGCGGCAAAGGAATTTTTGATGTAGAAGCTTATCGTGAAACGGTGCTTGAAGCTTTTCCGGACGGCATCATTCTCAGTCACGATATTCTTGAGGGTACAAGACTTTCGGCAGGCCATCTTTCCGACGTTACCGTTTTCGACGGTGTACCCTCGGGAGTAATATCCTATTACAAAAGAGCGCACCGCTGGGTAAGGGGTGACGTGCAGAGCATGAGGTTTGTAACTCATTTCGTTCCATCACCTGACGGATGGGTAAAAAATCCTATGGAAGCCGACGAAAAATTCGTTTTTATAAATAATCTATTAAATGTATTTATGCCTGCTTGTCAGATGGCGGGATTGTTTATCTTAATGCTGTGTCAGGGAGAGAGGGCAATTTTTACAGCCTTTCTATTACTCCTCCCCCTCGTTACCCCTCTTGTTATAGAGGTTTTACGTTCGATTATCTCGGGCAGACTCGAAACTCTTATCAGACGTTTTTTCGGAGATACGGTAACTACTCTTTGCCGTGAGCTTGTTATGGTAGGATTCAGGTTTTCGAGCCTTGCTTTTACCGCATATAACAATTTAGACGCAGCTTTTCGCGCTTTTTGGCGTATGACGGTGTCGAAAAAAAAGCTTCTTGAGTGGACTACGGCAAATTCTCTTGAGGGCAAGAAAAGTCCCTTTATATCGGTGCTTTTTTATACCTTTCCCTCTGTTATGGCAGGTGCTTTTGCACTCCTCTTCGCAAGGCTTTCGCTGATCAAGCTTCTTGGTATTCTGTGGTGCCTTTTTCCTCTTTTTTCGTACTTTCTTTCCAAAAAGAAAACGTCTTACGACAGAAGCCGTCACTACCGTCAGGCGTTTTTGCGTTATGCCGGAGATATATGGCGCTATTTTGAAAAGTACGTTGATGCATCGGGAAATTTTCTGCCTCCCGACAACGTTTCGGTGTTTCCTTCATCCGAAATTGCTATGCGAACGTCGCCAACCAATATAGGACTCTATCTTCTTTCGGTGCTTGCCGCCATGGATTTCGGATTTATTTCGGTGCAATCGGGTGTTGACAGAATTGAGAAGACCACAGACACTATAGAAAAACTTCCAAAGTACAAGGGGCAGCTTTATAACTGGTACAGCACCGTTACGCTTGAGCCTATAGGGAAAGAATATATTTCAACGGTGGACTGCGGAAACTTTGTAACATCCCTTGTGGCTCTTTTTGAGGGACTTTCGGAATATGAGATGGCAGACAGGAGAATAACCGAGCTGAAAAAGAGAATAAAGGCTATAGAGGAAGGGTCTGAGTTCAGATTTCTGTATAACTCGAAAAGAGAGCTTTTCTCTCTTGGCTTTTTCCCCGACAGAGAGGAGCAGGACGGGATAGTTTACGATATGTATATGAGTGAGGCGCGTACCACCGACTACTATGCGATAGCAAGAGGAATAGTCAAGGAGTCTCACTGGTCTATGCTTTCCCGACCTCTCACTACCGCAGGTCACGGAGTGGGAGCGCTTTCGTGGAGCGGTACCGCCTTCGAATTTTTTATGCCTCATCTTCTGCTTCCTGTCTATAAGAACAGCTTTACCGCCGAAGCCTTGAATTTTGCTTTTTTTGAGCAGTTCAGCTTCGGGGTCAAGGTGGGACGGGAGAGGGTCTTCGGAATATCCGAAAGCGGATATTTTGCCTTTGATGAATCTCTTTCATATCAGTACCGCGCATTTGGGGTTCCCGCCCTTTCGAGAAGCCGAGAAAGTGAGGAGGATAGGGTAATATCTCCGTATTCCTCCTTCCTTATGCTGAAGAGCAATATTCCGCTGAATATGAGAAATCTCAAGGCGCTTGAGAAGCTCGGAATGTACGGAGAGTGTGGATTCTACGAGGCGATAGATGCTACCGAAAAAAGAGTGGGGAAAACCGCTTCCACCGTAAAAAGCTTTATGTGTCATCACCTTGGGATGAGTCTTGTTGCTCTTGCAAACGCTTCCTTTGAAAACGTATTTGTAAGGCGTTTTATAGCAGACCGCGAGATGAAGGCGGTTAGTGAGCTTCTAAAAGAATCCGTTCCCGTAGATGCGGTAAGTGTAAAAAAGGAAAAGGGCAGAAGAGAGGTATTGAAGGAAGCGCCGAGAAAGGGTAGAGTGAAGGAAAAGAGAATTTTCAAAACCGCACCCTCCACAGGGTTTCTGTCGGGAAGAGACCATACGATGATTCTTTCCGAAAGAGGAATAATGGAGGAAAAGGTTAAAATAAGAAACGGGGAATATATTCTTGCAAACAACCCCGTATCAGATTTCAATCCCGTCAGCACCTTCATATTTTCAACCGACGGTGAGGAGGTAATTTCCCCCTCGGTATCCGGGGACGTCAGTTTTTTCTTTGACAGCGTGTGCGCAGAATATAAAATGTCGGGACTTCAAGCTTGTATAAATCTGTCTGCAAAGACCTCTGCCACAAGAATAACTCTTTCGGCAAACGGCAGAGAAGGTGAGGTGGGATTATACTTCGAGCCTGTTCTGAAAAATGCCTCGGCATATCTTTCGCACCCTGCTTATACGAATCTCTTTTTTACGGCGGAATATGACAGTGAAAACCGTGCGCTGATTCTTTCTCTGTCGGGCAGTGAGAGTGTATATCTTGCCCTTACCTGCAGTGAGGAATATTCATTTGAAACCTCGAAGCTGAGGCTTTTCGAGGGAGAGGAATACTCGCTTTCGGGACTTTGTGAGGCGGTGAAACGTGAGCTGTCAAATACTGTCCGCGAAAAAAATCCTCTTTCTCCTTGCGTTCTTGCAAAGGTTAAATACAGTGGCAGAACAGACACCACTTTCGTCATCGGTTACGGCAAGACAAGATCGGAGGCGCTCTATTCAGCAAGGGATGAAATTGCAACTTCCTTTTATAAGAGTGTGGAAAAGAGTCGTGAGCTTTACAACGGTGCCCTTTCGGCATCGGGGGGAGATGGTGACAGGAGTCCGTTTTTCGAGACACTTCTTTCGGTGTTTGAGGGAGGTACTATATGGAGGATAAAGAGCCAATCAACGCCTGTTTATACCAAAGGAGCTCTTTACAGATACGGAATATCAGGAGAATTTCCTATATTTGACGTGAAGTCAGGAGTGAAAAACGACGAGCTTTCCGAGCTTATACGCTGCAAAAAGCTTCTGTATATTATGGGGGCAAGGTTTGACCTTGTAATTGAGGTTGCGGATATGGGATATTCCAGAGGCGGAAGACACGAAATAGAGAAGATAATCGACAGAGAGGGATGCCGTTTTATGCTCGGAAAAAGCGGAGGCATATTCCTTGCAGATATAAGTGAGTCGGGAGTAAGTGAGCTTTTTGATGCGGTGGCAAAGGCACACTATCCCGAAAAGGAGAAGCTTACCCGATTTTTAAAAACCGAAAGGTATACCGCTCGCCGTAAAGCCTTGGACGTTCAAATTGAAGAGGGCATCACCGAGGACGGCTACGTTATAGATTTAAGAGAAAAAACACCTCCTGTCCTCTGGTCCCACGTTATTGCCCACCCAACCTTCGGCACGGTTTTAAATCACAGAAGCCTTGGCAACACCTGGGTATTCAATTCAAGACTTTCAAGACTCACCTATTTTGAAGGA
Organism: Eubacteriales bacterium; assembly: GCA_045594565.1. Taxonomy (GTDB): domain Bacteria; phylum Bacillota; class Clostridia; order Oscillospirales; family SIG627; genus RGIG6353. The sequence goes on from JAZNYT010000054.1 coordinate 32,449, forward strand.
GACCCTGTTGGGGGAGGAGCGTCTGAAAAGCTTATTCTTTCGGAAAAGAATTTCAGCCGAGACCTTCTTGCCACGGCTTCTCTTGTTAAATTTACCGCAGGCGGTGCAGAGTATATGGGAGATACCTACAGAGTAAGAGTTGCGGTGCATCCAAGCCTTCTTTTCAAGGCTGTAAGTGTGATGGTTGATTCGGACGAGTTTTCCCTGCGCTATAAGCTTACTCCTGTGCTTGATGACTTCCCACATCCTACCACTACTATAGAGTACTGGCAAGATTTAAAAAACCTTTGCTGTTTTAGAAATCTCTTTTCGGACAGCATAAAAAAAGGATTCCTTTATATTTTTGCTCCATTTGAAAAGGAGATGCGCGTGTCTCGCGGTGAAGTGGAGGTAACGTCTAGCAAGCCGTCCGAGGTGGTTTTCGTTATGGGATATGCAGGAAGCGAGAGGCATCTTGAGAGGGTTAAAGACTACTTTGCAGAGAATACCTTCCGCGACCTGTGGAAGCTATCAAAGGCATCACTTGAAGAAAAAATAAAGGGCGCCGCATTCAAATCCTCTCTTGGTGTGTCTCTTAGCGATATGTGGCTTCCTTACCAGATACTCGTCTCTCGCTTCTATGCAAGGTCCGGCCCTTATCAGTCGGGAGGTGCCTGGGGCTTCAGAGATCAGGCGCAGGATTGTCTGTCGGTGCTGGATATGGAAAAAGATGCGGTAAGGGCTCATATTTTTCGAATGGCTTACCACCAGTTCCTTGAGGGAGACGTATGTCATTGGTGGCATTTTGGCAGAGGAGTAAGAACCAGATGCTCCGACGATTATTTGTGGCTTGTATTCCTTACCTGCTCGTATATTGAGAGGACGGGAGACAAAAAAGTCCTCGGTAAAGAGGTGGGATATATAACCTCTCCTCCTCTTTCGGCGAGGGAGAAGGACAGATATTCCGAATGTGTGAGAAGCGACGTGAAGGAAAGCTTGAAAAAGCATCTTGAAAGGGCACTTGATCTGTTTATCGAAAGAGGTGTGGGGGAGCACGGACTTCCCTTTATCGGTGACGGTGACTGGAATGACGGTCTTAATGGACTTCCCGAGGAAAGTGAGAGCGTATGGCTTGGATTTTTCGCAAGAATAGTTATTTGCAAATATCTCGAAGTCGTTGAAGATAACAGGAGATACAGAGTATTTTCCGAAGGGCTTCGCTTGTCAATAGAGAAGCATGCCTTTTTCTCAGACAGATATGCGAGAGCTTTTTCGGGAGACGAGGTGTTTGGAATAAAAGGTGGTAGGGTGGAGATAGATGCCCTTTCTGCCGCCTTTGCATCTATTTGCCACTTTGTGACGGGCGACGGAAACGTGTCACGCATAACACTTGCTCTTGACAGCTCCTGGAATGAGCTTTTCGACGAAAAGGCGGGTATCTATAAGCTTTTCACTCCTCCTTTCAGAGAATATGACGAGAAAATAGGATATATTTCGGCATATCCCGAAGGAATAAGAGAGAATGGAGGTCAGTATACTCACGGTGCGGTGTGGGCGGCCTTGGGCTTTCTTTTGGCTCCTGATAAAAAAGAGGAAAACAGAAAAAGGGCTATGACTCTTGCAAGACTTCTATCTCCTCTTGAAAGAGGGAAGGAGTACAAGACCGAGCCATACGTTCTGGCAGGTGACGTTTACGCAAATCCCGACCACCTTGGTCGTGGAGGATGGAGCTGGTACACCGGGGCTGCAAGCTGGTACAGAAAACTTCTTCTCAGTTTTGAGAAGGAAAACAGGAATAACTTTAATCCTTTTTCATAAAATGTAGCAAAAAGAATTAAAGGAGCCTTGAAATGAATAATACCAGTCTCAACAAAAATATGGTGACTCTGACTAAAAACGAAAGAAAGGTGAGAGTAGAGGAAGAGGTTGTTTTTCCCGACTATTCTTCCGATATCGTAAAGATAATAAGAACCGATGCCGTTCCTTACCTTACCTCCAAAAAAGTGAGAATAAAGGACGGGAACGCCATTCTTGACCTTTCGGGAAGGGTGGATTTCAACGTTATCTATACGGGGGATGAGGGGAGCGCCGAATCCTATCGGTTTTCCCGTGATTTTTCCGACAGCGTAAAGGCTCCCGTTGCTCCCGATACCGACGGTGAAAGTGTTGTGGCACAGGTAGCGCTTTCTGCCGATAACGTAAGCTGCAAGGCGCAGAGTCCGAGAAAGGTCACTGCAAGGTGTGACGTTACAGTACAGGACAGTATAAAGTGCAACTCTGTATTTGAGTCTCTTTCTCCGGAAAAGGACGAAAACACCGAGAAGCTTTCCTTTGAGAGCACCTCTGCGGAAATCCTTTCGTCTGTTACTCAGGAATTTGATTTCAGCGAGGAAATAAAGCTCCCTGCATCATATCCTCCTATGGAGAAGATTATCTCTTGCCGTACCGGAATAAGCCTTGACAACACCTCGGTTTCCGACGGTGTGGTAAGATTTTGGGGAACTATGTGGGTATTTGCCGTTTATCTACCCGAATACGATGGTGAAAAGAGGCCGCTTCCTCAAAGCTTTTATCAGCCTATCGAGATTTCGGGTAAGCTTGAAGCAGACGATGCCACCGACCGCTCGGCAGCAGTAGGCAGTCTTATAACCTGTGGAACGACCTTCGAAATCATCACCGATAATATGGGAGAAAACAGAATATTGAAAATTGACGGCAGCTACCTTGCCGACTTCATCATAATAGAAAATGTACCATGTAATCTTGTAAGAGATGCATATGCGGTGGGATGCAAATCACAGCCCTTGACAGACACAAAGAGCTTTGTAAAGTACGAGGGAGCGCTTCGTGAAACTCTGCCCTTCCGTGAGAGAATTACCCTGAAGGAAGGGGTGGAAAGTCTTGAAGATTGCCATGCCGACGTAAAGCTTCGGGGCTTCGGCTTTGAAAATGGAAAAATGTTTGCGGATACACGTCTCGTCTTTAAGGCTATAGGAAGCGGAGATACGGGGGAGACGGGAATAAACGAGGTTTTTGACCTTCGCCTTCCTATGAATCTACCATCCGAGCTTGCGGACAAGGGGGAAGATATACTGCCCGAAATTTCGGTGTATACGGGATATATCGACAGTAAGGTAACCGGAGATGGGGCAGAGATTTCCTTTGATGTTACGATGTCGGTGGAGGTATTTACCGAAGCTGGGGAAAGCTTCGTTTCGTCGCTTGATGTAACAGAGAGTATAAGCGAGAGAGTCGGAAGCATCTTCTATTATCCCGCTTCCTCCGACAGTATGTGGAGTATAGGAAAGCGCTACGCGGTATCTCAAAGGGCTCTGACAGACGCTAACGGCGAAATAAAAAGAGTAATGCTTATACCGTAAATTTACGAGGAAAATATAAAAAATAGCTGTGAAGCAAAGCTTCACAGCTATTTTTTATGTGTTGAGAAGTTTTTCAAGAGTGGCAAGCTTTACACAGAGGCAGAAGACTTCAACTGCATCTGAAAGCTCCTCAAGGCTCGGATAGGTGGGAGCGATTCTTATGTTACTGTCGTGAGGGTCTTTTCCGTAGGGGAAGGTAGCACCTGCGCCCGTCAGTACAACGCCTGCCTCGGCACAAAGCTGAACGGTACGCTTTGCACAGCCGTCCATAAGATTTACGCTGATGAAGTAGCCTCCACGGGGATTTGTCCAGTTCATAATTCTGTTATCGGTAAAATCGCGTTCAAAGGCAGAGATTACAGTTTCAAATTTAGGTCTTATAATATCAGCGTGCTTTTTCATATGCGCTCTTACGCCGTCTGCGTTCTTGAAGAACTTAACGTGTCTGAGCTGGTTTAGCTTATCGTAGCCGATAGTCTGGGCACCCGAACGGTCGCTGATACGGCGGAGATTGTTCTTACTTGCTATTATGAATGCAACACCCGCACCGGGGAAGGTGATTTTTGACGTAGAGCCGAAGATGTAGCAGAGAGAGGGATTTCCTGCCTTCTTACACTCTTCGAAGAGGTTGAGAAGGTGGTCTGCGTCATCGTACATATCGTGAACTGCATAAGCGTTGTCCCAGAAAATTCTGAAGTCGCTTGCCGCCGGCTTGAGGTTTGCGAAGCGGCGGACTGTTTCGTCGGAGTAGGTTACGCCTCCGGGATTGGAGTACTTGGGAACACACCAGATACCCTTTATCGTCTCGTCTGTAGAAACGAGTCTTTCAACTGTATCCATATCAGGACCGTCTTCGGTCATATCGATGTTTATCATCTCGATACCCATTCTCTCACAGATTCTGAAATGTCTGTCATAGCCGGGTACGGGGCAGAGAAATTTTACTCTTTCAAGCTTGGACCAAGGGGGACAAGCGGAGTTTACACCGAGAACGAATGAGCGGATAACTGCATCGTACATAATGTTAAGAGAGGAGTTGCCGAGAATCATTATCTCGTCCTTTTCCGCACCCATAATGTCGCAGAATATTTCCTTTGCTTCGGGAATACCGTCGAATATGCCGTAGTTACGGTAGTCCATCGCATGATCAACACAATCCTCGTGGGTAAGTATGTTGAGCATTCCGTCGGACAGGTCGAGCTGGTCAGCACCGGGCTTACCTCTTGACATATCAAGCTTTAAGTCCTTTTCTCTTATTCTTTCATAGTCCTTACGGCGAAGGTGAAGCTCACGGGAGAGCTGTTCATCGTTTAACTGTAAATAATCCATAATTTATACCTTTCTGTCTGTATGCAAAATTTCATCTGTTTTAATTATCATATGCGCGAGGATCTCGATTCCGTTAATAAGTCCGTCGATGTCAATAAGCTCGTCCGGCTGATGTGCATCACCGTGACCATATGGTAAATCCAAGGGAGTTGTTTTCGGTATATAGAGTCCTGTGCTTACAGCGTTTTTGAGGAATCTTGAATATGTGCCCCCACGACTGAGGTATGGCTTCTTTTCCGTATCCCCTGTAGACTTTTGGAATACCTCCATGATTCCCGCAACAAGAGGATCACTTTCGGGGATAACGTAGCCTGCAAGGTTATATTTGATTTCAAGCTCTGCACCAATTTTCGAAAGATACTTTTTAAAGCCTTCCAAAAGAGCAGCGCTGTCTATCTCCATACCGAAGCGGCAGTCAAAGCTGAGTCGCAGCTTTCCGCCTGAGGTCTCTGCTATTCCGTTGACACATGTGGTATCTCCGAAGTCGGAGTCGGTGGTGTAAAGTCCCACGTCTCTCATAAAGGGGTCGGAAAGGAGAGGGCGTATATTTTTAAGAAGTGTTTTATCTTTATACGATATACTGCATTTTTCAAGTATATCTATTGCAACCATCAGAGCGTTTTTGGATTTTTTGGGGTATGCCGCGTGGGTACTGATACCCTTTGCAGTAAGTGTAATAACACCATCCGCTCTTGAAACGGAGGCGTCAGGATCATCCTTTACATTGTGAATAAGCTCTTCGAAAAGCTTGTCGCTGTCCTGAAGCTTTATATCAACGCTTCCGAGAACGATATTGAAGGCAGAGCCTCCCTTTATTTCCTTTATATCATCGAAGCTCGAATTGAAGCTCGCCCAGAAATTAGCAATGGTCTTTTCTCCTCGGCAAACAGGGTAGTCGTTGTCGGGGATAATGGAAAAGCTTGGCATCTCCTCATTTTCCGCAAAGGCGGCAATGTCGGACATCCCGCTTTCTTCGTCGGCTCCTGCAAAGATGAGTACACGGCTTTTGGGAAGTGCATCCGCTTCGCGCAGTGCCTTCATAGCCCAGAGTGCAGAAACGACACCGGATTTGTTATCGTGTACTCCTCTGCCGATAAGAAATCCGTCCTTTTCGATTATATCAAAGGGCTTTGTATATATCCAGTCGTTTTCATTTGCAGGTACCACGTCGGCGTGAGTGAATATACCGATAAGCTTTTCGTCACCGTCGGTTGTGACTTTAAGATATTTGAAATCCTCGCCGTAGGCGACTTCAAAGCCTTCACTGCCGTATATTTCTTTTGTCCTTTCAAGAACTCTTTTGCATCCTTCACCGAAAGGAGCAGCCTCTGTGGGTACACCCTTTACGGAAGGAATAGAGGCTATGTCCTTCAGCATTTCGACGATATCACCACGATGCTCTGTAAGGTAATTTTTTATATAGTTTTCCATTTTTCGCCTTTCTGCAACTATATTAAGGTAAATGATACCATAAATCCTCAAAATTGTCAATAAAAGTATTTTGCGTTCAAGGTTATTTTACCCTATTTTTTTGAATAAAACTTTAAATTGATGAAAAAAATAAGAGTGAAGAAAAGAAAGGAGAAAAAATATGACAGTTAAAAGAGGAGATATATTTTATGCAGATTTAAGTCCCGTTGTGGGCAGTGAGCAGGGGGGAGTAAGACCTGTGGTGATAGTTCAGAATGACGTAGGTAACCGCCACAGTCCAACTGTAATTGCCGCCGCGATAACAAGCCGTACCGAAAAAACAAAGCTCCCCACACATATCGACGTTACCGCCGACCGCTTCGGCCTGGCAAAGGATTCGGTTATTCTTCTTGAACAAGTACGTACAATAGATAAAAAAAGACTAAAGGAAAAAATGGGACATCTTGAGGATGAAACAATGGAAAGGGTCAATTCTGCAATTTCCGTAAGCTTCGGACTTGAATGACAGGAGATAGGAAAAACGTTCATAGTCCAAAACATATAAAAATGAAAGGAAACTCATTATTGAGTTTCCTTCCTTGTTTTTTTATGAAGCAATTTCCAAACCGCAAAACTAAAGTTTTGGCGGTCCGGACGTCTTTAACATATCTTACTCTACAATAAGGTCTTTTACTGCTTCAATTACCTGCTCCTCGTCTACACCCTCTGCGGTAAGTCCGATGGGATGTGCAAGGTCAAGGCTGAATACTCCGATAACCGACTTTGCATTTACAACGTACTTACCACTGGTAAGGTCAACGTCGGAAAGGAAACGGCTCATATCGTTTACGAAGCTCTGAATCTGAACGATAGTGTTGAATTTAATATTTACTTTTTTCATAGTATTTCTCCTTTAGATTATTTATTTGTTAGGGAAGAATTCTATAAGGAACAAGTCTGTGAGATACAAGGCAGGGACGGAATGCTTCTGCATACTGTACCTTGCACTGCATACCGCGGAACTCGGAGAGAAGACGGCACTCGTTAGTGTAGTCTACGTTGTCGTGCTCCTTGAGCCATACTGCCTGTGACTCGTGACAAAGAAGCATTTCAACCTTCTTTTCATAGTAAGGAGTGATATCAACGTATTCGGTAGGCATAAAGTTTACGCCCGCTGCTGTTTCCATATAGTAGATGGGGCAAATTTTATTTGTAGCAGGATACTTTGTAACATAGTGAGGAACTGTTGCCATGAAAGCCGCGTCAAATGCGAGCTTTGATGCTGCAATGTGGTCGCACATATAGTCATCGGGGTCGGGCATAATGATGAGGTCGGGGTCTGCCTGACGTACGATGTCAACTATTATATCCTTCTGCTCACGGCTCTGATAGTAGGAGCAAAGGTCGCCTATATCTGCAGGAAGGTATGTAAAGCCTGCAAGGTCGCAGGAACGCTGTGCTTCTGCACGTCTTATGTCGCGAAGCTCGTCCGGCATAATCTCAAGGTGTCCCATATTACCGTTGTTAACTGTACATACGAAAACCTCGTCACCTCTGTCCTTACACTTAAGAAGTGTGCCTGCGCAATGAAATTCAATATCATCGGGATGTGCTGCGATAGCTAAAACTCTCATAAATTACCTCCAAAAAGTTAAAATATCTTCTATCTTTGAAATTATCTCATATTATATTTGTTTTGTCAAGGCTTATTTCAAGTCATTCTTGATAACCTCACGGAATTCTCCAAGGTCGACTTCAATCATAGTCTCAACCTGATTGATTTTCCAGAGAAGATGCTCCTCGTCGGCAAGGTATTCCATAGAAGGCTCCCAACCGAGACGGGAATTCATTCGAACGAGAGGAATAGCATCCTTTGTGTTCTCTATCTCTGCCCTTGCGGCGCGCTCCATATTGTCAAGGCGCTCCTTCATCTTCAAAGGCTCGTCCTCTGCATAGAATTTCACCTTTTCTGTATTGAAGGTCTTGACGTTGATACAGGTTCTCACACAGCAGAGAATGTATTTACCAAGGTCGATAAGCTCGTTGAGCGCATCGTTTTTCGCAGGCGCTTTTTCGAGTATTTCAAGACCTTCAAGGAGAAGTCCTTCCATTATCTTGAAGCAATTCGTTTCATAGGGGATTCTTATCTGTGGCATACTCACGTTGTTGTAGCCCGTTCTGCCGTAGCCGATATAGTCTACGCGTATAACCGCAGTTGATGACCCAAAGTGAGCGTAAGGCACCGAGGGAGGTACCTGATTTCCCCAAAGACAGATGGGATAACCGGGACCGATACGAAGACCGCCGTACTGGTCGGCTCCCGTAGCATATATGTGTGTTATAGCTTCACTCCAGAGCTTCAACGCCCCTTCAAGCGATTCCACGTTCTCCTTGCCAAATTCAGATGCAAGAATATCGGGAAGGGCGTTGTCGTTCTTCTTTGTGGAGGCAATAAAGTTAGCCTTTGCAAATCTGCTGATAAAGGAAGGATAGAATCCGAAGTGATGAGATTCCATAATTCCGCAGAGTCCGTACTTTTCGTGGCACTCCTTCATATTGTCGTATCTCTTTTTCCACTGATAGGGGAAGGGCTCATAGGGTATAGTGCCGAAGTCCCAGGTAAGACCGCCTGTGTTTACCATAGAGTAAAGACGTATACCGTTTTTCTTCGCCGCCTTTGCTTCGGAGAGGAAATAGTAACCGGGGCCTTCGGTTGAAAGAGTGTAGTCTCCGCTTCTTTCGGTAACTCCGTCTCTTACGAAGGTTTCGTCAAGCTCAAAGGTAGCAAGAAGAGATATATCCTTGGGCATATTCTCGATAAGTCTTACTCTGTATTCCTCAGGTGCCCAACCCCAGTTGTAGCTCCAAAGAACGATGTCAGCCTTATCGTTGTACTTGTGGACGGTTTTCTTGATAAGCTCAAGCCATTCGGGATAGTCGGATGCAGGCCAGAAGCTTGACCTTACGTGTCTCTTTTCGAGCTCGGGGTCACGGCTGGGGAAGCCTACCGACTCGCCGACAAGCACAACGCCTCGAAGCTTGGGACATTTCTTGAAAAGCTCGCCGTAGGTGGATTCGTAGTATTCGTCAGCTCCCTCGTCGGCGGGGTGGAAATTACTCTTCATATAGCTATATGCGTATACGTCAACACCGTATTTTGCGGCGCGGCAGATAAGCTCGTTGAAGTCGAGATATCCGCAGGTGGTGGTGTTGACAGCTTTTGTGAAGACGAGAATTGCATCCATTCCGCTGTGTGCAATAGCACGCAGGTGGCAATCGGGGAATTGGTCGATGCCGTAGCCCGAATGTATCATACGGGGGGAGTACATCGCCTTGTTTTCAACGGTCTCCTTTTTGATAAAGGGAGCAAATCTTACGCTCATCAGGTCTTCGAGATAGTAGAACGCCTGTGCAATACCTCTTTCGTCGAATGCATCTATCACGATGCCGTCCTCGAAGGAAAGCTTGTATCCCATATAGCCTTTTCCGAAATCAAGCTTTTCGGGGGCGATGGTTGCAACTATCTTACCCGTACCCTTGGCGTTGCCTTTAACGTCTATCATAGCGGACACTCCCATAGAAATGAGGAGATAGTCCTGAAGGTCCTTTGCGGCGGTGAGTGTGACGTCTGATACCACCTTCGATATATCAATGACGAAGCCGTTTTCAATTTCGATTTCGTCGGATGCAGGGGTGAGCGCTAAATCTCTTAAATCTTTTTTGTGAATCTCAAGCATCTTCTGCCTGAATTCATAGTTAATTTCGGGCTTTCTCATATTCGCTCTCCAAAATTCAATATTTGCATTTTTAAAATTATTTCACATATTCGTGAAATTTACAAGAAATATTTTATAAAAAATGGACAAAAATTAACTTCAAAAGGCTTATTTCAAGTCGTTCTTGATAACCTCACGGAATTCTCCGAGGTCGATGGTTATCATATGTTCAACCTGATTTATCTTCCAGAGAAGATGCTCCTCGTCGGCAAGGTATTCCATAGAAGGCTCCCAACCGAGACGGGAATTCATACGAACAAGAGGGATGGCATCCTTTGTGTTCTCTATCTCCGCTCTTGCGGCGCGCTCCATATTGTCAAGGCGCGCCTTCATCTTCAAAGGCTCGTCCTCTGCATAGAACTTAACTTTTTCTGTATTGAAGGTCTTGACGTTGATACAGGTTCTGACACAGCAGAGAATGTATTTACCAAGGTCGATAAGCTCGTCGAGGGCATCGTTTTTCACGGGTGCTTTTTCGAGGATTTCGATACCCGCCCCGAGAAGCTCCTCCATCTTCTTGAAGCACTTTGTCTCGTATGGCATTCTTATCTGAGGCATACTCAAGTCATTGTGACCTGTTCTGCCGTAGCCGATGTAGTCAACGCGAAGCACACCTGTTCCTGAGCCGAAATGAGCGTATGGCACAGATGGCGGCACTTGATTTCCCCATAAGCAGATGGGGTAGCCGGGACCGATACGAAGTCCGCCGTACTGGTCGGAACCCGTTGCATTCATATACGTTATAGCCTCGCTCCAGAGCTTCAGTGCTTCGTCGATAACCTCAACGTTTTCACGTCCGAATTCGGATGTGAGAATTTCGGAAAGCGCATTATCATTGCTCTTGGTGGACGCTATGAAGTTAGCCTTTGCAAATTTGCTGATAAAAGAAGGATAGAAACCGAAGTGATGAGACTCCATAATACCGCATAGTCCATACTTTTCGTGACATTCCTTCATGTTGTCGTATCTCTTTTTCCACTGATATGGGAAGGGCTCGTAGGGGATAGTACCGAAGTCCCAGGTAAGACCGCCTGTATTCACCATAGAGTAAAGGCGTATCCCGTTTTCCTTTGCCGCCTTTGCCTCGGAAAGGAAGTAATTACCCGGTCCTGTAAGGGATAGTGTATAGTCGGCAGTTCTTTCTGTTACCCCTTCTCTTACGTAGCTCTGATGCATCTCAAAGGTGGCAAGGAGGGATACGTCCTTTGGCATATTCTCTATGAGCTTCACTCTGTATTCCTCAGGTGCCCAGCCCCAGTTGTAGCTCCAAAGCACGATATCTGCCTTATCGTTGTATTTATGAACGTGCTTCTTGATGCATTCAAGCCATTCCGGATAGTCGGCAGCCGGCCAAAATCTGGAGGTAACGTTTCTCTTTTCAAGCTCGGGGTCACGGCTGGGGAAGCCTATGGATTCACCTACAAGTACAACACCTCGAAGCTTCGGGCATTTCTTGAAAAGCTCGCCGTAGGTGGATTCGTAGTATTCGTCAGCTCCCTCGTCGGCAGGGTGGAAATTACTCTTCATATAGCTGTATGCGTATACGTCAACACCGTATTTTGCGGCACGGCAGATAAGCTCGTTGAAGTCAAGGTATCCGCAGGTGGTGGTATTTACCGCCTTTGTGAATACGAGAATGGCATCCATACCGCTGTGAGCTATAGCTCTGAGATGACAGTCGGGGAACTGGTCGATGCCGTAGCCCGAATGTATCATACGGGGGGAATACATAGCCTTGTTTTCAACGGTTTCCTTCTTGATGAAGGGTGCGCGTCGTAAGGTCATCATGTCCTCAATATAGTAGAACGCCTGAGCAATACCACGCTCGTCGAAGGCGTCGATTACGATACCTTCCTCAAAGGAAAGCTTGTAGCCCATATAACCCTTTCCAAAGTCAAGCTTTTCGGGGGCGATGGTTGCAACTATCTTACCCGTACCCTTGGCGTTGCCTTTAACGTCTATCATAGTGGAAACGCCCATAGAAATGAGGAGATAGTCCTGAAGGTCCTTTGCGGCGGTGAGGGTAACGTCGGTTACGGCTTTTGAAATATCAATTACAAATCCGTTTTTAATCTCCGTTTCATCAGTTGCGGGGGTGAGGGTCTCGTCTCTTAAGTCCTTTTTGTGAATTTCAAGCATCTTCTGCCTGAATTCATAGTTTATCTCTGGTGTTCTCATAATAACCTCCGTTTGTGACAATAATTTGGAAAGTTCCAGTATATGAGCCTATAATATATCTTTAATTATGAAAAGTCAATAGAAAAAGCTTGAAAAAATTTTTTCAAGCTTTTTTGTTTGTAAATATATAATTTTCAACTTCGTTTTTATCAATTTCAAGAACGTAAGCACATTCACCCTCGAAGATATGCTTGGCGGTGCTCAAAAATTGTTCATCTGTATAATTCAACTTTTTTCCGCATTTAGTAAGTTCAAGATTTCTTGACAAAAGGGCTTTTATGATTCCAACGACAGACTCTCTTTCACCGCTGTCCAGCAGCTCCTTGTATTTTTCTTGACGCTGCTTATCATTGTCTATCCAAATCGGCTCTATCTCGTGTAATCTGCCGAGTAGGCTCAGTAACTCATTTTTGCTGAAAACGGGTTTTATTTTTGAAACAAGCCTTTCGTTGAATTCGGGTACGTGAATTGTAGTTCTGCTTTCGTATAAAGGCTTCAGTACGTAATAATTCTTTTTTTCTCCTAAGAAATCTTCTTCTTTTATGTCTACAATACGGCATATTCCCGAATTACCGTAAATTATAGCGTCGCCTTGTTTTAACATAAAATCCCCTCCTACCTTTTTATTTTACCATAAACAAAAATTTAATGTAATAGTTAAAATAACCAAAAGTACAAGGGGATTTCATTGTGCAAAAAAGCGAAATTAAAGAAGCCAAACGTCCATTCGTCCGTTTGAACGGCGCTTACGGTAAAACTCTGCAAGCTCTTCAAGCTTTTTTTCAAACTCCTCTTTGAGCTCTGTGGGCTCCAGAAGCTTCACCTTGTCACCAAGGTTGAAAAGTGCCTGGAAAAGCTCGGAGGAAGGAACACCAAGCTCTGACTTAACGTATTCTCCGTCCTCGGTCTCCGTTCCTTTTCCAAAAAATTCTCGAACAATTTCTGCGTCCTCTTTTTTGAACTCCACGGTGATATGTAAAAGATCAAGAGTGACGGGCTTTGCTTTAGGAGCTTTCTTCTCCTTTTCTTCCTCCATAAAGTAGCCAAGCTTATTATCGTGGCAAAGAGTTATCTTATATCCGTATTCAGAAAGAGTCTTGATGTCTCGGCAAACGGACTTTCGCTCTGCCGTAATGCCCGATTCTTCAAGCTTTTTACAAATACCCACGGCAGTTATGGGGTGGCTCTTGTCGGTGTCGCGAAGAATGTCGAGCACCTTTAATAATTTAAGTTTTGGTTGCATATTATCACCTCTTGAACGTATTATATCATACAAAGGACAAAAATGGTAGAGGTATTTTTAAAAAAATAAAAATTTTCAAAAAGCTCTTGATTTTGATGAGGTTTTGACTATAATGTTAGGTAGAATTAAACTTGTTTAGGAGCTTTTGAAATGACAAAAATAAGAGCCGCTATTATAGGCTGCGGAACTATTTTCCCAATGCACGCTTTAAGCTTGAAGGAGCTTGAAGAGGCAGAGCTTGTTGCAGTATGCGATGAGATAAAGGAAAGAGCCGAGGAAAAGGGTAAGGAATTTAACGTGCCCTTTTACACCGACTATAAGGAAATGATAGAAAAAGAGAGGCTTCAGAGTGTACATATATGTCTTCCTCACTACCTTCACGCACCCGTTTCCCTTTACTGTCTTGAAAAGGGAATAAACGTAATATGCGAAAAGCCCATGGCTACAACCCTCGAGGATGGTGAAAAGCTTCTTGAAGCCGCAAAGAAAAACTCCGTAGTTTACGCTTGTATTCTACAGTGCCGCTTCAGAAAATCTTGTATTGAAGTAAAGAAAGCCATAGAAGGCGGAAAGCTTGGGAAGATAAAGGGTGCAAAGTGCTACGTTACCTGGGACCGCTCACAAGCTTATTACGATGAAGCACCTTGGAGAGGAAAGCTTTATGAGGGTGGTGGCGGTGTACTTCTTAATCAGGCTATACACACCGTTGATATGATGTGTTATCTCATAGGGGATAAGGTTAAGAATATTGACGCTACTGTTGCCACAAGGGGCAAGTGCAATATTGAAGTTGAGGATACGGTTGAAGGAATTATTGAATTTGAAAACGGCGTTCTTGCAAACTTTCACGCTATCAATTACTATTCCTCAAACTCATCTATATACATAGAGCTTGACTGCGAAAAGGGTACGGCTAAAATCTTCGCCTCCTCCGCCGTTATCGAGTATAAGGACGGTACAGTTGAAGCTATCGATGAGTCGGGTGAGCGCCAATATAAGTATAAAGGCGTTAAAAATTATTGGGGTACCTGCCACGGAAGTCAGATTGCCGATTTCTATAATCACATAATAACGGGCGCTCCTATGTATATTCCTGCTGAAGCCGCACTTGAAACACATAAAATTGTTTGTGGAATCTATTCAAGCGGAAGAGCAAAAAATAAATAAAAATAAAAAAGACTGTAAAAACTCAAATCGAGTTTTTACAGTTTTTTACTTTGCAGGAAATTACAACTTTTAATGTAATGTTTTATTGAATGATTTCGGTAAATTTTCCTCAATATTCTCATTTTTATTTTAATAAAATCAAAGATGCTTTGATGTAAAAGTTTAGAGCTTAGAGTTATGAGAAAGCCTCCCGCTTTCGTTATGATATGATTGCTATTTAATTTCAGTGTTGCTTTGTCAACTAATAATTGTGCGAAGCACATCATAACTCATAACTTGCTGAACGGCAATCATAACTAAAAAAGCACCAAAGTGCTTTTTTATGGTTTACACCTTGAACAAGCGCTGTAACCTGCCGCTTTTGCTTCAGCCTTTGTATCGAAGTATATTCTGTTATATTCCGCGGGAAGCGACGAGCAGGTCTCGCTGTGAAAGATATTGGATTTTACATTTCCGATGTATACGCCTTTTTCTTCCTTGTCGGGGACGGTGACACTCTTGTCGCTCGACCACTTTATTTCTTTTTTGTCGCTTGTGATGGTAATATCGCCCAGAAGGTCTGTGCGGAGTATCGTTGACTCAGCATCCTCGAAACGACTTATTACCTCCTCGTGAGGATGTCCGTAGCTATTGTCCGTTCCAACCGAAATCACTGCAACGGAGGGCATTGCCTCTCGGATAAATCTGTAGGAGGAGGATGTTTCGCTTCCGTGATGTCCCACCTTTAAAACGTCACAGGATAAGTCGGCAGAGGCATCGAGTAGGTCTCCTTCAACCACTCTTTCTGCATCTCCCATAAAGAGAAAGGAGTTTTCCCCGTGGGAAATCTTCACAACCACCGAGGTATTATTGGTGTCCTCGTATTCCAACATAGGCGAGAGTATCTCTACCTCTGCATCTCCCACGAGGAAGGTTTCTCCCGCAACGGGAAGGGTGAGCCCTCCTCCCTTCTCTTCGGCATATTTTTTGAAGCTTTCGAATGCCTTTGAGTCATATTCAAGTGTGGGAGATATGACTCTTCCCGCACTTGCCACATTCAAAGCGCCCGCGAGTCCGCCGATATGGTCTTCGTGGGCGTGGGTTCCTACTATAACGTCAATGAAATCTATTTCACGAGCCATAAGAATAGATGCGATTCTGCTTGAATCCTCCACGTTTCCGCCGTCGATGAGCATATAGTGTCCGTCGCAGGAAATCAGCGCCGAATCCGCCTGACCTACGTCGATAAACAGAACCTCAAGCGTAGATTCGGCTTCGGGTGGCGTGGGATTTTCTTTTTGAGGCACTTCCTTCTTACAGCCGGTCAGAATAAGAAGTACTGTGAGGATAAGTAAAAATATTCTTTTAGACATTAAATAAACTCCGCAAAGCTTTCAATTGCATTTCTTTCAAAATGACGGGGATTAGGCTCGCATTCGTCACTCTTGTAGCCGATGGGAAGAAGGCAGTAGGGCACGATGTTTTCGGGAAGTGAAAATGCCTTTTGTACTTTTTCTTTGTTGAAGGCGCATACCCATACCGAATTTACTCCGAGACTTTCCGCTTCAAGCATCATATGGCAGGTAACGATAGCCGCATCAACGGGACCTGCGTGCCAGCCGTCGTTGTTTCTCGTCCATGCAACGTTTTTGTCAGCACAAATCATTATTACCTGAGGCGCATTGTAGGCGCTGGGGGTAATTTCACGTATCTTTCCGATGCTTTCCTCCGATTCGAGAACGAATATTCTTTGAGGCTGCATATTCTTGGCGGTAGGCGCAACGCGAGCTGCCTCAAGTATCTTTTCTATCTTTTCCTTTTCAACCGGTGTGGATTTAAAATCTCTCACCGAATATCTTTCCTTCAAAAGCGGTAAAATATCCATAAAAGCTCTCCTTGTATCTTGTTTTTTATTTAAATTATTCTAGCATATTTTCCTTTTCTTGTCAAACTGTAAAAAAGTTCACACAATGTACTTGTAAAGATGAAAAAAATATATTATAATATGTATAACTATTTTCTGAAAGAAGGACAGTATGATGATAGAACAGATTAAAAAAGAAGCGAGAACGGCACTTGAAGAGCTTTTTCAGGTAGCGGCTCTCGAAAAGGACGATATAGTTGTTATAGGATGTTCCACAAGTGAGGTTATGGGAGAAAAGGTAGGTACCTTTTCCTCTCTCGACGTTGGACGAGCCCTTGTTGATACTCTTTACCCTATGATAAAGGAGAGAGGTCTCTATATGGCGGCGCAGTGTTGTGAGCACCTTAATCGCTCTGTAATTATTGAGAAGAGCGCGGTAAGACTCTGGGGGCTTGAAAGAGTGAACGTTAAGCCTCAGCTTCATGCAGGAGGCGCTTTCGCCATGTCTCTCTGGGATACTCTTGATGAGCCTGTTGCAGTAGAAAAGGTATCTGCGGCGGCAGGTATTGACATCGGCTCTGTGCTTATCGGTATGCAGCTGCGTCCCGTTGCCGTGCCTGTAAGAATGAGTATTAACACCATTGGTAAGGCAAGACTTACTGCGGCACGTACACGCCCCAGATTTGTTGGAGGAGAACGTGCACTTTACGTTGACGAATTGAGGTAAATAAATGAAAATTTCAGTACTTGGTTCAGGAAGATGGGGTACCTTCATTGCTTGGTATCTTTCTCTTATGGACGAGACTGTTCTTTGGGGCAGAGAAAGCTCAAAAGGCTTTCAGGCTCTGAAGAACGAGCGCACCAACGGAACGGTTACCCTTGGGGAGCGCACTATTTTGACTTCTGATATAAACGAAGCGCTTAAAAACGATACTATCGTTATATCTATTCCCAGCCAGGAGCTTCGCGGCTTTGCCACAGAGCTTTCCGAAATTGCGGGCGACAGACACCGCCGCTTTATCCTTTGCATGAAGGGACTTGAGGATGGTACGGGCAAAAGACTTACAGAGGTCTTCCGAGAATCCTATAAGAACAGTTACGACGTGGCAGTCTGGGTAGGTCCCGGACACGCGGAGGACTTTGTTCAGGCTATCCCAAACTGTATGCTTATCGACTCCGAAAACAAAAGCTTCAAGGAGGGACTGGCTTCGGTATTGTCAAGCTCTCTTATTCGCTTTTACTACGGAAACGACCTTGTAGGCACAGAGGTGGGAGCAGCCTCCAAGAACGTTATAGGAATTGCTGCGGGAATGCTTGACGGACTGGGCATATCCTCCCTCAAGGGTGCTCTTATGGCGAGAGGTGCGGGAGAGATATCAAGGCTCATCGACGCTATGGGAGGGGACAGGCTCTCCGCCTACGGACTCTCTCATCTGGGCGACTATGAAGCCACTGTCTTTTCAAAGCATTCTCATAACAGAGCCTTCGGTGAAAGTCTCGTCAGAGGTGAAAAATTTGAAAAGCTTGCAGAGGGAGTATCTACCTGCCGTGCCATAATGAAGCTTTCGGAAGATTATAACGTTGAGCTTCCCATATGCCGCGCGGTATATCAGGTGATTTTTGAAAATGCAGACCCCCAGAAAACTTTGAATTCACTGTTTTCAAGGGATATAAAAAGTGAATTTAACGGCTGAAAGGACTAAAAATGGGACTTATTACAAAGATATTCGGCACACACAGCGACCGTGAAATAAAGAGAATTATGTCGACCGTTGACAGAATCGAGGCTATGGCAGAAAAGTATTCTGCCATGACCGACGATGAGCTGAAGTCGCAGACAGAGGTACTGAAAAAGAGACTTGCCGACGGCGAAACTCTTGACGATATACTTCCCGAAGCCTTTGCGACGGTGAGGGAGGCGTCAACGAGAGTGCTTGGTAAACGCCACTACAGAGTTCAGCTTATAGGCGGTATAATTATCCATCAAGGCAGAATTGCCGAAATGAGAACGGGTGAAGGTAAGACTCTTGTGGCAACACTCCCCGCATACCTCAACGCCCTTTCGGGCAAGGGTGTTCATATCGTTACCGTCAACGACTATCTTGCAAAGCGTGACAGTGAGTGGATGGGTAAGATATATAACTTTCTCGGACTTTCTGTCGGACTTGTAGTTCACGGACAGGAGTCGGAGGAGAAGCACAAGGCATACAATGCCGACATAACTTATGGTACAAATAACGAGTTCGGCTTCGACTACCTTCGTGATAATCTTGTTATTTACAAGGAGGACAAGGTACAGAGAGGTCATAACTTCGCCATTGTGGACGAGGTTGACTCTATACTTATAGACGAGGCAAGAACGCCTCTTATCATTTCGGGTCAGGGCGAGAAGTCCACAGAGCTTTACGCCGTTGTCAACGCCTTTGCAAAGACTCTCAAATCCTTTAAGATAAAAGAGGCAAACGACAAGGAGATTGACGAAAATCTTGATAATAACTACGACTATATAATCGACGAAAAGGCGAATAACGCCACCCTTACCGCAAGAGGTGTCAGACGTGTTGAGGAGCAGTTTGGTATAGAAAACTTTGCCGACCCCGAAAACGCATCCCTTGCCCACCACGTAAATCAGGCCATCCGTGCCCTCGGCACCATGAAGCGTGACGTTGACTACGTGGTAAAGGACAATCAGGTCATAATCGTCGATGCATTTACCGGAAGACTTATGCCGGGCAGACGTTATTCCGACGGTCTTCATCAGGCGATAGAAGCAAAGGAAAACGTAAAGGTAGAGCACGAGTCAAAGACTCTTGCAACCATAACCTTCCAGAATTTTTTCAGGCTCTACTCAAAGCTTTCGGGTATGACGGGTACAGCGCTCACCGAAGAAGCGGAGTTCCGCGAGATATACAATCTTGACGTTATCGTAATCCCTACGAATAAGCCTATGATAAGACAGGATGCCGAGGACAGAGTATTTAAAAATTCGAAGGGCAAGATCGAGGCGATAGTAAAACAGATTGAAGAGTGTCACAAGAAGGGCCAGCCCGTTCTTGTGGGTACTGTTTCCATCGATAAATCCGAGGAGCTCTCCAAGATACTTTCAAAGAGAGGTATTCCTCACAGCGTCCTCAATGCCAAATTCCACGAAAAGGAAGCGGAGATAATAGCGCAGGCAGGTAAGTTCGGTGCAGTCACCATTTCCACCAATATGGCTGGACGAGGTACCGATATTATGCTTGGCGGTAACCCTGAATTTCTTGCAAAGAACAAGCTTCGTCTTGAGGGCGTTTCGGAGGAGCTTATCGTGCTTGCGGATACAGTTACCGATACCGATAACTCCGAAATAATCGAGGTAAGACGACGTTATAACGAGCTTGTTGCCGAGTATGAGAAGGAGATACTTCCCGAAAGAGAAAAGGTAGTTGAGGCGGGAGGACTTTATATTCTCGGCACAGAGCGACACGAGTCGAGAAGAATAGACAATCAGCTTCGAGGCCGTGCAGGACGACAGGGTGACAGAGGTGCATCTGCATTCTATCTTTCCCTTGACGATGACCTTATGCGTCTTTTCGGAGGCGACAGAATAGTTGGCGTTGTAGACAGACTCGGACTTCCCGATGATGAGCCGATAGATGCTAAAATTTTATCAAACACAATAGAAAATGCACAGAAGCGACTTGAAGGACAGAACTTTGCAAGACGCCGTAACGTGCTTATGTACGATAACGTAATGAGTGAACAGAGAAGCGTTATCTACAAGGAAAGAGGCGAGGTGCTTGACGGTCTTGACCTTACCGATAAGATAAGGTCTATGATGCACTCTATGATAAAAACAAAGGTTCATGAGTGTATGGCAGCTGACTCTCCCGATGATTGGAATCTGGACGAGCTTCGCCGCACCTTCTTCGGACTCTTCACAAAGGATGACGACTTCCGTGAAACGGGAGACGCCCTTGATGAGCTTTCGGCGGACAAGGTAACGGCAATGCTTACCGAGCGCGCAGACAAGCTCTATGCAGAAAAGACCGAAATGATGGGCGAGGAGGTTATGCGCGAAGCAGAGCGTGTAATTCTTCTCCGTAACGTTGACCGCAAGTGGATGGCACACATCGATGCAATGGATGCTTTACAGAGCACCATAAGACTTCAGGCGTACGGTCAGCGTGACCCTGTAAGAGAATATAAAATCGTTGGCTCGGATATGTTTGACGAGATGACCGACGAAATAAGATGCGATACCGTTAGAGCGCTTCTGTCCCTACAGCCCAGAGCCGAGATAAAGCGTGAAAATCAAGTGAAGATTACAGGTGCATCCCATGGCGGTGATGCATCCCCTGTAAGACGTGCGCCTGTCAGAAAGACCGAAAGTGAAAAGGTTGGCAGAAACGATACCT
Source organism: Eubacteriales bacterium (assembly GCA_045594565.1). Classification (GTDB taxonomy): domain Bacteria; phylum Bacillota; class Clostridia; order Oscillospirales; family SIG627; genus RGIG6353. The sequence continues at coordinate 53,151 of JAZNYT010000054.1, forward strand.
GTTCCTGCGGAAGCGGACTGAAGTATAAAAAATGCTGCGGTAAGAACGAGTCTTCTGCCGAGTGAAAGGAGTAAAAATGCGTTTTCCACTGATACTGTGCGGATTTATATTTATAGTATCTCCCGATATCAGTATTTTCGATTTTCTCCCCGACGTAATAGGCTGGTTTCTTATCGTACTTGGAATTACCCCTCTTGCAGATATTGAAATGAGGGCAGAGGACGCTAAGGTCCTTGCCCTCAGAATGATGCTTTTTTCAGCGGTGAAAACGGTGCTTTCGTTATTTACCTTCCGCTTTGGCACCGCCGATATGCTCCTTGTGACCTTTTCTTATTCACTTGTTGAGCTTATAACGGTAATTCCATTTACCACAAACCTTTATACTGCCATCGACTTTTCGTCGATGCGCCTTGGTGTGAAGCTTGACTCCGATAAGATAAACTCAGTCAGATGGTTTACCTACGTGTTCTTCTTCTTAAAGAATGCATTTGCCTTTTTGCCTGCCACCGTTGCCTTTTTTGATACCGAATCAACGGGTGAACTTTCGGCAACTACCTGGTTTATAGATTTCGAGGCGGCAATGAGAGTACTTATGGTTCTTGCATTCTTCCTGTCCGTCGTCCTGTCGGTTGCAGGAATATGCTATATAAGTCCCTTCTTTGCAAGGCTTAACAAAAACAAAGAGCTGATTATTGCTATGCGACAGTGCAGAGAGGAAACGGTTCTTTCAAAGCCAAACGTTATGATAAAGAAGAATACCGGCTTCGTGCTTACTTATTTTTCCTTTGCACTTCTCTTCTTTTTCGATTTTTATCTTGATTCTATCGACGTGCTTCCCACGTTTGTAGGGTTCTTTTTGGTGATGATAGCGGCATTCTTCATGAAAAAGCGAATGGGAGTGAAAGCCACCGCTCTTACGGTTGTATCTCTAACGGGCTTTGCCGTATCACTTCTTACCGCCGTCTATAAATACTATCACAGCGCAAGGGTTAAGTTCGTTGTGGATTACGCTTTCACGTCAAAAACCTTTACTGTTCCCTTATCCCTCATTACTGCAATCTTTACGGCGGCTGTGATATTTCTTATTTTCAGGACCGCAGGAGAATTCAATAAGGAATACACCAAGACGAAGCTTGACGAGAGTATATCTCTCTTTATGGTAGGCGGTGTGGTAGAGTCATTTTTCGGATTTGTGCTTTACGCCTTTCCCAAGCTTAATACCACCTTCGTTTTTCCGTCTCTCATTTTCGGAGCATTCTTTTTACCAATGTCTATGGGATATATTTTAAAGTTAAAAAAACAGATTTCTAAAGATAACAGATAGGAGACAATACCGTGTGCGGCTTTGTTGGAATGTTTAAAAATACTCCTCTCGACGAGGAGTCGATAAAACTTGTTGAAAAAATGTCGGAGACCATCGACTACAGAGGTCCCGACGAGGGCAAAATGCTTTTCTTCGAAAAGCTTGCCATTGCTTTCAGAAGACTCAGTATCATCGATCTTGAAAAGGGAAGTCAGCCCTTCGAATACGGTGAACGCTTCGTCGGACTTTTCAACGGCGAAATATATAACTACCGAGAGCTCCGTGCAGAGCTTCAGAAAAAAGGCTTTGAGTTCAAAACCAATTCTGAAATTGAGGTAATGCTTACCCTTTACAGCGTTGAGGGGGAAGGGTTTATAAATAAGCTTCGCGGAATGTTTGCATTTTCTTTTTACGATAAGGAAAAGAACACACTTATGCTTGGGCGCGACCCCTTCGGTATAAAGCCTCTTTACTATATCGAGCGTGAGGGACAGATTCTCTTCTCATCCGAGTCAAAGGCTTTTTACAACGACCCTGCCCTTGACACAACGCTCATCGATGAAGAAAAGCTTCAGCACTACTTTACTTATCAGTATATTCCCGAGCCATCAACTCTCCATCCCGAAATTAAGATACTTCCTGCAGGCTCTTTTGCTTTTATTGATTTTGAATCACAAAAGCCGTTGAGAATAGAAAAATATTATACCCCCATGTTCACGCCAAGGAAAGCCGATGACTTTGAAAAGAGAGCGGCAGAGCTTCGTGAGGTGGTTGAAACAAGCGTTAAATATCATATGATAAGCGACGTTGACGTGGGTACCTTCCTGTCGGGTGGTATCGACTCCGCAGTCATCACCGCAACCGCAAGTAAGCTCAACCCGGGCATCAAAGCCTTTACCGTTGCATTTGGTGAAAAGGAATACTCAGAAATAAACGAGGCAGAGGGCATTGCAAAGCATCTTGACGTTGAGCATATAAAGCTTGTGGCGGGGCTTGAAGATTTCAAACGTGCCTTTGACAAGGTGGTATATCACCTTGATTTTCCCGTTGCCGACCCTTCTACTATGGCTATCTACCTCATCTGCGAGGAAGCGGCAAGACATCTTAAGGTTGTGCTTTCGGGAGAAGGCTCGGATGAACTTTTCGGAGGCTATAAGGTGTACGGCGAGACCGTTACCTCCGATAAGATAAACGCACTCCCGAGCTTTATAAAAGCGCCTCTTTCGGGAATTTCCAAAATTATGCCCGAGGGTATGAAGGGTAAGGCACTCCTTTACAGAGGAACAACTCCTCTTGAGAAGAGATACGTTGGTAACGCCTTTATCTTTGATGAAAAATCTAAAAAGAAGATTCTCAAGACCGCATCGGATAGTGTCCATTTTTCCGATTTGACACAGGATATTTACAGCGACGTTGCGGGACTTCCGGGCATTACCAAGATGCAGTACGTGGATATGAACACTTGGCTGAGAGGTGATATTCTCGTTAAGGGCGACAGACTCAGTATGGCGCACTCGCTTGAGGTGAGAGTGCCCTTCCTCGATAAAGAGGTATTCAGCCTTGCAAGCCAGCTTGCTACCGAGGAGAAGCTTTCACACGGTACGACAAAATACATCTTCCGTCACGCCTTCCGTGACCTTGTAAATCCCGAAACCGTAATGCGCCCCAAGCTCGGTTATCCTGTACCCGTCCGTAAATGGCTTAAAAATGAGCTTTACGACTGGGCAAAGGACATAATCGTAAATTCTACCGCTACCGATTATATAGACACCGCAGAAGCGCTCCGCCTTCTTGATGCACACAGAGAGGGCAGGGAGGACAACTACCGCAAGCTGTGGGTAGTGCTTGTGTTTATCAAGTGGTACAGTTTATTTGTTGGATGATTTAATATTGAATAATTGAGGAAAATTTGCCTTTTTTGAAATTTATAATTGATTATATTTAAGGGGGAGTGCTTTTCATAAAAGCACTCCCCCTTAAAAATTTGGGAAAACTAAAATCAACTTATTTTTTTACCCACGTTTCGGGCATTTTGTATTTATGCTCAAGTCCCAAAAATTCCACGCCCTTTTTGAATTTATCAACCTTTTCGGGGTTGTCTGATTTACCGCTTGACAGCGACCACCAGCCGATGTCCTTGAAGTGATAGGATTCACCGCCGCTGCATCCGCCGTCAAAGGCATCGGGGCTGTCAACGCCTTTCTCCATAAGCTCTATCAGCTCGTCGAGATGCTCGGTGTAAACCTGTCTTGGAGTACAGCCATGGTTTTTGCAAACAAGACTTGCAAGTCCCACTACCTCACCAAGCTCTCCGAGAGTTCTCATAACTCGGATAGCCGAGAAAGCAACGTGGCTTGCGCTTACTATTCTGCCACCGATGAACAGGTTACGGACGTCTCTTGCATAAAGACATCTGTAAGGAACGGGGTAGGGATATTCGATTCCTCTGTGATAAGCAAAGGAGCGGAAAGCCTCACCGAACTGCTCTAAATTTGTGGGCTCGGGGAAATGCATATCAATGCTCCAGGTGATTGAAGCGGTTTTATCCTTATGCTCAATTTTTTCCTCTAAATCATGTTGGGTGACAACGTAGTCTCCCACAACTCTGTAGCCCTCTCTCTTTCCTCCAAAGGGAGAAACCCATTTCAATTTGAGTTTTGCAAATTTCTCCTTATCCTTGAAGGCATGCTTTTGGTAAGACCAGTTTGAATATATGGCTCTGAGCCCGAAGTCGCGGATGTATTCAACGTCACGCACCATATCTCTCGAAAAGCCCGTTTCCTGTTCCCAGTCACCTGACGTACAGTTGAGACAAGACTCGTCATCGAGCTTCAAATTCCAATCAATTTCAGGAAAGCTTGAAAAATCCTCTGTCCTTTCGGTATACCAGCGTATAGATTGACCCATTACAAGATTTTGATGCTCATTCGGTGCAAGGGACTCACCGAAAACGCTTTTTGCTTCTCTGCCGTACATAGTCTCACAACCGACGCGGCGCGCTATTATACCGTCACCGCTGCAATCCGAAAAGAGAGTACCCTTAATTCGCATCTTTTTGCCTGTCAGGGTATTTGTGCAAATAAGTGCCGTTATAGTCTTTTCGTCATACTCAACGTCGGTGACCGCATAATTCAAAAAGAGCTTGTAGCTTGCCTTGTTAGCCTCTGCTACGTTAAAGGCAAATACTTTTCTGTTATCCTCAAAGCATTCCTTTTCGTATACACTGGGGTATCCTAAAACGGGAGCGATTTCCTTAACTATATTGCCCAGCTTGGGGTAGGGGGGGATATGTATCATACCGCCTTGACAAACCCTTATCTCACTGCTGTTGCAACCGCCGAGAATTCCCCTGTCATTGATAAGAGCCACCGATACACCGCTTCGGACAGCCGATATAGCGGTGCATATTCCGGCAATTCCGCCCCCCGCAACCACTAAATCGAAAACGCCTTCATAATCGGTTATTTCTTTCCAGCTATAGTCCTTCCGCATCTTATCAATATCGTCAATAGTGCTGCTTGGTATATGGGAGGATTTTGTCAAGTATATCGCATCACATCTGCCGTTAAAGCCTGTAAGGTCGTGAAGCGCTATTTTGTGCACACCACTGCTTAAAACTACTTTACCCGCAAGCTGCCACGCCCATTCTTTTCCGTTGGTACCGAGAACGCTTTCAAGCTCTATGCCGTCGATTTTTACAGTGTATTTTCCTGCAGAGTCCTTCACGTCCCAAACAGATGTCCAATCTCGTGTCAACGCCCAGACGCAGTATTCGCCGTCCTCTTCAACGTCAAAATCTGAGGTAGCATCGGCTACGGGAACACCCATACCGTGCGCCATAAGATACGCCGAATGGATTATTTCCATTGATGCGCTGTCTACTACCCAGCCGCCTTTATTTTTGAAGCTTTCCGCCTCAATGAATATATTCATAGCCTACTCCTTTTTACAGGGGATTTACCTCTTTGTCGATTCCCCATACGGTAACGTCCTCTACAACTGCTCTTTGAGGAAGGTTTGCTATATACAATACTGTTTCGGCAATATCCTCGGGCAAAAGCTTGTCTGTGGTTTCACCGATACCGCATGCGCTCTGGAAGCCTGTGCTTGCAGAGGAGGGAACAACGCAGGTAACTCTTACGTTGTGGGGCTGCATTTCAAGATACATGCCCTTTGAAAAGTTGAGAACGCCCGCTTTTGCGGCGGCATATACGCTCCAGGTGGGCCAGCACTGACGTGCGCAAACCGAAGAAATATTTATCATTGTACCGCACTTTTGTTTTTTCATCATATCCGCAAATGCACGGCAGCCGTAAATTACACTGTTGAGATTTAATTTGATTGTAGCATCTATTTCCTCTATCGAGAATTTGCTCACCTCTTTGATGGTTATTCCGCCGCCTGCATTGTTTACAAGAATATCCAGTCTGCCGTATTTTTCATTTACTGTTTTTACAGCGTTTTCCCAGTCCTCGGGCTTTGTAACGTCCATAGAAAATGCCAGGTCTCCTCCGACCTCTTTTCTTGCCGCCTCAAGCTTTTCAATGTTTCTTGCTGTCATGATAACGGTGTCCCCGTTGTCCTTGAAAGCCTTAGCGCATGCCTTTCCGTAACCGCTTGATGCTCCTGTGATAAGTACGATTCGATTCATAATAATTCTCCTTTTTTATTCTATCGGTATTCTTATTTCCCACTCAAAGCCATCCTCCGACATATCGAAGGGATAAACCTCAAGGGTGGGGATATTTTCGTTTCTTTTCAGATTTGCCGACGGTAACCACTGGTATATGATTTTACTGTAGGCTTCGTTGACAATTTCATCGTCTACCGTGTTCATTGTAAAGGTTGCCCATGCAGAATCGGGTATTTCTTCTCCAATGTCGCTTTTTTCACCGATACAGCAAATAACGTTTCCTTCGTTATTGCCGTAAGAAACGTAAAGCTTGTCTGTGGAAAGGGACTTGTCAGCCTCACTTTCGTAAAACGCATTCCATACATCTTCGCAGCAGCAGCTGTCGGTTATGGGAGAAATTCCCTTGAAGCCATTTATACAAAATGCCTTTGTTTTCACGATTTTGAAGGGCACTGACTCTCTTCCAGAAATACTCACCGAAAATTTAGGTCGGGTAAATAAATTCAATTCGATGCTTTCGCTCATGCAGACAGTAGGGGATACCCCGTGCTGCTCTGAAAAAGCTCTTGTAAATGCCGACTGATTTGAGTATCCGTATTTCTCGCTTATCTTTTGTATGTTTGCCTTGTCGGAGGTTAAAATCTCAATTGCTGCAAGAGACAGTCTGCGCTTTCTTATATATTCCGACACAGGACACCCGACAATAAACGAAAATATACGTCTAAACTCATATACGGACAAATTCATTTTTGAAGCCATTGCGTTGCAATCGGGCTCCGACGTAATATTTTCTTCTATATAGTCGATTACCTCTTCGATTTTTTGAATTCCCGAATACATTTTTTCACCCCTTTTGTTCATTATATCACAGGAAACAGAAAAAGTCTTATCATTTTTTGTATTATAAAGTAAACTTATATTAACATAAAAAAGAGCCATTCGGCTCTTTTTTTATTCATATATCTTTGTTACTCTTTCGGAAACTCCTGTGTAGAAGGTGTAGTTTATATCACCCGAAACCTCGGCGTATTCGTCAATGGATATTCCGTCCTCACCCCACAGCACGACCTCATCGCCCGAGCGAATGGAGGATTTAGCGTCGGTTATATCTACCATAAAGAGATCCATACATACGTTTCCGACAATTTTGAAACGCTCTCCCTTTATCATAACCTCACCCTTGTTTGAAAGGCTTCTGGGTATTCCGTCGGCATAACCTGCGGTGACGGTGGCAAGAGTCATATCACGCTCCGCCATAAATGCTCTGCTGTAGCCTACGGTCTCTCCCTTTTTTATGGTGTGTACTTGCCCTACTCTTGCACACATAGTCATAACTTCGCGGAGAGGGCTTTCAGGATGCTCCTTCAGATATCTTTCCTTAACCTCGCTTGAAGGATAAGCACCGTAGAGGATAATACCCGGTCTTACTGCCATAAGATGAGCATCGGGGCGGGTAAGAGTTGCACCGGAATTTGCAATATGTAAAACTCCAAGGTCAATACCCTTTGCCTTTATTTTATCGGTAAAACCGAGAAACCTTGAAAGCTGAGTATCGGTGAAGCTCGACGTGAGTACGTCGGACTCTGCGAGATGGCTGAAGGCACCGCATATTTTAAGACAGGGAATCTTCGAAACTGCTTCTATTTCATCTGCCGCAGAGTCGCTTGAGGCATCAAAGCCGTATCGGTGCATACCCGTATCAATTTTCAGATGAATATCAAGAATATCGTCTACGAGATACCTGGAAAGCTCCTCGGCATAACCCTTGTCGGTAACGGTTTGAGTAATTTTGTTCTTTGCAAGAATAGGCGCAAAATGGGGGTCGGTATATCCGAGAATCAGTATTCCGTTGTCGATACCGCTATCTCTGAGCTGCAGTGCCTCGTTTATTTCGGCAACTGCAAAGAGTAGAGTCTTGTCCTTTATTTTCTCCGCAACCTTCACTGCACCATGGGAGTATGCGTTTGCCTTGACTATCGGGATTATACCGCATCCCTCCGGAAGAAGGGCTGATATGGAGTCAAGATTGTGAAGAAGATTTTTTATTGAAATTTTTGCGTAGCATCTGGTGTTTTTCATTTGTTTTCCTCGAATTTAATAGTGGAATTGTCCTTTTTTACAACAAGGGGGTCTTTTGATATTTCACATTCTTCTAAATTCATTATCATTTCGTAGAGTGGCAGGAATCTTGATGAGGGAAGCAGATTTTCTGTGAAAATCATACCCTCGTATTCAACCTCGCATCCGTTTTCGCCTATTCTTATAACGTAGCCCTCGGGGGAGTTGGCAGAAAAGGTCATTACCTTTCCGTCAAAGGAAATTATCCCCTCAAATTCACACTCGCCGTCAGAGAAGACGGATTCGTAGGAATATGGCGGAGTAAAGCTTTCTTTGATAATGCTTTTCTCTGATGCGCAGGAGGAAAAGAGAAGAATTGAAACAAGACTAATTAAAATAAACCGCACAAATATCACTCCTTTGTACAGTTTATTGTGGCTTTACTTTTTTATTACAGTTGCTTTATTATAATAATGAAGCATTTTAAGAGCTCTTTCGTCTGCATTGAAGACCAGTGCTTCTCTTGAGCCGTTGTCGTTCTGATATATGGCGCAGTAAGCATCCTCGTCGGAGGGGGAGGATACACCGTAGGTCACCTTAACGCCGTCAAGCTTTGCATCGGCATAGGGAAGGATGGCCTCTGCCACAGGTACCTTGAATTCTGCAATCTGTCGTCTCTTTTTGCTCGCGTAAATTATGTCCATTGTCATCTCACCCGACACGATGAGATATTCGTATTCTATCTTTGTGTAGCTCCACAACACCTTGCAAACGTAACCGATGAGAAGAAGAGCTACCGCACCTATCTGAGGGACCTTGATGGGTCCGAACATAAGAAAGCCGAGAACTCCCATAAGAATCAGTCCCACCAATATAATGGCTACTCTCTGAATAATGGTTTTTGAATCGGCTTTTTTTGTTACAAGATGTTCTGTGTAGTTGAAGGCATAGTCGCTTGACGATTTGATATGTGTATTGTTCATTGCGTTTCCTTTCTTTTTCCGAACTGTCCAAAGTGCAAATTTCAAGTCCTTGTTATGAACCTGGAATGGTCTCATACTCATAGTTAACACCTCTTGTAAAATAATATCACAAAACCAAAAGATAATCAACACTTTTTATTATATTGACTTTTTTTCTTCTGTGTAGTATAATACGAAAAGTATATATAAAAACGAAAGGAAATACAAAAATGGCAAAGAACGTTGTGAAACTTATTTCGGCAATCCTTGTTATAGCGATTGTCTCTTACGTTGCTCTTTGCGGTATAGGAAGCTTTCTTCCCGGTGTCTTTGATAAAGGCGCTATAAGAAAGGGTCTTGACCTTGCAGGAGGAACACTTCTCGTTTACGAGCCCGACGTTGAGGACCTCGGAAAGGTAAACGATACTGATATGGATACGGTAGTGTCCATTATGACAAGACGTCTTTCGGCGGCAGGCTACACAGAAGCCTCCATCACTACAATGAAGGACGACAAGAGAATTCAGATTGAAATTCCCGAGGTAAAAGACCTTGACGAAGCAAGAAATCTCCTTGGTAACATAGGTGAGCTTAGCTTTATGGGCTCCGACGGAAAAATCATTATGACAGGCAGCGACATCAAGTCCGCTTCTATGCAGTACGGACAGGTAAACGAGCAGTCACTCACTCCCGAATACTTCGTATCCGTAACTCTTAAGGCTGATGCGGTTGAAAAGTTCGCTACGGCTACAGAGGAAGCAGCAAAGCTTATTGCAGACGGCGGAAACTTTATCGCTATCCTTCTTGATAACGAGCTTGTTTCAATGCCCTACGTTCAGGAAAAGCTTACTACAGAGGACGTGGTAATCACAGGTAACTTTGATAAGGAAGGCGCAACCTACCTTGCAAGCGTTATCGCTTCAGGTCAGCTTCCCTTCTCACTCAAGGAACTTCGTGCCGACACAGTAGGTCCTACTCTTGGTGAAAAGGCACTTGAAACCGCAATCTTCGCAGGCGCTCTCGGTATCCTCCTCGTTATGCTCTTTATGATAGTTTACTACAGACTTCCCGGTCTTGTTTCTGCTATCGCACTTGTAGCATATATGGCAATCGTAGGTATTGTTCTTGTAGTAGCAAAGGTTAACCTTTCACTTCCCGGTGTTGCAGGTATCATCCTTTCTATAGGTATGGCGGTTGACGCAAACGTTATTATTATCGAGCGTATCAAGGAAGAGCTCAGACTCGGTAAGGGTACGGTATCCGCAGTTAAGGCAGGATTCAAGGGTGCTTTCTCCTCTATCATCGACAGTAACGTTACAACAATTATTGCATCCGCAGTTCTTTGGTACTTCGGTACGGGTACTGTTCAGGGATTCGCTATTACACTCTTTATCGGTATCGTTGTTTCAATGTTTACCGCTATTATTGTAACACGCTTCCTTATGAATGCAGTTGTAGGTCTTGGTGCAAAGAAGCCTTGGCTCTACGGAATATAAGAAAGGGGGTCACGTATAATGAAATTTATTACAAAAGATCAGATGAATATTATCGGACTCCGCAAGGTATGGTTCGGTATTTCTGCAGTAGTTATTGTTGCAGCCCTCCTTGTTATGTTTATCGGAGGCTTTAACCTTGACACCGACTTCGCAGGCGGTATCACTCTCCAGTACGACCTCCACAAGACTCTCGATAAAGCAGAGCTTGACCACGTTCGTGAGCTTGTTGATGCAATCGACGGAATCACTGTAAACACCATTCAGAAGTCGGGCGATAACGCTACCTGCGTTATTATCAAGGCGGCTGATGCTACTCCCGAGGTAATGGAACAGGTTTACACAGTTCTCAACGTGGCATACGGCGCACCTCTTATTAAGACAGAGGAAAAAGCAGAAGAAGTAGAAGAAACAGAGGAAGCCACAGAGGAAACTGCAGAAGAAACCGCAGAGGAAACTGCAGAGGAAACTGCAGAAGAAACTGCAGAAGAAACTGTAGAAGAAACTGCAGAGGAAACTGTAGAAGCAACAGAGGAAGCTCCTGAAGCTCCCGCTGAAGTAGAAGAAGCAACAGACGTTGTTTACGGTGGAACAGTTCCCGTTGAGGTTCTTGCAGAGTCAAGAATCGGCGCATCTATTTCAGGCGAGATCAAGCGTTCTGCAGTTATCGCAACAATTATAGCGGTAATTCTTATGCTTCTCTATATCACTGTAAGATTTGAGTTCCGTTCAGCTATCGCTGCAGTTCTTTGCCTTATCCACGATATAATCATAGTGATTGCTATCTACGCGGTATTCGGTATCCCCGTAAGCAGCAACATCATTGCGGTAATGCTTACAATACTTGGTTATTCTATCAATGCTACTATCGTGCTTTTCGACAGAGTAAGAGAAAATCGCAAAAAGATGGGCAAGACGGATTTCGGTACTGTTATCAACATCTCCTCCCGTCAGTCGCTTATGCGTTCGATTAACACTACTATAACAACACTTCTTACCATTGGACTTATATACATTCTCGGTGTACACTCCATCAAGGAATTCGCACTTCCTCTTATTGCAGGAATAATTGCAGGTCTTTACTCCTCTGTATTCCTTTCGGGTTCCTTCTGGTACGTACTCACACCTCGCCGTAAGTAAGGCATAAAAAGAAATCCCCCGCATATAATTGTTAAAATTGTATGCGGGGGTTTTATTTTTGTCAAAAAAGCTTATAGCTGCAGTTATCTGCCTTATTATAGTGCTTCTTTCCTATATGCTATCGGGACATGGCGGAAATCTTCGGGATGCAGAGGCAAGGCTCGTTTCAAAAATGCTCTCATCACCCGAGGCAGTAGCGGTATTCAATCTTGACGGAGGGGTTCTCGTTTGAAGATTATCATTGAGCCGTCCTTTGTAATAACAGTTTTCGTGTTTCTTCTGTCAGGGGATACGGAGTACGTTTTTCTTATGCTCTTTTCGGCTATTGTTCACGAATGCGGTCATCTTGTTACCCTTCGTTTTTTTAAGGTGAGAGCAAAAGCGTTGGTGCTTGGTCTTTTCGGGGGCACTATTGTCCTTGATAAAAAGCTTATCAGCTACAGGGGTGATTTTCTCGTGGCAATATCGGGAAGCCTTGCAAACCTTGTTTTTGCACTAATTCTTTTTGCTTTTTTACGGTATCGCTTTTCGCTGCCTCTTTTCTTTTTCTTTCTGTCAAACCTGACATATGCACTCTTTAATCTTCTTCCTGTGTCCAGCCTTGACGGCGGAATGGCGCTTCGCTCTCTTCTTCTCACAAAAAAAGAGCCCTACGAAGCAGAGCGCATCGTAGGAATAGTATCACGTATTTCACTTTTTCTTCTCGCCTTCGGAGGGCTTTGGCTCGTTGGTGTTTCTGCCTTCAATATATCCCTTCTTGTAATAGTGATTCTCCTTTATGCCGAAAGCACGGGAGGTCATATCATATCGGGGTACGAATTCTGACGAAGCACCTCGTAAACCGCAACTGCTGCCGAATTTGAAAGATTGAGACAGCGGAGAGTATTTTTCATAGGTATTCTTACGGCATGGTCAAGATTTTCTTTTATAAGAGTTTCGGGTAGCCCCTTTGTTTCTTTACCGAAGATAAGATAGACGTTGCCCGAATACTTCATCTCCGAAAAGTTCTTTTCGCTTTTTGTTGTGAAAAAGAAAAATTCACCTTCGTTTTTTTCAAAAAAGTCCTCGATTGACGGGTATCTGAAAATTTCAAGCTTGTCCCAATAGTCAAGTCCCGCGCGGCGGAGCTTCGCACTGTCTATTTCAAATCCGAGAGGCTCAATAAGATGGAGTCTTGCTCCCGTTACTGCGCATGTACGTGCGATATTTCCTGTATTTTGGGGGATTTCCGGCTCGTGCAGAACTATATTTATTTGTAATTTTTCGCTTCTCATAAGGCTTTTCCTCACTGTTTTCTGGTACTTTTTATATTAACACATTGTGTCCTCAATGTAAAGGGAAAAACAAAATTTCACCCTATGTTATGATACAATTGATGGGTGACAAATAAAAAAAGAAAATAGACTCCAATGTGATATAATGTTAATAACTACAAAAACACAAATCGCAAGGAGCTATTTTCTATGGACATTATATCATCAAATGCACACTTTCGTCAA